>JAJYCN010000126.1 GCA_021778335.1 Acidobacteriota bacterium | reverse complement strand
CTCCACGCTTCTTTCAGACCCCACCTCGCGGTGACGCCCTTGCGCTTCGCTACTACTTCACCTCCATCAGGTTGTAGAGGGGACTTACACCCCCGAGCTGTCGAAAATGCTCGGCACACAATGATAAGCCGGTGAGCATTCGGAGGAGGATGCTCACCGGCCGGCCCCCGATGCGCAAGCATCAGGAGCCATCGGGCTCGGAGCAACCCGGAGGAAGGTCACCCCGAAAGTCATAATTTCGTACTAGTAAGTCTATAGTCTACCAAAAAACCGGAAGCAATGTCACTCTGTCTTCCAGTTTACTTCTTTGATGCTGCGGACCATAGAAAAGTAACAGAAACCGCCAAAAAAAGCAACTCCCGCCACGGTGGCAAAGGCCCAATAAAATGAACCGGTTCGATTCAGGATTTGTCCTGTGACCCAAGGCGCGGTGACTCCGGCGAGGTTTCCAAAGGCGTTTTGAAGGCCAGTCCACTTGGCGGCGGCGCGTGGACCGGCCAGGCTCTGGGTAATAGCCCAGACGTTTGAGCTGAAGGCGCCGTAGGACAGGCAGGCGGCGACCAGAAGGATCATGGAGAGGCGGTTGCTGTGGGCGAGATAGGCAGGCAGCAGAAGGACGCTGGCCAGCAGGCCGTAGCCCCCGAAACGGCGGCGGACCCTGCTTGGGTCAGCGCCTGCGAGAATCAGGCGGTCGGAGAGCCAACCGCTGAAGAGGCTCGAAGCCGCCACGCCCCAGAAAGGAAGTGAGCCGTAGAAGGCCATCATGTACGTCGTGTAGTGGCGCTTCATAACGAGGTAGGGCGGCAGCCAGGTGAGCAGGAAGTACCAGAGATAGTTGCCAGCGAACAGGCCGAGGAACGTGGCCCAGGCATCGCGGCGGGAGATGATTTCGAGCAGCGGCGGCGGGGGTTGGGAGGCAGGCAGGGGCGTCGCCAGGGAAGCGACGCGGCGCACGGTGAGATGCCAGGGAATGAGCCAGAGCATACCGGCGGCGCCGAGGATGAGGAACATGCCGCGCCAGCCAAAGAATTGGAGCAGCAAGCCGCCACCGAGGACGCCGAGCGCGGGTCCGGCTTTGGAACCCGCGTCGATCCAGGCGTTGGCGGTGCCGCGTTCGGTTTCGGTGAAGCGCGTGGCGAGAATTTTCGAATACGAGGGATAGGCGACGGATTCGCCGACACCGAGGAAGAGGCGCGGGACAAGGAGCGTGACGAAGCCCTGGGCGGCGGCGGTGACAACGGTTGCGAGCGACCAGAGAGCGTAGCCGGCGGCGAAGAGGCGGGTGACGGGAAAGCGGTCGATGATGAAGCTGGAGAGAAAAAGGCAAGAGGCGTAGGTCCAGAAAAATGCGGAAAAGAGGAGGCCCTCGTCGGCGGGCGTAAGCGGGATCTCGCGGATGATCTGCGCGATGCCGACGGAGAGGTTGCCGCGGTCGGCGTAGTTGATGCAGATGGACGCCGTCAGCAGCGCGACGAGCGTCCAGCGGGCGGGCTCGTGGACGGGAGTCGCGGTAGGCGGGGAGAGGGAGGCCAACCGTGCGAGTGTAGCACCGGGTTGCAGGTCAGCGCAGGTAGAAAAGGCTGAGGCGGGGGAGGCCGACGTCTTCGAAGAGGCGGCGGTCGAGGTAGTGGCGTTCGAGAAGGTCGAGTTGGGCGGTGGTCATTTTGCCGCGGTAAGGGCGGAGTTGGCGGTCGAGATCCTGCCGGACGCGGAGGAGGTCGTCTTCCGACTGGCGGGTGCGGGTGATAGCGGCGGCTTTTTGTTCAAGGGTCACCAGACGCTGCTCGAGCCCCTCGAGGTCGGCGTATTCGGTTTCGGCGGAGGCAGCGAGGCGTTCGAGGGAAGCGGCGATTTCTTCGTAGCCCGGCTTGGCGCGAAGATCGGCGGCGCGGGAAGAGAGATGCCGCTGGAGATCTTCGAGCGGGAAGGGGGCTTTTGACTCGGCGGCGCGGGCGGCGTGCTGCGCAGTGCCGGCCATGGCCTGGGCTTCGGTGAGCACGGCCTGAGCGCAGTAGGCGACTGAATTAACGGCCTGCGTGCGCTGGCGGCGGGCTCGCCATTTTTCAAACGCGGCGTCGATGCCGCGGAGAACGGCTTCGAGCGGCACGCCGGCGTTCTTCCAGGTTTCGATAAGAGCCCAGTCGAGCGGCGAGAGCAGGAACAGGCTGGTGCCGCGGGCGCGTTGGAAGTGCTCTTCGACCTCGGTGAAGTAGTTGAAGTAATTCCGGCCTTGCCAGGAATCTTCTTCATGGGTGCCGGTCATTGCGGGCGATTGCGCTCCCAGATGAGTTCAAGGCCTTCGAGTGTGAGGTCTTCATTGACGGCGCTGAGATAGCGGGAGGCGGGCTGGATGAGGCGGGCCTGGCCGCCAGTGGCGACGGTGCGGGTGCGGGGGCCGAGTTCCGCGATGAGGCGTTCGAGGATGCCGTCAATCAGGCCGATGAAGCCGTAGTAGAGGCCGGACTGGATGCTGCCGACAGTGGTCGACCCGATGAGGCGTTCGGGCGCGCGGAAGTCAACCATGGGCAGTCGGGCGGTTTTGGCGAAGAGGCCGCCGATGGCGATGCCGATGCCGGGGGCGATGAGGCCGCCGAGGTACTCGGCTTCGGCGGAGATGGCGTCGAAGGTGATGGCGGTGCCCAGGTCTACGACGATGCATGGGCCACCGTAGTGGTCGAAGGCGGCCACGCCATTGACGATACGGTCCGCGCCGACGTCCCGGGGGTTGTCGTAGCGGATGGTGAGGCCCGTGTCGGTGGAAGAGTCCACAAACATGGCGGTGGTGTTGAAATAGCGCTCCGCCATCTGCGCGAGTGGGCCATCGAGCGGAGGGACGACGCTCGCGACGATGATGCCGTGGACCTGGCGTAGGTCGAGAGAGGAGAGCGCGAAGAGATTGCGCAGCAGGATGCCCCACTCGTCGGCGGTTTGTTCACGCGTGGTGCCGAGGCGCCAATGGCTGGTGAGTTTGCGGCCGTCGAAGACGCCGACCGTGACGTTGGTGTTGCCTACATCGAGAGCAAGCAGCATGGGTTGGCTTTCCTCAGAGTAACCGCAATGGAAGCGCTCAGGCCGGACGGACGCCGCCGTTGAGAATCAGCGTGCGGCGGCCATTGTCTTCAAGCAGGAGGAGGAAGCCGGAGGGGTCGAGCCCGGCAGTGGTGCCGGTGAGCAGGCGCCCTTCCTGCTCGACGGTGACGCGGCGGCCGCTGACATAGCTGGAGGCGCGGGAAAACATGGCGAGGATGGGCTCCGGACCTGCGCGTTCGACAAGGGCGGTGTGGGTGTCGATGGAGACGAGCAGGGCGGCCAGCAGCGACTCGCGGGAGACGGGACGGCCGCCGGCGATGCGGAGCGAGGTGGCCAGGGGTGCGAGCGGCTCAGGGAGGGACGCGTGATTGACGTTGACGCCGATACCGGCAATGACGGCGTTGTTATCGAGTTGGGCGAGGATGCCGCAGCACTTGCGATCGGCCACCATGACGTCGTTGGGCCAGCGAAGGTCGCAGGCGATGTCCGTGACGCGGCTGATGGCTTCGGCGACAGCGAGGCCGAGCCCAAGGGTCACGATAGGCAGGCGCGCCGGGGGAAGGTTGAGGCGCAGGACGAGCGAGAAGTAGATCCCCAAGTCGGGCTCGGAATGCCAGCTTCGGCCGAGGCGCCCCTGGCCGGCGGTCTGCTCGTCGGCGCCGAAGACCGCGCCGGAGGGACATCCGGCTGCGGCGGCGCGGGCGGCAACGAGCATGGTGGACCCGGTGGAGGCGGACCACTCGATGGTGCGGCCGGGGAAGCTCAGGCGAATCGCTTCGACGTCGAACGGCATTACCAATTAGATGAGTTCGAGGCGGAAATTGATGTCGACGGCTCGGGCCGAGTGGGTGATGGCGCCGGAGGAGATGAAATCGGCTCCGGTGGCGGCGTAGGCGGCGACGGTATCGAGCGTGACGCCGCCGGAGATTTCGACGGTGGCGCGACCGGCGATGAAGCAGATTTCGGCGGCGGCCTCTCTTGGCGTGAAGTTGTCGAGCAGAAGTCGCGTGGCGCCTCCGGCGAGCGCCTGCTCGATTTCGGCCTGAGTGCGGACTTCGATTTCAACCGGGCGGCCGGCGAGGAGGGCGCGGTCGAGAGCGGCGCGTACGCCCCCCGCCGCCGCGATGTGATTGTTCTTGATGAGCACGGCGTCGTAAAGGCCCATGCGGTGGTTGACGGCGCCTCCGGCCGCGGCGGCCATTTTCTCCAGGCGGCGAAGGCCCGGGGTGGTTTTGCGCGTGTCGAGGATGCGGCATTGGGTACCGGCGGTGCGTTCGACGAACTGATGCGCGAGGGTGGCGACTCCGCTCAGCCGCTGCAGGAAATTCAGCGCGACGCGTTCGCAGGTGAGCAGACGGCGAGCCTCGCCGCGGACCTCGGCCAGCGCTTCGCCGGGTGCGACCGCATCGCCGCTGGCGTGCAGGAGGTCGATTTCGATTTCGCCTCCCGCGCTTTCCCTCGCGGTTTCATAGATGAGCGGAAGGAGTTCGATGCCGGCCAGCGTCATCGGCTCGCGCGCAATGAAACGGCCGTGTGCGAGGCGGCCGGCGCCGACGCATAATTCCGTGGTGACGTCGCCCGGGCCGATGTCTTCCGCGAGAGCGGCCTGAACGACGGCGGCGATTTCCGGATGAGAGACGTCGAACTTCACTGTGCGGCCGCCAGAGCGAAGGAGTGCGGCAGAGGCTGCGCGGCGAGGTACCGCGCGAGGATGACCTGGTCTTCGAGTTGGTCGAGCGCGGCCTGAGCGGGGGCGTCGTCAAAGCCGTCCCCATCGAGCGCGACCTGGACGAGGCGCCAACTGGCGAAGTGAATGTCGTTGTGCTTGAATGTGAGCGAGTGCACGGTGGCGGCCTGGCGCGACATGGGCGTGTCGTATTCGGCCAGGTTGACGCCGGAGGCTAGCTGGTCGGAAGTGAAGGTGGCTACGTCCGCGCCGTCGATTTTGAGGGCGTAGCGGGCCGAGGCAAGGCCGGTGACGCGGAGGGTTTCGTCGTCGAGGGCGGAGACGAAGTCGGAAGAGTTGACCGCGAGCGCGACCACGGGGTCTTTCCAGTTGATCGGCATCGGGAGCGATTTGTCGGTTTCGGTCCAGGTGAGGGCGCCGTTGTGGGCGAGGTTGGAGACGGAGCAGTTGTCGCACTCTGTGACGGAAGCGGATTGGGAGTCGATGACGGTGCGGGCGACAAGCGAAGGGGCGTGCCAGGATTCGAGCAGCGCCTCGGCCATGATGAGATGGCCGCCGGGGCCGGGGTGAACGCGATCCGGCAGGATCTTCTGAGCGAGCGCCGGGTCCTTCGCTTTGGCCTTTTCGAGCATGGCGTCGACTGGGGTGTTGAAGTCCGCGTCGGTGAGGTGGTCGCTTGCGGCGAGTTCGCGGACGAACTGGGAGTAGCGCTTCAGCACGGCGTTATAGCCGCCTTCGAACGTAGGCGGACGCGTGATGTCGTCGTAGGGAGAGGGCTCGATGGCGGTGATGCGGACGCCGGGCAGCGCGGCCTCGATCGAGTCGACGATGTGCCGGTAGCCGTTGGCGTAGACGTCGAAGATGGATTGATCGTAGGAGCGGTAGTGGCCGTCGTTCATGCCGAGCATGATGGTGACGACGGTGGGTTTGAAGGGAAAGACGTCGCGATGCAGGCGCAGATCGATCGGCCCGCCGCCTCCCCCGGTGACGCGGTCGCCGCCCCAACCGGAGTGGACAAAGCGCACGCGCAGCGAGGGGAAACGCGTGACGACATAGGTTTCGGCAAAGGTGGTGTAGAGGCGTTGATCGGTGATGCTGTCGCCGTAGAAGACGACGGTGTCACCGCTGTGAAGGGCGAAAGAACTTTGCGCGGCGAGCGCCGCGGGAAAGCAGATGAGGGCTGCGAAAAGCCAGTTCGAACGAGGCATACGCAACTATTTGACACCATCCGGTGGGCTTTGGTGTAATCAGAGGGTAGTCCTTCCGCACTGCTCCTCAGTAGCTCAATGGTAGAGCATTCGGCTGTTAACCGAAGGGTTGTAGGTTCGAGTCCTACCTGAGGAGCCAATTCTATGGCTCTAGGCCAAACCTGACGCCGAATTGACGCCACTCCGAATGCTGGTTCGTTGCGCAATCTACACCCGCCAGTCTGTAGACACCCATAATGGTCTTTCATCCTGCCAGGTTCAGTTCGACCAGTGCGAGGCATTCGTCCGCTCGCAACGAGGTGCCAGGTGGGTTCTGGTCGACGGCCGGTTTGACGACGAGGGCTACTCAGGCGCCAGCCTCGACAGGCCCGGATTTAAGCTTCTCCAGGGGTTGATCCGATCCGGCGGGGTTGACGGCATCATCATCTGCCGGCTTGATCGCCTTTCAAGGAACCTCCGAGACTTCGTGAATCTGTCCCAGCAACTCCGAGACAACAACATAGGGCTGACCATCTTGGGATCACCGCTGCTCGGCGAGGCAGCCCTGGATCACATGATGCTGAATGTGATGGCGTCAGTCGCGGAATTCGAACGGGAGATGACCGCTTCTCAGATGGCCGAAGCGCGGGCATATCTTAGATCGCACGGTGGGAGAGTGGCCGGGGCGGTGCCATTCGGCTACACAGCGGACCCTCGCGCAAAGCAATTGGTGGTGATGCCTCAGGAAGCCGAAGTCGTAACGCGGATGTTTGAGTGGGCGGCTGCGAAGATGCCCCCTCCACGATTGCGGCTCTCGGCAATACCATGGGGTGGCGAACGCGAAACGACGGCCGGCGGACAGCGCGCCAAGTACACTTTACGCTGACGAACTATGTTTAAGCCGGCCTGATCCTCGACGGACGTGGATTTCGCAAGGGTTGTCATGACGGACTGAACACGAAGGACCTCTACGACAAGGTTCAACAATTCTTAGCCGATCGGCATACGCGCAAACCGGGGCGTGCAAAACCTCCAATGCCATGGCCCTTGTTGGGTTTGGCTTGCTGCGGTGCATGTGGCCGGCCCCTGAACACGCACACGATTCGGCGCGGCTCTATTGTTTATCGGTATTACCGCTGCCGCTCAACCGCCGGAGGCCGCGAACCGTGCAAGGGTGTTTTGGTGGGTGCGCACGAACTCGAAAGCGCCGTACTGCAGGCAGCAGGTATTGAACAGACGGGCCTTACGTCCAAAGAAGAAGAGGCCGCTCTTCAATGCGCAATCCGGCAGGTCGTCTTCAAGGCGGACGCCGGCACCATCGAAATTGAGTCTAAGCCCCGATCTGATACCCCTGACGAGGTCGTCGAGCCGACGTTGGATAGAATCCAAAAGCGGTTCGGTCCATGTCCGTTTTCCTACTGCGGGATATCCAGAATCCGATTTTTCCACTCGTCCGTATCCGAAGCTGCCCACACCAACACCAGTTCATCAATCACTTCGGCGAGTGGTGAGCGCTGTTTCACCAGGAAAACGCCTGGACAGTAGCCGTGCGAAACAAGAAAGTCACCGAAGTGTTGCGGCATCGTCCTGAGATCGGCAGTGACGAGAATTCTGTCTTGCTCGGCGGCTAAGGCCAGGACCGCTGGATCGGGCACCCCTTCCAGTCCGGCCTCATTCGCCGAGAGAAAGTCCATTGCCGGCTCACGCCGCCGACACCCGCTCACGATCGCGTCGTGCAGACTGGCATCTGCCAGGAAGCGGATCATCCGTCAACTTCGTCGTGACAGCATTTGCTGCCGCATGCGCTCGAACTTCTCTTTGATTTCCGGCTGCGCGGGGTGAGTCGCGGTGAAGGTGTCCTCTTCACGTTCGCGCTCCTCCACGTCCTTCTCCACTTCGCCCTTATTACCCAAGTAGAAGGTGATGGCGCCGTAAACCTGCTCCAGGTTGAGCGTTGGGTAATGGGACCGAATCGCTTCCGGGGATTCGCCGCGCTGGAATTCGCGCACGAGGTGGGCAAGGGGCACTCGGCTCCCTATCAGGTAAAAGCTCCCATCCCGACGATGCACGAACTCCTTAGTCATACGCACGCCTGCTCCAAGTTTATCCGATCCGCCCGCCAGTCCAGACATTAAGACTTCACCATACTGGTCCAGGATCTGTGGATTCACGGCTACACGCCGTGCATGCCCTCCGCCGCGCCATCGGCTGAGCATGGGTCAAACATCGTGTTTTCAATAACCTGGAGTTTCGTCAGTTGACCAACCCGTCGTCCATGTGTCAGGTGGGAATTGAGCCAATGTTTCGGGCTCTACGGGCTCTACGCGAATTCCGGGCTCCACGCCAATTCCAGGGGCAAGCCCAAAAGGATCTCAGAGTCGGTCAAAACGTTATCTTCTAAGATTGTTTTACCAATCCTGAGATCAGGGTCTGCCCCCTTTTTGATCAACAGCCGGCGGCCCGACCTGCATACAAATCTCTCCCACTCAACCGTTAAGATCTGGCAAATCGCCAACCGGCCTACGGACTGGCTCAGGCGAAGTTGACGTTCTTGTGGATGCCGCTCTCTCAGGCGCGCTCCAGGAGTCGAAACAACGCTGCCCGCTCGGCAGCTCGCGTCCGGCGGCGGATGACGATCCCTCGATGAGGTTTCTGTGTTGCGAGGTGGAGAAAGTCGTCGCGGTTGCGAGTCAAGCGCACGCTGCCACCGTCGTTGGCGAATTGGAGCACCGCTTCGTCCGAGGCGTTTTGCGGAAGGACTTCACGCAAAAGGGTGACATCGTGACCGAGTTGTTCGAGCAAGTAGCTCAGATTCTCTGGCACATCGTGATCGAGCAGGAACTTCACTCAGACGCGCGCGCCATTTGCCGGGCAACGAGCAAGTCGATCTCCCCTCGGTGGTCTTCAAAATAGGCGAGGCACTCGTAAACCTGGGCTCGGGTGAGTTTCGGGTAGCAGTCTGCCGTCATCGCTTCAAACGTTTCGCCATTCTTAAGCAAGCCAATGACATCGTGAACCGCAATTCGGGTGCCTACCACGATGGCATTACCGCTCCGCACCCCCGCCGAGCGGACGATGTAACGTTAGGTTTCCGAGATCGGTCCCATGAGCCGATGTTACGGTGCGCTTCACAAAGTGTCAACCGCCGTAGCAATCAGAGAGGCAAGTTCGGAAAATGTCGGGAGCCGGTCCGGCTTGGTATGGCTAATTTACCGAACTATACTGCAAATCAATGGTTTCCAGACACCTATCGGCGCGTCGAGAGTATCTATTTCTTGCAATGTCGCGATCGAGGAGCCGAACAAGTCCTTAGTTTCAAAGCAAGTCCCACCAGTCCTTTGTGCCGCAAAGTCTCCCGGTCACGCCTGCGTGCCATCAGTCGATGCGCGCGGAATGCGCCGGCCTTCGCGCCACCGCCGCCCACGGTGCGCCCGGACGCGCCGGCTGCTACTGCGCCTCGTGGCGGCACCGCCCTCCAACGGGCTGACGGATTTGAGCGCAATCGGCGGATGTCGTTCAGGAGCGCTTTGCGGACTTCTTTCGCGTCGGACGCA
Source organism: Acidobacteriota bacterium (assembly GCA_021778335.1). Lineage (GTDB taxonomy): Bacteria > Acidobacteriota > Terriglobia > Bryobacterales > Bryobacteraceae > JAJYKC01. The sequence continues at coordinate 5,980 of JAJYCN010000126.1, read as the reverse complement.
GCCTTGAGGTATTTCTGGCCGTAGCCCAGATCCGTCAACTCGCGATAGTGAAACGTCACGGCTGCGTAGGACCAGAACCACAGACTTAGGTGATGCCGGAGGTGATCGCAAAAAACCAGAAGGTCCGGCCTTCCGATGGCGCTCAGGACAAATTGACTCCCTTTCGCGAGGAACCGGATGGGCACTAAATCACGGTTGGAGTGTGCTCCTTCACTGAAGTAGGGGACTTCCTTGCCGGGCGCCCAAGTCGCGGCCAGACCAGCACCCACGGCACCGGCGGCAAGCAGTGAGATGGATTCGAATGCCCTTCGGAGAAGCGGAAAGGCCACATTGGACTGGCTTTCGACGATGGCCCACCGGGCATCGTACAGGGATTCGAACATGTCCGCGAGCAAGCCGCGGCACACTTCGTCCTGGATACCGTTGGGGCTCTTCCCGCCCAGCGTAAGCCAGAAGTCCCCGTCGCAGCCGGACGGATTCAATGGAAATGTCTACCGGCGATTTGCGAGAACACGCAGGATCGCGTCCAGCACCGCGTCCAGATCCTTCGCGACGTCGCCGGCGAGGAAGCGCAGAACCATATAACCGTTCTCCTGCAACAATCGGTCCTTGCGCCGGTCGCGGCGATACGCATCGCGGTCCCCGAGGTGCTGTGGACCGTCGAGTTCGACGACCAAGCGCGGCTTGTCGCACAGCAGATCTACCTCCATGCCGCTCGATCCGTCAAACGGGATCGCCAGGACCGCGTTCAATCGAAAACGTCCCGCGGTGACCGCTAACGTTTGAAGGCGCCGGTATAGAAAGGCCTCGGTTGCGCTGCGTGCACGATCCACGCCCTGCGCCGCATCCGGAGGCAGCGGGCGCGCCGCGCCGACAAACAACGTTGCGAGCGGCGATTCGACACCATCCCGGACAAGCCTCCGCACACTCGCCGCGTACTCGCCCTTCCACGCTGGGTCGGCAGGCAGCGGAACATCAGAGGGCCATCCGGAAACGGCGCTCGCAGGCAGGACGATCGCGTATCCGACGGCCTCGTATCCGCGGCAGCGCCGATCGAACATACGGGCCAGCATCGGAACATCGAGATCCGCGTAGTCGTACACCCGCACTTCGCGCTTTGCGTCGTGCAGCCGGTGCAGCCTGCCGACGTACTGCGCCACCGTCCCGCGCCATGATACAGGCAGCGTGACGAACAGCGTGTCGAGGCGCGGATCGTCGAATCCCTCCCCGATATACTTGCCCGTGGCCAGAAGGACGCGCTCCTCATCGCCCGGAATCCGCGCCAAGCGCGCGGCGACAGCCTCGGTTTCCTTCCTCCCCATGCCGCCTCGCAGCACCACCAGGTGGCCGACGCTCCCGGAGAGCTGCGCGGCCAGGGCATCCAAGTGCCGATTGCGCTCCGTCAGAACGAGGGGCGAACGAGCCTCGCGAACAGCGCGGATCACATCTTCGCATATCAGTCGGTTGCGCTCCTCGTCCTCAATCAGTTCCTTGGAGAGCGAAAGAAACTCGTTTCGCCGGTCGGGATCCGGTCCGCGCTTCGAATGAAAACCCGTGGGACGGACGATGACCGTGTGCTCGAACGGCCTCAGTGCCGCCTGCGCTTTTGCGTTCACCCGGTAGCGCGCCGGGCCGCATTGCATAAAGATGATCGGGTGGCGCCCATCCTTTCGCGCGACCGTCGCCGACAATCCTACGACGAACTTCGCTTTCGCACGGCGCGCAACCTGTTCGAAGCTCTGCGCCGACAGGTGATGGCACTCGTCGACAATGAGGTGTCCGTACTCTCCGGCGCAATCATCCACAACTCCCTTTCGAACGAGGCTCTGGATGAGCGCGACGTCAATTGTCCCGCGCGGCTTGCGGCGCCCGCCGCCGATTCGCCCAATGGAGACCGCCGGAATGTTCAGAAATGACGACAATCGGTCGACCCATTGTTCGAGCAGTTGCTGCCTGTGGACGAGCACGAGCGTATTCACGCCGCGCCGCGCGATCAGCCAGGCCGCAATCACGGTCTTCCCGAAGGCCGTGGTCGCGGCCAATACTCCGATGTCGTGGGCGCACATCGCCTCTGCCGCCGCATGCTGATCCAGCCGCAGTTCTCCTGCAAATGCGACTTCGATTGGCTGACCCGGGTTGCGCTCGTCCCGTATGGTCGATTTGATCCCAAGGTCCGCGAGCAACTTCCGCACATCGTCCATGCAGCCTCGGGGAAGGCCGATGTGATGCGAATGCTCTTCGGCGCAGGAGATCACTCGCGGTTTACCGCGGGTCGACAACCGCATAGCCTGCGCCTTGTAGAACTCGGGATTCTGGAAGGCGGCGACACGGAGCAGGCGATTTCGCAGGGCGGGCGGGAGACCCTCTCTGGCGATATAGATCTCATTCCCCAGCACGAGTTCCAGCTCCCGCGGCAACTCGCCAGCGATCGGAGGATCTTTCCGGCGGCGCGATGGCGGCGCGTTCCAAGGTTCGGACTCATCTTCCTCGACGAGCGGAAACCGGACCCCGACGACATTACCGGAGCGTTCAGCGTGGCGTACGAGGTCTTCAATATGCGCGCGGGGAATCTTTCCGACCGAGGAGAGAAACGCCCATTGATCCGTCTGCGGATTAAGATCGTCGTCGAGGAACACGCTGTTACTCCGTTCGCGCGCCTGCTTCTGTAGAGGCATGGCGATCAGGTTGCCGAATCCGCCCCGGGGCAGCGTGTCCTGGTTAGGAAAGAAGCGATCGTAGGAATCCAAACCGGCTTCGGGACGGCGCTCCATGGTGTCGGTCAGAATCAAAGAGCCGAGCTTGCGTGCCAATGCGGCCGGAAGAGCCTCTTCAAGAAAGAGCCACACGTGGGCGCCGCATCCCGAGCGTGAGCGTTCCAAGGCACAGGGCAGATTCATGCGGCGGCACGTCGCGACAAAGGCGGCCGCGTCATCCCGCCAGCCCTCCTTGTCGAAATCCGCGGCGAGGAAATAGCACGTCTCGTCCAGGAGCATCGGGTAGACGCCGGCGACGAAAGGTTGTCCGGTATCGTCACGACCCGATAGGTGCCACCTGATCACGTCATCGGTGACCGCCAGGAACCGGCGGTGCGGGCAATCTGCGCACTTGATTCGCGGTTTCTCGCAGATGCCGGGAACCCACTCGTTCCCGCATGCGGGAGCGTATCCGGAATTCCCTGTCCGGCGGCTTTCGAATCGGCGCGGATAGACGTCGTCGCGTCCCCGGAAGAGCGAGCGAAACAGCGCGATCTTGAGGTCCGGTGAGGACCGGGAGTCGACTGGTTCCATCCAGCGTGTGCCCATAATAGCGTTGCCCACAGGATTGAGATTCTCTGTTATCCGACAACTGATCGTTGAATTCGACGGCCTAGATGGCTTGAAGGCCACTGTGGACACATTCGGCCTGGGCTTCCTTGAAGCAAGCTCCTCGTCGCCGGCAAGGTTGCCCTGGGAGGATAATCATGAAATGCGAAACCGGAACCACGCGACTCCACCCACCTCCCGCCGCCAGTTTCTGGGCGCTGCGATAAGCGGGATGACCGCCCCGATGATCAAGGCGGCGCCGCCCGCCAAACGGAACGTCCTGTTTATCGCGTCGGACGATTTGAGCAACCGCTTGCGTTGCTACGGAAACCCGGTTGTACATTCGCCCAATTTCGATCGCCTGGCCGCGGCGAGCGTCCGGTTCGACCATCATTACTGTCAATATCCCCTCTGCAATCCGTCGCGCAGCTCGCTGATGACCGGCATGGCGCCGGACACCACCAGGGTCTATGACAACCGCACTCGGTTTCGCGAAGCGATCCCTGACACGGTGGCGCTGCCGCAGTTGTTCGAGAAGAACGGATACTTCGTGGCGCGTGTGGGCAAGATCTATCATTACGGCAACCCTGGGCAGATCGGCACGAGCGGGTTGGACGATCCGGCAAGCTGGCAGGAAGTGGTGAATCCCGCCGGAGTGGATCACACGAAGGAAGAGCCGGAGGTCACCTGCTACACGCCGGAGCGGCACAACCTCGGCTCGACAATCGCGTTTCACCCATCGGAAGCCGGCGACGATCAGCACACGGACTATATGGTCGCGGACGCCGTGATCGCGATGATGGAAAAGCATCGCAATGAGCCTTGGTTCCTGGGAGCGGGCTTCTACAAGCCGCATTGCCCGTGGATCGTGCCGAGCAAGTACTTCGATCTATATCCCATCGAACGCATCCAGGCGCCGCCGTTCGAAGAAAGCGAAATGAAGATCGCACCGGACTTCGCGTATTTCACCCAGCCGGCCAACTGGAACATGACGGTGCCCCAACGCCGCGACGCCATCCGGGCCTACTTCGCCAGCATCAGTTTCCTCGATGCTCAGATCGGCCGGTTGCTCGACGCACTTCATCGTCTGGATCTGGCGCGCAACACCACGCTGGTGTTCTGGGCGGACCACGGCTACAACCTGGGTGAGCACGGCCAGTGGATGAAGCAGACGCTATTCGAGCCGGCAGCGCGCGTGCCCCTGATGATCGGGGGGGCGGGTGTGGAAGCGCGCGGCCAAGGCTGCCTGCGGACTACCGAGCACATCGACATATATCCCACGGTGGCGGAACTCTGTGGCTTGCAGCGGCCGGCCTATCTACACGGGCGAAGCTTGATGCCGCTGCTCAAGAACCCAAACGCGCGCTGGGACCATCCGGCGGTCACGCAGGTTCACCCGCCTGCCGCACGGCAGGTGCGAGGCTACTCGATCCGGACGGAGCGCTATCGCTACACCTTCTGGAACGAAGGCGCCAAGGGGGAAGAAATGTACGATTACGCGAAGGACCCACGCGAGCTACACAATCTGGCAAGCGACACCAGCATGGCGCCACTGAAGCAAACGCTGCGGGCAAGGCTCGAATCGATTACAGCGGCGCGAGGGAGACGTTCGACGACATAGGTGAATCTTGCTCCAAATGCGCCGCTGCCGCGGTTCGGTTTCCACCGAATTCCTGATTCGGAATTGCCTGTAGTAGTAAACTGCCAGCTATGAGAACGATCCTGCTTGGCGCACTCGTTGTGTGCGTGTCGATTGCCGGTGGGTATGCCCGGCCGCAAGGAAGTTCATTTGTTGGGCATTGGGATTTCAACCTTGCTCCCGGATTCCACCGCGCCTCCTGGCTCGGAATCAGCGAAAAGGGCGGCGCGCTCGATGTCTGGTATCAACCGACCGGCGGCAACGTCCGCCAATTGAAGCAAGACGAAGTAAAGATCGAGGGCGGCAAGCTCATCCTCACGGTCGAGGAGGCGAACCCGAACCGGAATCGCCCGGCGGACACCTGGGAACTCGAAGCCCACGGCGACAAGCTCACCGGCGTCATGAAGCATGGCAGTGAATCGACGCCGATCGTTGGGGTGCGCGCCCCGAAACTCGATCGTCCGGCGCCCAAAGCGTGGACCGCGTCCGAACCGCTGTTTAACGGCAAGAACCTCGATGGCTGGGAACCGATTGGCAATCCCGCCAACAGCCATTGGGTCGTCCAAAACGGCGACCTCGTAAATACGGCTCACGGCGACAACCTCCGAACGACTCGCTCGTTCACTGACTTCAAGGTCCATTTCGAAGTGAACTGCCCGGACGACGCCAACAGCGGCTTCTATCTCCGCGGCCGGTACGAAGTGCAGTTGGAATACGAGCCGCTCGCCAACAACCCGCCCGAGCGCCGCATGGGTTCCATTTACGGCCGCATCACGCCAAAGGAATTACCGCGCCACCCCGGAACCTGGGAGACCTTTGACGTCACCCTGGTCGGGCGGACGGTGTCGGTGGTGCGCGACGGCGTGACAGTCATTGACCATAAAGTGATCGACGGCATCACCGGAGGTGCGCGCGATGCAAACGAGGGCGAACCCGGACCGTTCTATATTCAGGGCGACCACACCGGCGGCCTCAGGTTCCGCAACATCACCGTGTCGGTCCCCAAGAGCTAGCCGCACTCCAAGCTTGCGGCTCTCGA
>JAJYCN010000401.1 GCA_021778335.1 Acidobacteriota bacterium | reverse complement strand
GACCATTTCGTACTCCTCCCGTCCCACCACTCTCCCCACCCACCACAAAGCCCACGCCGACCCCGCCAGCAACACCGCCGATACCTTGATCGCCCCCGACAAACCCATCACCGGCTTCATCGCCCCGGCCCCCGCCGCCATCACCCCTCCCGCTACGCACCCCGCCAGGTTGAACACCCCATACCCCGTCGCCCGCAATTCCGGCCGCGCCACCTGCGCCAGCACCGGCATCGTGCTCGCGTCATACAACCCCTTCCCCACGCCGAACGCCACCAACCCCGCCACCAGCACCGCCACCGACCCCGCCACCCCCACCAGAAACAGAAACGGAGCCGCCGCCGCCAACCCGATCGCCTGCGTCCACGCCCGCCCTTTCTTCGACGTCCTGCTCCACCGGTCCGCCATCCACCCCCCGGCCAGAATCCCCACGAAACTCGCCGCCTGCAAATAAAACGTCGCCGAAAATCCCGCCGCCGCCAAACTCACCGGAAATCGCTCGTAAATATATGAGGGCAGCCACGTATAAACCACCCAATTTGCCGCCGAAAACCCCGTGAACGCCGCCAGCATTAACCCAAACCCCCTCAGCCCCATCACTTCCCGCACCGCCGCCCCCATCGCCCCCGCGTGGCCGCACTCTCCCCGCCGCCCGCCCGCGTCCCCGCGCAGTCCTTTCACCAGCACCACCGCGTACACCAATCCCACGGCCCCCAGCACCACAAACGGAGCCCGCCATCCCTGCCGCTCCCCCATCCACCCGCCAACCACCCCTCCCAGCGCCATCCCTCCATATAGCCCGGACTGATGAACCCCCGTCGCCAGCGATCGCGTTTCTTCCCCATGTAACTCCGCTATGAGAGCCAGCGCCGCCGGCAAGTAACACGCCTCGCTCAGCCCCATCGCCGCCCGCGCCGCCACTAACTCCCCAAAGTTACTCGCAAACCCCGTCGCCAGCGTCACCGTCGTCCAGATCCCCAGGCTCAGCACCAGCGCCTTCTTCCGCCCCACCCGGTCCGCCAGGTACCCTCCGAACGGACTCGCCACTCCGTACACCCACAAAAACACCGTGCTCAGCAGCCCCAGCTCAAAATCGCTCAGCTTCAGCTCCCGCCCGATCAGCGGAAACACCGAAAAAATCACCTGCCGGTCCACGTAGTTCAGGCAAGCCACCACCCACAGCAGCCCTACCGCCACCCACGCGTACCGGCCCGCCTTCATCGCTCAGCCGGCCAACCCTTCAAATCCCGCTCCCCGGAGCGCCTCCCGCAGCGCGCTTTCTTCCTCCGCCTTCAACCCCCGCCGAGGCGCCACGCACCGCCCGCAGTCCACCCCGCTCCACTCGAGCATCTTCTTAATCGCCGGAACCACCGGGAACCGCAGCCCGATCTCCACCAGTTCGTTAATCCGCTCCTGCACCGCCCGCGCCTCTTCCCACTCGCCCGACCGCGCCAGCCCATAAGCCCGCACAAACAACTCCGGCGCCACGTTATAAAACGACCCGATCCCCCCATCCGCCCCCATCAGCATCCCCGCCACCATCACTTCATCATGACCGTTGAACACCACGCATCCCCGCCGCTTCAGCCGCCACAGCTTGTATAAGTCATAATCGGTAAACTTCAGCCCGATCACGTTCTTTATCTCCAGCAGCCGCAGCGCCTGCTCCGCCTCCTTCACCGCCGGACTCGCCGCCGGAAAGTAATACACCAGCAAAGGCACATCCGTTGCCAACGCCACCGCCTCGTAATACGCGTAAATCTCCTCGAACGAATACATCCCCTGCGGCGGCAGACTCGATATCGCATCCGCCCCAACCTTCGCCGCATGGCGCGCCAGCACGATCGCATCCACCGTCCTGTGCGCGCCCACATGCACAATCACTGTTTTCCCCTTCGGCGACAGTCCCACCGCCGCCTCCGCGCACTCCTTCCGCGTCTCCATCGTCTGCTGCAGTCCCTCGCCCGTCTGCCCATTCACATACAACCCATCCACGCCCGCCGCATACACCCGCTCCAACAGCCGCTCGAACGCAGGCGCATCGAAATTCCCGTCTAAGTCAAACGGAGTTACAACCGCCGGAAGAATTCCTTCAAACTTACTCACCGTAACTTACTCCTCTCAATCGCCTTCACTGGAATACTCAAAAACCGGATCCGCTCATACGGCCCCCGCTCATACAGCAGCCCCACCCTCTTCCCGTTCACCTGCACGAGATTCGAGTACGCCGAAGGTCCAGGGTCAATCACCATCCCCGAGCTCCACGTCTTCCCATCGTCCCGGCTCATCTTCACCGTCATGTTCATCCGCTTCACCGCCGCCGGATTCGAAAACAACAGCATCTTCCCGAACCGTATCAGACTCCCCTCGCACACCGGCTCGATCAACGCTCGATCGAGAGCCGGCGCGCTCCACGTCAACCCGCCGTCCCGGCTCACCGACACCGCCCGCCGGTTCTCTCCCGCCCCGCTCCGCATGTTCAGCATCAGCCGCCCATCGCGCAGCTCCGCCACCGTCGACTCGTTGCACTTCGGACCCGCGCTCCCACCTATCTTCCAGCTTTTCCCGTCGTCGTCGCTGTAAATCACGTGGGAAAACGATTCGCCGCCCTCCCTGTGGTCGCACGCGATAACGAGCCTTCCCGACGCCATCTGAATCCCGCTCCCCGGCCCCGTCGCATACCAGCTCCACTCCGGCTTCTTCACCTCCCGCGTGATCTCCTCCGGTTTCGCCCAGCTCACCCCATCGTCCTTGCTGTGCGTCACCCACACCGTCCGCGTCGCCCCCGTCAACCCCGGCTGAATGTCCCGCTCTCTCACATCGCCCGGATTCCGCGTCAGCAGCAGCCAAACCACCCCGGTCTTCCGATCCACCACCGGCGCCGGATTCCCCACCGTATCCATCCCGAAATCCGCCACTACCCCCGCCGCACCCCACGTCCGTCCCCCATCCCGGCTCCGCTTGACGAGAACGTCGATATCCCCCCAGTCCCTGCTCCCCGCCCGCCCCCCCCCCCCAAACCCCCCCCAAATCCCCCCGCCCCGCCCCCAACTGGAAAGAATCTCACTGCTTCAACAAACCGCTCCCCATACAATCCCCATCTCCACCTCTTCATCTTTCCATTGTTTGTTTCAATTCCTTTTTCCAATGATGAGATCCCTTTCCCCACCCTCTGATTTTATCGGAAACGGCAAAGAAGCAGTTTCGCTTATTAC
>JAJYCN010000125.1 GCA_021778335.1 Acidobacteriota bacterium | reverse complement strand
TACGCGGGCTGCCCTTGCCAACCTCATGCAGCGCCTCAAGCCAAACGCGCTGCGCGCCGCTGCTTGACCCCCCGAAGAATACGTCACCGTAATTCCGAATTGGGGTACTAAGCAAGCAGCCCGCCTTCGGCGATACGAACCCGTTCGGGCGGGATCCCTATGACGCCGTCGGCTCCATCGCGCTCCAGGTGGCGCTCGTTGCCGCCGGGCTTGCCTTCGCGCGTTCGCTTCGCATGCGCTCGCACCCGCTCCGGCGCCATCATCCGAACCTGATTCTCCGCGGCAACGTCGTGGCGATTCTTTCGATCGCGGTGACCATTCTGGCCGACGGCGTAGCGGAGGTGCTGAATCCCAAGCCGCCCTCGCCGGACGCCCGGTTGCTGCTGGCGGGGCTGGGCGGGATGGCGCTGGTGACGGTGTACTGCGCCGCCGCGGTGATGCACGCCTTTCGCGGCTTGCCAGCCGTAGCGCCCCCGGCGAACCTCACGCTATGCGACGCGATCGACGATTTGTGGATGTTCGTCCGCGTGCCGGTGTCGAGGCTGCGGGCCCTGCTCCCGGAAAGAGTGGTGTGGCTCGTCCTGACGTTCCATGCCGAGCGTCTGTTTGCGCGCATCGCCTCGTTCGATCCGCGCCGCCATCCCTGGCGCTTCGCCTCCGCGGCGGGAATCGCCGCCGGTTCCTGCCTCTGCCTGGCCGAACTGCACGAGGGGTTGCCCCCGAACCTCCCGGTGGGGCTGCTGGCCACCTCCATCTTCCTCGCCGGAGAGACCCTGGCCGTGCTGCTCGGCTTTGCCCTCCTCGGGGGCTACCTCGGACTTCGCCCTCCACTTCGCGCCCGGCGTTGAGCTAATACAGAATCGACGGCAAATACGCCCCCTGCGGCTCGTGGTAGAGGCCCATCGTCATCAAAGTGAGCGGCTGCACAATGCGGAGGCCCATGTCGAGGCACCACCGGAGCAGGTCCGAATTGCGCGTGGGGACAAGGATGCCCGGACCGAGGAATCGTTCGGCTTGGGCGATGAGCGCTTCAATGTCGGGGTTGGCGAGACCCGCGGCATGGCCGAAGAACGCGAGAGCGGTGGCGTAACCCGTGATGCGGCCGTCGCGTTCGACCACGCGCGCCGAGCCCATGCCGATGGCGTCGGCGAGTTCACCACCCCGGTCGTGCCCGTGCACCTGCATGCAGACGCGGCTGCACGCTTCCAGGTCCTCCACACGCGCCGGACGGACGCGGCAGCCTTCGACGTGCTTGCCGATCGGCGGCCCCTGGAGCGTGACCAGCGGCTCCCGGACATTGAACCCAAGCTTCGTGTAAAGCGAGAGGGACCGGTTGTGATAAGCGGCCTGAACCAGCCGCACCCCGGCCAGCGCTTTCTCGCGCGTCCGCTCAATCACGTCCTCCATCAGTCCCCGCCCGATGCCGGTGTTCTGGACATCCGGGTCTACCGTGACCGGACCGATGCCGCCCACCGGAGACCTCTCGTCCAGGCAGTTGCTGCCCACAATGCGGCCGTTCTGCTCGGCGACGATGCAGTAGAAGCTCGGGTGGGAGAACATGCCGGCCAGCAGGTCGATAGCAACCTCGACGGAGGGCATGTCGGGCGGAAAGGCGTGTTCGATCGCGATGCTGTGGAAGGCCTTGTAGCAGATCGTGCCGCACACGGGAGCGTCTTCCGGCGCGGCTCTTCGAATGGTCACCGCGGGGCGGGCGGCTTGGGCGGGCTGCGATGCGGACGGCATGGGAGCGCCTCCAACAAACTTCGGATACACGTCATTTTACGCGCAACCGGCGCGGAGTGGAAAGCGCCGCTTGCCCTATGGACCCGGTTTCCGCAAGCTTTACTGCCGCGGCGGGCAGCACGGCATCGGGCCGCGCCCGCCCATACCTCCGGCCCATTCCGGCCGGCCCGTCTTGTCGCGGAGTGTCAGCGTCTTGCCGTCCTTAACCACTTCCCGCGCAATCACGTATTCCTTGTCGTTGAGCTTCACCTTCGAGCCCGTCACCTCGACTTCGTCGCCCTTGGCGAACGAAAAGCCCTTGCTGGTGAGGAAGTTCGTCGGCCCGAGCATCGCTTCCACCGTCGCATCCGCCGTTTTCACCATGAGATGCGTACCCATCCACATCCCGCGCGTGCCCTGCGTCACTTCGTCCACGGCGCCTTTCAGCGTGGTTTCCGTCTTCGGGTCGTACATCCGCCCCATGCCGGGCCCCGGTTGCGCCTCTGCCATCACCGCGCCGGCAACGGCAAGCGCTGCCGCCGCCAGCCACACATTCCAATGTTTCATCGGCTCGCTCCTTCTGCGTTTTTGTGCTCCGTCAAACTGAAGCCGCAAGCCAGGTGCCATTCGGGGAGTCAGCCCGCAATTGAAGCGCCCAGAGCGTCCAGGAACGCGGCGGAGGGCAAAATTTCGCGGAGCGGTTCGAAGATTTGAATCGAGGCGTTGGCGTTCAGGCGGCGCCCCGGCAGCTTCGCGAATGGTACTCGAGAAAGGCGCGCGCGGCGTCGCGGCCCATCGTGCGTTCGAGGATCGCCGGGCGCGTGCATGTAAGGTCGGCCACGACAAGACCGTCAAGCGCGTTCGAGAACTGACGGTCTACGTTCAGCGCCACCAGACGCGCTCCGAGGTTCAGATACTGGCGCAGCAGCACCGGCGCCCCTTTGCCGTCCGTTTCCAGATCCGCTACCCAGGCCGAGAGTTCGTCGAATTCGGCCGGTGCCGGTGCTGGCCGCAATCCAAGCCTCATGCGGCGGAACGGGCGCCGTGGGCGAACCAGGCGGGCCAGCTCGGGGGCGAGAACCGCGTCTTCCAGATAATCGGCGATCAGACGGCGCGAGGCCGCCTGATAGTCGTTGCTGATGCTGACCGGGCCGAACAGAGTCTTGGCTTCCGGCCGCGCCGCCACCATCGCGCCGATCGCTTTCCACAGCAGCAGCAGCGGCGCGTAGTTCTTCTGGTAGTCCGGATGGACGAACGAGCGGCCGAGTTCGAATGCCGGTCCCAGGCGGCGAAGAAACTCGCTCCCATAAGAAAACACCGTGTGGGTGTAAAGGCCGGCGGCGCCGCGGGAGGAAACGATGGCATCGGTGGCGCCGATGCGATAGGCGCCGGCGATCTCACCCTTGTCGCGGTCCCAGAGAAAGAGGTGCCGATACCAGGCGTCGAAGCGGTCGAGGTCGCGCTCGAGGCCCGTTCCTTCGCCGGCCCGCCGGAACGTCAATTCTCGAAGGCGGCCGATTTCAGGCAGGATCGACGGCAGTTCCGCTGCGCCGGCGGCGAACGCGGCGAGCGGCCCGTGAGACGCCAGACAGCGCCCTTCGGGAAGGCGGGCGATGTCCTCGGCCAGTTTCAACCGCTCGATAGCCGGGGCAAGCGGCGCCTGCGGCCGCGCCGCGCGGCGGGGAATCGCAATGCGAGCGCGGCGAGCCCCATCGCGGCGGGCAAGCAGGTAGACACGCTCGCGCAGATGCCCGGTCAATGCTTCCGCATCGGCGAACGAAGCGAGCACCGGGGGCGGCGCCGGATGGCCGATGCGAAGCTCCACTTCGGCGCGGCGCTTGTTGAGAAACTCGTGCGGCAGCAGCACCGTCCGCAGACGCGGATGGACCAGGCCCAAAAGCTGAAACAGCGCACTGTTGGCGCCTCCGAAATAGAACGGGATGGCCGCGGCGCCCGTCCGCCGGATCAGGCGCGCTGCGGCCGGGTTCCATGCCGGGTCCGTGGCGGCCCAGTCGCGCGCCGTGGCGTGGGCCACTTCGCCCGCGGGAAAAACCACCAGCATTCCTCCGCCATCCAGCCACTCAACCGCCTCCCGCAGGGCGCGCGCGTTCGAGCGCGCCGCCTCCGCGCCGCCGAACGGGTTTACCAGAATGCAATGCCGCGCGATCTCCGGCATTGCCCCGAGTACGGTGTTGGCGAGGATGCGCACGTCGCCCCGGACGCGCGGCAGCACGGAGCCGAGCACCGGCCCTTCCAGCAGACCAAAGGGGTGATTGGCCACCGCGACCACGGGACCGCTGCGGGGAATGCGGGCAAGGTCGGCCGAGGTCACCCGCGCCTCGACGCCGAGCAGATCGAGCAGATGATCGAAAATCGAACCCTCCGGGCCCCGCCGCCGGGCAGCCTCGTAGAGCGAGTAAAGGCGGTCGAGGGCAAGCAGACGCTCAACCGCCCTCTGGACGGGGCCCGGCAGCGGCGCCGGAAACAGCACGGCGAGCGGCGCGGCGAAACCCGGCCGGCCCGTTGCGTCGAATTCTGTCATAAAGTCCGTTGCGTTTATGTTGAATCCGCCGCATCACACGCCGATGACGGCTCGGTTGCTTGTGTGTAAAAGTCCGCCACTCGCTATAATCCGGTTTCATGAGGACTTTGGCGATACTGACAATCTGCGTAATGGGAGCGGCGGCGCAGGCCCCGGCCCCGGCATCGGCCCCAGCGAAGAGCGAAACCCCGCCCCAGCTTCCACCGGGCCTCTACGCCACGTTTCAAACATCGATGGGCAATATCGTTTGCAGGCTGTATGACAAGGAGGCGCCCATCGCCGTCCGGAACTTCGTCGGCCTCGCGCGCGGGACCAAAACCTGGACCGACCCCAAGACTCACCGCCCCGTCCGCCGGTCGCTCTATAGCAACACGGTATTCCATCGCGTGATCCCGGATTTCATGATTCAGGGCGGGGACCCGAAAGGCGACGGCTCCGGCTCGCCCGGCTACAAGTTCAAAAACGAAGACAACCAGTACAAGTTCGACAAGAAGGGCGTGCTCGCCATGGCCAACGCCGGGCGCGACACCAACGGCAGCCAGTTCTTCATCACGGTCGCGCCGTATCCCAGCCTGAACGGAGACTATACGGTGTTCGGGCAGGTCATTCAAGGACAGGAAGTGGCCGACGCGATTTCGAAAGTGCCTCGCGACCCGAACGACCGTCCGCGGACCCCGGTGAAACTGGTCCGCGTGACGATTCAGCACATCTACGCCCCCGGCGAGAAACCTCCGGTGCGCCGGCCCGCGGCCCACGCGGCGAAGAAGGCTACCTAGCTTCGAGTGCCCTCAGAACCTCTTCCGTCCGCACGACACTGCAGTACTCGCCGTCGAGGTTCGCCAGGCTCATCAGGTGAACTTCATCGGCGGCGCGGAAGGCGCCGGCCCAATCGCGGCGGCCGAAGGTGAAGCAGGCGTCCTCGGCCAGATAAACCTCGAAGCCCAGGTTCCCGGCCATGCGGACCGTGGCTTCGACGCTGTTGTTCGTTATCACGCCGGCAACGGCCAGCGTGGTTTGCTTTGCCGCGCGGAGCCGCCGTTCGAAATCCGTGCCGATAAACGCGCTATGCGTGTTTTTTGGGATCGCCGTTTCACCGGGTAATGGCATGGCTTCGGGCTTAAAATCGTGCCCCGGCTGGCCCGGGCGGTAATGCGAATTCGGTTCGAGCGAGTCGTGGCGGACGTGATAGATGGGCCTGCCCCCGAGGCGCCAGGCTTCCAGCGGCGCCGCGATGTTGCCCTCGGCCCCGGGACGGGATGATTCCGCCCGCCCCAGTCCGGATGGTCGATCGCGCGCTGGACGTCGATCAGGACCAGCGCCGCGGTGGCGGGCAGGCACCGCGGGCGGTCACCGGAGTTGTCCTGAATCGACCGGATACCCCCCAGGTTCTCACATTTCCTCTTGACTTTATAAGTCCATCGGCCTTATTCTCGAAAACGTTTACAGCGCGAGCGGGACGATCTTGCAAGGGGGAGCGTTCCGGATTCGCGCGATCCCCCAAGTTGGGCGAAACAGGCATGAGCATCCGCGAGGTAGCAAAGCGCGCGAAAGTGTCCACGGCGACCGTCTCCCGCGCAATTCATCACGACTCACGGGTGAACTCCCAGACGGCCGAGAGGGTCTGGCGCGCGGTTCGCGAGCTGAACTACTACCCGAACGTGCACGCGCGCTCGCTCGCCTCCGGACGAAGCCATATCGCCGGGCTGATCGTTTCCGATATTACGAATCCGTTTTTCCCGGAACTGGTGCAGGGTTTTGCCGAGGCGGCCCTGGAAAGCGGTTACGATACCCTGGTCGCCTCGACCAACTACGACGCCGCGCGGACCTCACTCGCCATCCGGCGCATGCTCGAGCGAAAGGCGGACGGCGTAGCGATCATGACCTCGGAAATGGACGAATCGCTGATTGCGGAGTTAAAGAACCGCAACGTGCCGATGGTCTTTCTCGACGTCGCCGCGCCGGGCCGGCTCATCTCGAATCTGCGCGTGGACTACGCCGACGGCGTGGGCACGGCGGTTAGGCATCTCATCTCGCTCGGCCACCGGCGGATCGCCTTCCTGAGCGGGCCGGACAACCTGAAATCGGCGCGCGTCCGGCGGGAGGCGTTTCTCGAGTGCCTGAGCAACGCGGGGCTTGCCATCGAGGACCCGCGGATGGTCACCGACGGCGGCCACAGAATCGACGGCGGCTTCGATGCGATGCAGCGTCTGCTCGCGCTCGACGAGCGCCCCACCGCGGTTCTGGCTTCAAACGACCTTACCGCGATCGGCGCGCTGCGCGCTATCCGGAACGCCGGCCTCCGCGTGCCCGAGGACATATCCGTCGTCGGCTTCGACGACATTCAGCTCGCCGCCTTTACCGATCCTCCTCTGACCACCGTCCGCCTGCCGCGCACCGAGATCGCCGAGCGCGCTTTCGAATGCCTGGCCCGGAACATGGACCTGGGCCAGGAGGACGGCGCCGAACCCGTAATCGCCACGAAGCTGATCGTGCGCGCCTCCACGGCTCCGTACCGCGGTTGAGATTCCGCCCGGGCGGGGCCGAAGCCGGCCGATGGTATCGTTGGGGGTGAGCCTCGCCGCATGTGCGGAATTGCCGGTTACTTTCTCCCTCAAACCTCGCCCGACCCTGTCACCGTCCGGACCATGTGCGATCTCATTCGCCATCGCGGTCCGGACGACGAGGGCTATCACGTCGATGGCGGCTGCGCCATCGGCATGCGCCGCCTCAGCATCATCGACCTCGGCGGCGGCCACCAGCCGATTTCCAATGAAGACGGCTCCGCCTGGGTCGTGTTCAACGGCGAGATCTACAACTATCAGTCACTCCGCGAGCGTCTGATCGCGCAGGGCCACCGCTTTCGCACCTTCAGCGACACGGAAGCCCTCGTACACCTCTACGAACAGGAAGGCGAGGAGGGCATCGCGCGCCTGCGAGGCATGTTCGCCTACGCCATCTGGGACGCGCGCGCACGCCGCTTGCTGCTCGTGCGGGACCGGTTCGGCAAAAAGCCGCTCTACTACGCGATCCTCGGCCGCGGCATCGTTTTCGGAAGCGAACTCAAATGCTTGCGGGCCGCCGGGGCGCCGCTCGAATTGGACGAAGACGCGCTGCGGCTTTACTTCCGCTTCGGCTACATCCCCGATCCCCGTAGTCCATTCCGCGCCATCCGCAAACTGACACCCGGCGGATGGCTGAGTTACTCGCAAGACGGCACGGTGCGGGAAGGGCGGTACTGGACTCTGCCCGAGCCCGCCGAAGCGCGCGCAGCCGGTTTCAACCCGGAGGCCGCGCGCGGCCAGTTGCGCGAGGTGTTCGACGAAAGCGTAAGGCTGCGCATGATCGCCGACGTGCCGCTGGGCGCGTTTCTAAGCGGAGGCATCGATTCCAGTTCCGTGGTCGCTTCCATGGCGCGGCAGTCGAGCGCGCCCGTGAAGACGTTTTCCATCGGCTTTCGAGAGGCCGGCTTCAACGAACTGCCGCACGCGCGGATGGTAGCGGAGAAGTTCCACACCGAGCACCACGAGATCGTTCTCGAGCCGGACTGCGTGCCGCTGATCTCGAGCCTCGTGCGCTACTTCGACGAGCCGTTCGGCGACGCGTCGGCGATTCCGACGTTTCTGGTTTCGCGGTTCGCCGTAACGCACGTAAAAGTGGCGCTCACCGGCGACGGCGGCGATGAATTATTCGCGGGATATGAAGCGTCCGCCTTCATCCGCGCGAAACAGTGGCTGGACCGCGTGCCCACTACCGTGCGCCGCGCCATCGCCGGCCTCGCCGATCTTCTCCCCTATTCGGCCTACGGCAAGAACTATCTGCGGATGGTGAGCCGCCCGAACTCGATCGAGCGCTATTTCGAAGCCAGCTACACACCGCATTACTTGCTTCGGAACCTGCTGCTCGAGCCGTGGCGGACAAGCGGCAGCGAGAACTTCCTTCGGTCCACGTTTCCCGGAGGGTTGCTCGCCGGCGAGCAGGACATCGTGCGCCAGGCCCTGTATTTCGAAGAGGCCGTGAAGCTGACGGGTGACATGCTGGTGAAAGTCGACCGCATGTCGATGGCGAACTCGCTCGAGGTCCGGAGCCCGCTGCTCGACCACGAACTCGCCGCGGTTGCCGCGCGTATTCCTTATCCTTGGAACATGCGCGAAGGCCGGGGGAAACGCTTCTTCCTCGACGCGGTGGGGGACCGGCTCCCGCCCGAACTCCTTACGCTGCCGAAGAAAGGTTTCGCGCTGCCGCTGCCAGTCTGGTTCCGCGGCCCGATGCGCGGTTTCCTGCGGGATCATCTGGAAAGTCCAACGTTCCGCAACCGCGGCTTCACTTCACCCGAATTTGTCTCCCATCTCATCGCCGAACACGAGAACGGCCGGCGCGACAACAGCTACTGGCTGTGGATGCTGCTGATGCTCGACCTCTGGTTTCGCTCCTGGGGCGAGCCGGGAGCGCCCGATCTCCAGCGCGTTCCGCTGCCCGCCGCCGAAGAACGCATGTAGATTCCGCCACTTCCGGCCTCCCCTATCGACAGGATGGTTCAATTCGGCCGCGGCCCGTACGCTGGTCAAGGAAGGGAGGAACGCGCATGGCGGATTTTTACCAGACCGGTGTCGTGACGACGCTGCACCGCTTTGCGTCCGGCTCTGACGACCGGGCCGAAACGGAACTGGCCTCCTACGCCGCGTCGCGGCCGGTTGCGCTCGCCCTTCCCGCGCTGTATTCGGAGTTTGAGCACCCCGCGATGCGAGGCATCGCCAACGAACTTCGCGGGCAGCGTTTCTTGAGCCGGATAGTGGTGGCATTGGGCCGGGCGAACGAAGCGCAGTACCACCACGCACGGTCGTTCTTCGAGGATTTCGAAACCCCCGTCGCGTTCCTGCAGGTGGATCATCCGGGAATCGCGGCGCTGCTCCGGAGCCTGGAAAAAAAGGGGCTGCGGGTTGGCGATGCCGGCAAGGGGCGCGCCTGCTGGCTCGCGGCCGGTTACCTGCTGGCGCTCGGCGGCTTCCACGCGATCGCGTTTCACGACTGCGATATCCGCAACTACCGGCGCTCGCTGGTCGCGCGGCTCTGCTCGCCGCTCGCCCATCCGGGCCTCGATTTCGAATACGCCAAGGGCTACTACGCCCGAGTGGCGAACCAGCTTTACGGCCGCGTGACACGCCTGTTTTTCACGCCGCTGGTGCGTGCGCTGCGCGAGCTTGAACCCGGCGGCGGCTTTTTCGAGTACCTCGACAGCTTCCGCTATGCGCTGGCCGGTGAGTTCGCCATGACGTCCGCACTCGCCCGTTCGAGTAGTTTCGGCGCGGGCTGGGCGCTCGAAGTGGGGTCACTCGCCGAGGCCTGGCGCCACGCCGGCGCGCGGCGCGTCTGCCAGATCGACATCAGCGACAACTACGAACACAAGCACCAGGAATTGTCGCCCGCGGACGCCGGCAAAGGTCTTCGCCGGATGAGCGCGGAGATCGCGCGGGCGTTGCTCGATTCAGCCGCCGCCGAGCGCATCGCGCTCACGCCCGCCGCCCAGAGGGTGCTGGAAGAGCGCTACCTGCGCCTGGCGCGCGAGGCGGTGCGGCGCTATGAAGCCGACGCTCTGTGCAATGGATTGAGTTTTGACCGGCATGCCGAAGAAAGCGCGGTGGAGGCCTTCCGTCTTAGCCTGCGCGAGGCATGCGCCGCGGAGACGCCGGGCTGCGAGGGCCTCCCGCCGTGGTCCCGCGTCCTCTCCGCGGCGCCCCATTTCTTCGATCGGCTCCTGGATGCGGTCGCGGCCACGGATCCGCACCGGACAACATCGGCCCCTGGTTGGTGTGTCGAGGAGGCTGCCGCCGCCGCGGCCGTGCAGTAAACACATGCCGGAATCGGTTTCGCCGGGTGAGTGCAAGCATCCGGCGGCGCTCTCCGCGGTCGCTCATCCCGCGGAGAGCGCTATCTTATCTTCTCCGGGCGGCGCGGGGGCGTCGCCCGCGGGGGGCGCTCCCAGACGGATGGTATTTGCGCCCACAATGGGAGATAGCATGCGGCTCCGCTCCTGGCTCATCCTCACCATCGCCTTCGGTAGCCTGCTGGCCCTATTGTGCGTCTCCGAAATTGCCAACATCCGACGGTCGCGCCAGGTCTACGCGCGCCTGCTCGCCCTCAACGACGCCTATCGCCGCAACGAGGAGTCCCTTCACGAAATCCGCGCGGGTATCAGCGAATCGAGCCTGTATGTCCGCGATTACCTGCTCGACCCGACCTACCTTCGGGACGACTATTACCGTGCGGCACTCCGGCGTTTCCGCCAGAATACTTCGCTGCAGCTTGAGGAAGTGCGCGCCCTGAGCGGCGCGGAAAACGCCGGTGCGATTGCGAATCTCACAAGCGAGGTGAATGCCTACTGGGAGTCGCTGAAACCTGTGTTCCAGTGGACGCCGGTGCGCAAGCGCGCCCTCAGCTACATCTTCCTGCGCAATCATGTCATGCCGCGGCGCGACAGCGTGCTCAAGCTCGTCGCCCTGGTCGAAACAGTCAATCGGAGCGCCCTCGAACGGCAGAAAGTCGACATCGCGCAGAGCGAGCAGGACTTTAAGGACTACGCCAAGCGCACGCTGTTCATCGCCGAACTGCTCGGCCTGATCATTGCCATCGTCTGCATCCATCGTGTGCTCTCGCTCGAGCGGCAATCCGACGCCGAACGCCGCCGCGCCGAGCAGGCCGAGGCGGAACTCCGCAGCCTGTCGAACCAGATTGTCCGCGCGCAGGAGGCCGAGCGAAAAGCGATCAGCCGGGAGTTGCACGACGAGGTCGGGCAGATGCTCACCGGCCTTCGCATGGAGTTCCGCGCCCTGGGCCGTCTGCAGAGCGCTCCCAACGGGAAGTTCCTGTCCCGCATCGAAGAGGGCAAGGCGCTGCTGGATAGGACGCTGCAATCCGTGCGCGATATTGCAATGGGCCTGCGGCCCTCGATGCTGGACGACCTCGGTCTCGGCCCCGCGCTCGAATGGCAGGCGCGTGACTTCTCCCGCCGTTACGACGTGCCGGTGACGCTGGAACTCGGCGAGCCGCTCGACGGCCTGCCCGAGCATTACCGCACCAACATTTTCCGCATCGTGCAGGAGGCGCTGACCAACTGCGCCCGCCACGCCCAAGCCCGGAGCGTCAGTGTGACGCTGTGCCGCCAGGGACCGGTCCTGCGGCTTCTGGTGGCCGACGATGGCGCTGGAATGAACGCCGCCCAGGCGCGCCGCGGCCTCGGCCTGATGGGGATTCAGGAGCGCGCCCGCGAACTGTCCGGCACGTTGGCCATCGATTCGGAGCCGGGCAATGGAACTCGCCTTCTGGTTCGTATTCCCGAGCCGCTTCCCATCCCCGTCCCCGCCGGAGACCCGGCATGAGCGCCCTCACCGTGCTGCTCGCCGACGACCACGGCATCGTGCGGACGGGTCTCCGCGCGGTGCTCGAAGAAGAAGGACATACCGTGGTTGCCGAGGCCGCCAACGGGCGCGACGCCGTCCGGCTTTGCGCCGAACACCACCCGGACGCCGCGGTAATCGACATCGCCATGCCCCAGTTGAACGGCATCGACGCCGCCGCCCAGATTCGCAAGTCCTGCCCCGGCACTTCCGTCATCATGCTCAGCATGTATTCGGACGAAAGCTATATCCTGCGGGCTCTCAACTCGGGCGCGAAGGGCTACCTGTTGAAGGACAGCGCGGCCGAGGACCTGCTGCCCGCTCTTCGCGCGGCCGCGCTCGGAAAAAGCTACTTCAGCCCGGCCATCGCAAAGACGCTGCTCGAAGACTACGTCCGCTTTCTCCGCCAGCGCAAGCTCGACGACACCTACGACCTGCTCACGGAGCGCGAGCGCGAAGTGCTGCAGCTCCTCGCCGAGGGCAACTCCAACAAGGACGTCGCCAATCTCCTGAACCTGAGCCTGTCCACCGTCGAGACTCACCGGACCAACCTGATGCAGAAGCTGAACCTGCACAGCACCGCCGATATCGTGCTCTACGCCGTGCGGAAGAAAATCATTTGCGCGCCCGAAAATCCGTAGCCGGGCGATAATGGAAGCGAGTCCAAGCATGTTCCGCGCCATCCGCGAGCAGATTCAAACCGTCTACCAGGCCGATCCGGCCGCCAAGAGCGCGCTCGAGGTATTTTTCTGTTACCCCGGCGTGCACGCCGTGCTTTTCCACCGCGTCGCACACTGGCTGTATCAACGCGGCTTATTTTTCCCGGCGCGCGTTCTCTCCCAAATCGCGCGCGCCTTCACCGGGATCGAAATCCATCCCGGCGCCAGGATCGGCAAGCGGCTTTTCATCGACCATGGCATGGGAGTAGTGGTCGGGGAAACGGCCGAGATCGGCGACGACGTGCTGCTCTACCAGGGAGTAACGCTGGGCGGCACCGGCAAGGAACACGGCAAGCGCCATCCGACACTTGGCGATAATGTCGTGGTCGGTACCGGCGCTAAAATCCTGGGCAATATCTTGATCGGCAATCACGTTCGCGTCGGCGCCGGCTCGGTGGTCATCCGGCCGGTTCCGGATCATTCTACTGTCGTCGGCGTTCCCGGCCGCATTGTCCGCAGCCGTGGCTGCGAAGGCCCCGATAATCTCGAACACGGCCGCCTCCCCGATCCGGAAGGACAACTCATCGACGACCTCGTCCGCCGCGTCGAACAACTCGAGGACCGCATCGAGGAACTCACCGGCGGCGCGGACAAAGCCGCTGAGGGTTCACGCCAGCGGGCTGCGCTTTAGCGCGTAGTCGATCGCCGATTGCGGGACGCTGAATTCGCTGACCGCGGTGTTACCCATGTACCCCAGGTCCTTCACGCCCGCCGGACTCGCGTAGAAAGCGTCCACCACCATCCCGCGCATCCAGGAGAAGAAGTGCACGCCGGGGGCGAGCCGGGGATCGTGCTCGTTCTTTTTGTAGGCGATCTTGTCAAGCACCGCGGTCTGTTGCTCGGGCTTCAAGTCGACGAATGCCGCGCCGTACTGCGCGCGCGTGTAGTTGTCCAGCCACGCCAGGCCGCCCGTGTAGATCTCGCGCATTTCGTCGCTGCGCGAGCACAGAAAGTCGATGAACTCGGCCGCGCCTCCCGCGCTTGCCGCCGGGGAGTGCTCGTCTGCCGGCACGATCAGATCGCCGAGCAGGCGGACGGTCGCGTACTCGTGTTTGGTCAGCGATAGCGGTTCGTAGTTCGGCCCTTTGTCGAGCGGCCCGGTCTGCGGCGGGTCGTGGTGCAGTTCCTGGCCCAGCACCGGAGGCAGCCCTCCGGCGGCCAGCGCAGCCGACCCGCCGATCGCCTTCAGCAACCCACGCCGTGTTGTATTGCCCTGTGTCTCAGACATTGCCTTTTCTCATCTCCTCGAGCAGATGCTCCGACGTGCGCCACGACAGGGCTACGATCGTCAGCGTCACGTTCTTGTCCGGGTTGCCCAAAAACGGCGACGCGTCGGCCACGAACAGGTTCTTCACGTCGTGCGCCTGGCAATAGGCGTTCAGCACCGAATTCCGCGGGTTCGCGCCCATGGACACCGTGCCCGCTTCGTGAATGATGCTGCCGCCGGTCGAAACCCCCGTCGCGTCGTCGGTCGGCCGCTTTCCGCCGATCACCTTGCCGCCCATCGTTTCAATCAGCGCCGTAAAGGTGTCGTGCATGTGCTGGGCCTGCTTCACCTCGTGCTCGCTCCAGCGGAAGTGGAACTTCAGCACCGGGATGCCCCACTGGTCCACGCGCTCGTTGTCGATTTCGCAGTAGCTGAAATCGTTCGGTATCATGTCGCCGCGCCCACTGAAGCCCACTGTGGCGCCGTACTCTTCCCGGATGGCGTTTTTGAGCGAGGCGCCGTAGCCTTCCTGCTGCGCCGCCGTGCCGTGGAACGAGCCAAGCTGCGGCATGTGGAAGCCGCCGCCGACTTCGATGTGATAGCCGCGCGGGAAGCCTTTCGATTTATCGTCGAGCAGCCACCAGGGAACGTAGACGTGCATGCCGCCGATACCGTCGGAGTTGTGCCGCGGCAGGCCGTCGAGCGCCGGCACGTGCCCGCTCAGCGCGTAGCCCACGGTATCGGTGAGGTTCCGGCCCAGCATGCCGCTCGAATTCGCGATCCCGTTCGGGAACCGCGGCGATTTGGAATTCATCAGCAGCCGCGCGCTCTCGCACGCGCTGGCGGCTACCACCACGGCGCGGCAGCGGATCTGCTTCTCCGTTCGCGTGGTCTTATCGATGTAGGAAACCGCCGTCACGCGCCCGTCCGGCCCGGCGATCAACTCCCGCGCCATCGCGTTCGGGATCACGTTCAGCCGCCCGGTCTTCATCGCCGGGAAGATCATCGCCTGGCTGGAAGAAAACGCCGAAGCCGTGTGGCACCCGCGCCCGCACTGCGCGCAGTAGTGGCACGCCGGCCGTCCGGGCTTCGAGCGGGTGAGCATCGCCATCCGCGAAGGAATGCACGGAATGTTCAACTTCCCCGCCGCTTTCTGGATCAGTACCTCGGGCACCCGCGGCGCAATGGGCGGCAGAAACTTTCCGTCCGGCGCGGTGCGCAAGCCTTCGTGCGTGCCGGTGACGCCGATGAACTCCTCGGCTTTGTCATAGTACGGCGACATCTCCTCGTAGCTGACCGGCCAGTCGTGCCCGAGTCCGTCGAACGAATACGCCTTGAAGTCGTAGTCGGAAAAGCGCAGCGAGATGCGGCCGTAATGGTTCGTCCGCCCGCCCAGAATACGGGAGCGGAACCAGCGGAATTTCGAATCCGGCGCCACCGAGTACGGTTCGCCCGGCACGTCCCAAAACCCGTTCGGCGCGTTGAAGTAGCCCCACTGCTGGCGGTGAAAATACATCTCGGCATGGTCGCCCGCGCCGCGATGGTTCACTTGCCACGGCCACTCGTGCTCCTTGAAATCCTTCATCGGGTTGAGCATCGGACCGGCTTCGAGCAGCGTCACGCGGACCCCCGCGTCGGTTAAAACTTTCACCGCCGTGCCGCCGCCGGCGCCCGAACCGATGACGACGACGTCGTGCACTTCTGGGGAATTTTGTACTTGTGCCATTCGAAGTGCGAGTATATCGCAGCCTGCTCAGTGGCTGGCAAGAAAATCGTCGATCGCTTTCCGAAACATCACCGGCTGATCCACGAACGTCATGTGCCCGCTCTCGGGCAGAACCACCAGTTTCGAGCCGCCGATCGACTGGTTCATGTCGCGCGCTAGCGACGGGTCGCACTCGTCGTGG
>JAJYCN010000124.1 GCA_021778335.1 Acidobacteriota bacterium | reverse complement strand
CCGCTTCCGCGTAATGTCGCCGCCGTAGCACTTGGCAAGCACGTTCTTCCGCATCGCCGGAATGGTTTCCCTCGCGATGATCTTGCTCCCGATCGCCGCCTGCAGCGCCACCTCGAACATCTGCCGCGGAATCAGTTTCCGCAGCCGCTCGATCAGCAGCTTGCCCCGCTCATAGGCGAAATCCCGGTGCACAATCATCGACAGCGCATCCACCGGCTCCCCCGCCACCAGCACGTCCAGCTTCACCATCGGCGAAACCCGATGCCCCGCCAAATGATAATCGAGCGAAGCATACCCTCGGGACGCCGACTTCAGCCGGTCGTAAAAATCCAGCACAATCTCGTTCAGCGGCAGCTCATACACCAGCAGCACCCGCCCCGTGCCGATGTACTCGAACTTCTTCTGCGTCCCGCGCTTCTCTTCCAGCAGCTTCAGAATCTCGCCGACATACTCCTCGCGCGTGATCACCGTCGCGTCCAGAATCGGCTCCTCCACCTGCTTGATCTCCGCCGGGTTCGGGAACTTCGTCGGATTGTCCACCGCTATCAGTTCCCCGCCCAGCAGCGTCACGCGGTACCGCACGCCCGGCGCCGTCGTAATCAGGTCGATCTCGAACTCGCGCTCCAGCCGCTCCTGCACAATCTCCAGATGCAGCAGCCCCAGAAACCCGCACCGGAACCCGAACCCCAGGGCCACCGAATTCTCCGGCTCGAAGTTGAACGCGCTGTCGTTCAGCCGCAGCTTTTCCAGCGCCTCCCTGAGCCGCCCGTGCTCGTGGCTCTCCACCGGATACAGCCCGGCGAACACCATCGGCTTCATCTCTTCGAAGCCCGGCAGCGGCTCCGCGGCCGGCGCCTCCCCGCTCATGATCGTGTCGCCGATCTTGGCGTCGGCCACCGTCTTGATGTTGGCGAACACGAACCCCACTTCGCCCGCCGACAGCTCCTGGCACGGAATCGGTTTCGGACTCTGAAACCCGAGCCCTTCCACCTCGCACACCGCCCCCGTCGACCACAACCGGATCTTCTGCCCCAGCTTCAGAGTTCCATCCATCACGCGCATCAGGATGATCACGCCGCGGTAGGAGTCAAACCAGGAATCGAAAATCAGCGCCCGCAGCGGCGCTTCGGGATCGCCCTTCGGCGGCGGCACGTGCTTCACCACGGCTTCCAGCAGCTCGTGAATCCCCAGCCCACTCTTCGCGCTCACCAGCAGCGCGTCGTCGGCCGGCAGCCCGATCACCTGCTCGATCTGCTCGCGAATCCGGTCCGGATCCGCCGACGGCAAATCGATCTTGTTAATCACCGGCAGGATCTCCAGGTTGTGGTGCAGCGCCAGGTACGTGTTCGCCAGCGTCTGCGCCTCCACGCCCTGGCTCGCGTCCACCACCAGCAGCGCCCCTTCGCACGCCTGCAGGCTCCGCGAAACCTCATACGTGAAATCCACGTGCCCCGGCGTGTCGATCAGGTTAAGCTGATACTCCTGCCCGTCGTTGGCCTTGTACATCAGCCGCACCGCGTGCGCCTTGATCGTAATGCCCCGCTCCCGCTCCAGATCCATCGTGTCCAGGACCTGCTCCATCATTTCGCGCTGGCTCAAAGCGCCCGTCTGCTCGAGCAGACGGTCGGCTAGCGTCGACTTGCCGTGGTCGATATGCGCAATGATGGAGAAGTTGCGGATGAAGCGGGGATCCATGTCCGTGGGAGCCGTGCGCTAGAATTAGGGGCTGTACCCCAAGTATCCCATATATGCCTCAGGTGATTGAAGGAAATCTCGACGCCCGCGGTATGAAGTTCGCCATCGTCGTCGCGCGCTTCAACGCCGTCGTATCGGACCGCCTGCTCGAAGGCGCTCTCGACGCCCTGCGCCGCACCAACGCGGATCTCGATTCCGTCGATATCGTCAAAGTCCCCGGCTCCTGGGAAATCCCTCTCACCGTCCGCGCGCTCGTCTCCGCCGGCTCCCATGACGCCGTCATCGCGCTCGGCGCCGTCATCCGCGGCGGCACGCCGCACTTCGATTACGTCGCCGGACAGGCCGCCTCGGGCATCGCGCAGGCCGGCGTCGACACCGGCGTCCCCGTCGCCTTCGGCGTCCTCACCGCCGATACCATGGAACAAGCCATCGACCGCGCCGGCGGCAAGAGCGGCAACAAAGGTTTCGACGCCGCCATGACCGCCATTGAAATGGCATCCCTCCTCCGCAAGCTCGGGAAGGCCGCCCGCTAAGCCTATGCCCGCGCGCCACCGCTCCCGGCAGCGCGCCCTGCAGGTCCTCTTTCAATGGGACTCGCGCCGCCAGCCCGTCGACGAAGCTATCCGCTCCTTCTACGAAACGCTCTATAGCGCCGAAGAGGAAGAATCGCCCGCCCAGGACGAATTCATGGAAACCCTCGCCAAAGGCGTAGCCGCCGCCGCCCCGGCCATCGACGCCCGCATCCAGGCCAAGGCCGAGCACTGGAAACTCGACCGCATGCCTATCGTCGACCGCAACATCCTCCGCCTCGCCATCTACGAGATGACCGAACTCGGCACGCCCCCCGCCATCGCCATCGACGAAGCCCTCGAACTTGCCCGCCATTTCTCCTCCGACGAAAGCATCGCTTTCATCAACGGCGTCCTCGACGCCGTCAATAAGGAGATACTGCGAACATGAGCCGCGTGCTGATGGTCGCCTCCGAAGTCGCGCCCTTGTGCAAGACCGGCGGCCTCGCCGACGTGCTCGGCTCCCTCCCCGCCGCCCTCCGCGAAATCGGCGAAGAGGTCGCCGTCGTCCTCCCCAACTACCTCGATCTCCAGCTTCCCTCCGAGCCCGCCGAAGTCTGGCCCGAGTTCCCCCTCCGCTGCGGCTCGCACACGTTCCCCACCCGCATCCTCTCGCTCGAGCTCAACGGCGTCACCCACTACCTCATCGACTGCCCCGCTCTCTACGCGCGCCACGGCATCTACGGCGGCGCCGGCGGCGACTTCTGGGATAACCCCGTCCGCTACGCCGTCCTGAGCCTCGGCGCCATCGCCGTCAGCCGCTTCCTCTTCCGGCCCGGCGTCCTCCACTGCCACGACTGGCAGGCCTCCCTCGCCCCCATCTATCTCCGCTCCACTTACTCGCCCGACCCGACTTACTTGGGCATCCGTACCTTACTTACGATCCATAACTTAGGTTACCAGGGACGCTACGGAAGTTATGTCATGGGAGACATCGGACTTCCTATGTCCCTCTACCATCGCGACGCGCTGGAGTACTTCGGCGACGTGAACTATCTCAAGGGCGGCATCGCGTTCGCCGACGCCATCAACACCGTCAGCCCCAACTACGCCCGCGAAATCCAGACCCCCGAGTACGGGTTCGGCCTCGATGGCTTCCTCCGCGCCCGCTCCTCGCGCCTGTCCGGCATCCTCAACGGCGTCGATTACTCGGAGTGGAACCCGGAAACCGATCCCGGCATCGCGCGGAATTACTCCGCCTCGAACTTAGCCGGCAAGCGCGAGTGCAAGCGCGCCCTGCTCGCCGAACTCGGCCTCCCCGATTCGCTCGATCGCCCCCTCATCGGCATCGTCAGCCGCTTCGCGGACCAGAAAGGCTTCGACCTCGTCGAGCAGGCCGCCGCCGACATCGCCGGCGAAGACGTCGCCGTCGCCGTGCTCGGCAGCGGCGACCCGCGCTTTGAAAACAGCTTCCGCCAGTTCGCCCAAATCTGGCCGCGCGTCTACGGCGTCCGCATCGGCTACAACGGCCCGCTCGCCCGCCGCATCGAAGCCGGCGCCGACATGTTCCTCATGCCCAGCCGCTACGAACCCTGCGGCCTCAACCAGATCTACAGCCTCCGCTACGGAACCATCCCGATTGTGCGCGCCACCGGCGGCCTCGATGATACGATTGATCCAGGCACGGGATTTAAGTTCTGGGACTATTCCCCCTGGTCTCTGATGGGCGCGATCCGTTCCGCGCTCGAGGCCTGGCGGGACCGGAAACAGTGGACCGCAATGATGGTCCACTCGATGGCGAAAGACTTTTCCTGGCAGGTTTCGGCCGCTGAATACGCCGCTCTTTACCGGCGCCTCATCGGCTGACCCGCCGTGGGCCGGGTGAATCCTTTGGCCCGAAATTGCATCCTTTTAGGCAGGAGTTAAGCGAAACAAATGGCCGGTGCGAATACCCTGACGTTTACAGACGCTACGTTCGAGCAAGACGTGCTTTCATCCGAGGTCCCCGTTCTGGTGGACTTCTGGGCCGAGTGGTGCGGGCCCTGCCGCATGATGAGCCCCACAGTCGACGCCGTCGCGACGGACTACGCCGGCAAAGTGAAGGTCGGAAAACTGAACGTCGACGACAACGGAGGAACCGCGATGCGCTACAACATCCGCGGCATCCCCACGCTGCTCTTGTTCAAAGCGGGAAGGATCGTCGAGCAGCGCGTCGGCGCCGTCGGCAAAACCGAAGTGCAGAAGATGCTCGACGCCCACCTGGGATAAATCCGAGCCGTTGGCCCGCCCGTCTCACTGGCGGGGGTGATTTTGCCGGCTCATTCCGCGCGGCCTAGGTTTCCCAGGACGAAAAGCTGTACGAAAAGCTCTTGAGCCGGGACCCCGTGCCGGTCCAGAATGAAGGTGGCGCCGACATGGCTTTGAACAACCCGGCAGTCGCCGAAGAGACAGCGGATCTGGTCTGCACCCACAATTTCGAGGGTGCGATCCTCAGTGTCGACGGCCCTCTGGAAAAACTCACCGGGTACACGCCGCAGGAAGCCGGCCACATGCGCCTTAGCGACCTGATCGAGCCCGCCTACGTCGAGCAGGCGCTGCAGGACGTCATCGACCAGATCGGCGGCGGAGCGCCCGTGCTGCGCCGCATGGTGCTCCGGACCAAGTCCGGCGGCCGCGTGACGTGCGAAACATTTTCCCGAATTTTGTTTGATAAGGGAAAGCCCATCGCCGTGCGCTGGATGGCCTGGCAGCCGCGGCCCGATCCCAACCCCGACCGCGACCGGCCCACCGATCCCGAACTGGAAAACCGCCTCGCCCGCTTCAGCAAACACCTCAAGCACCTGCACCGGCTCAGTGTCCGCAAGTACAACTCGCTCGATCAGGTGTTCGACGATTTTCTCCGCACCGGCTGCGAGATCTTCAGCCTGCCCGCCGGCCTGATTCACTCGGGCAACCCGGACGGCCAACAGGTCCGCGCCGCCTTCGGCCTGCCCGAAGGCTTCGCCGTCGCCTCCGACGGCTTCGATGTCGGCAGCCAGCTCAGCGCTCCGATTCTGGTCGACGGCAATCTCTACGGAAGGTTGAGCTTTCTCTCGGTGACCGGCCCGCGGCGGCGCTTCTCGCCCGAAGAGCGCGAAATCGTCGAGATGATGGGCCGCAGCCTCGGCCGCTCGATCTTCGAACACCAGATCCGCGCCGACAGCGGGCGCGCCGCGCGGCTCGAGCGCGACCGCAACGAGATGCTCGAAATGATCGCGGCCAACGAGCCGATCGAAGCCGTGCTCGAGCACCTCGTCCGCATGATCGAGCGGCAGTGCGCCGGCGGGCGCGTGGCGGTGATTCTGCTCGAAGATCAGCGGGTGGCCCAGGTGATCGCGCCCGGCCTTCCGCGCTTCTACTCCCGGCTGGCTTCGCGCATCGAAGCCGTCACAGAAGCCGGCGAGCGAAATTCGCCGGCGGCGCAGCGGATCGCGCTGCTGCGGCGGCTGGGTATCGAAACCGCGGCGTCGGCGGCGCTGCTGTCTGGCGCCGGGCAACTTCTCGGTTTGCTCGCTCTGCACTTCCCGGAAGGACGCACCGCGCGCGCCGAGGACCAGTCGTTGCTCGACACGGCCGCGCGCCTGGCCGCCATCGCCATCGAAAAGCGCCAGCTCGCCGGACGGCTCGAGCACCAGGTGACGCACGACGATCTGACCGATCTGCCGAACCGGCTTTACCTGATTGAGCGCATCGCCGAGGCGATCAGCTCGGCCGCGGGCGAATTCAAGGTGCTCTACCTCGACCTCGACCGCTTCAAGCAGATCAACGACGCGCTCGGCCACACGGTTGGCGACCAGTTGCTGCGCCTGGTGGGCGAGCGTCTCCGCGAGGCCACCGGCGTGGCCGGCTTCGTGGCGCGGCTTGCCGGCGACGAGTTCGCCGTGTTGCTCGGCTCGCTCGCCGAAGCGGCGCCGGAGCGCCCGGACCCGGCCGGCTTCCTCGAGATGATGCGCAGGCCGTTTCTGATCGGCGGGCGCGAGGTGTTCGCCACGGCCAGCATCGGTGTCAGCCAGTATCCGCGCGACGGCGAGGAGCCGGAACTGCTTCTGCGCAACGCCGAACGCGCGATGCAGCAGGCCAAGCGCCACGGCAAAAACGACTGGCGGCAGTTCACGCGCGAGTTGCAGACCGCGCCGCTCGATGCGCTCGAGGTGGAGAACGCGCTGCGCCACGCGCTCGACAACGGCGAGTTCCTCCTGCGCTACCAGCCGATCGTGCTGATGGACGGCTCGCTCGACGGCTTCGAGGCGCTGCTGAGCTGGGACCATCCGGTGCTCGGCTGGATTTCGCCCTCGATGTTCATTCCGCTGGCCGAAGAAGCCGGCCTGATTACCGAGATCGGAACCTGGGTGCTCGAACAGGTCTGCGCGCAGGGCGCGGCGTGGCGGCGGCTCGGCTACGCGCCGGTGCGCGTGGCGGTGAACGTTTCGGCGCTGCAGTTCGGCCGGCCCGGCTTTTTCGAAGCGGTGCGCTCGGCGATCGTCAACAACCAGATGGAAGCGCAATGGCTGGACCTCGAGCTGACCGAGAGCGTGGTGCTGCGCGACCTCGAGGGCTCCTCCGCGCTGATGCAGCGGCTGCGCGCGATGGGCGTGCGCGTCTCGATCGACGATTTCGGAACCGGGTACTCCTCGCTGAGCTATCTGCGGCGGCTTCCGCTCGACACGCTGAAGATCGACCGCGCGTTTCTGCGCGACCTCACCAGCCCGGGCGGCTCGATGCCGCTTGTGCAGACGATCGTGAACCTGGCGCACCAGCACAGCCTGGAAGTGATCGCCGAAGGCGTCGAAACGCAGGAGCAGCTTGACTTACTTCGCGCCGCCGGATGCGACAAAGCGCAGGGCCATCTGTTCGGGCGCCCTGAGCCCGCCGCGTCGATCGAGCCTCTGCTGCGCGGCCGCCATGTCGAGAGAGTCAAGTTCCCGTAGGCGGCGGATAAGTCAGCCGTGACGCCCGCGGGCGGCGACTAACTCCTCGATGTTGACTAAGTCGGTGGGGTAATCGCCCGTGTAACAGGCATAGCAGTAATGCCCCTGCGTGTCTTCGACCGCGGCGTGCAAGCCGCCCATGGAAAGATAGGCGAGCGAATCGGCTTCGACGAACCGGCGGATTTCTTCGACCGAATGATTCGCCGCGATGAGTTCGGCCGAGTTCGGCGTGTCCACGCCGTAATAACACGGCGAAATCGTCGGCGGGCAGGAGATGCGCAAGTGGACTTCCCGTGCGCCCGCGCCGCGGACCATGCGGACGATCTTGCGGGAGGTGGTGCCGCGGACGATCGAATCGTCGACGAGCACGACGCGGCGGCCTTCGAGCAGATGGCGGACCGGGTTGAGCTTGAGCTTCACCCCGAAATCCCGGATGGCCTGCGAGGGTTCAATGAAGGTGCGGCCGACGTAGTGGTTGCGGATGAGGGCCTGGCGGTAGGGGATGCCCGATTCGGCGCTGAAGCCGATGGCGGCGCTGACGCCGGAGTCCGGCACAGGCACGACGACGTCGGCTTCGACCGGGGCTTCGCGGGCGAGCAGGCGGCCCAAGTTTTCCCGCGAGGCCTGTACCGGGCGGCCGAAGACGATCGAATCCGGGCGGGAGAAGTAGACGTGCTCAAAGACGCACTGGGAGCGCTTCCGAGCCGGGGCGTAGCGCTCGCGCGTGAGGCCGCTGGGGCCTGCGATGACCATTTCGCCGGGCTCGACGTCGCTTAAGTACACGGCGTTGATGAGATCGAAGGCGCAGGTTTCCGAGGCGAAGACCAGGGCCGGCGGGGCGCTGTCGCGTTCGAGCTGGCCGAAAGCGAGGGGGCGGAAGCCGTAGGGGTCGCGGGCGACGATGACGCGGTCCTGCGCGACGCAGACGAGGGAGAAGGCGCCTTCCAACTGCAGCAGCGCCTCGCGGAGAGCGCCTTCGATGGTGCGCTCGCGCGAGTGTGCGATCAGGTGGAGGATGACTTCCGTGTCGCTGGTGGCCTGGAAGATGGACCCGGCGCGCTCGAGATCCCGCCGAAGTTCCTGGGCGTTGGTGATGTTGCCGTTGTGGGCGATGGCGATTTTGCCCTTATTGCAGTGGACCGAGAAGGGCTGCGCGTTCAGCAGCACCGTATCGCCGGCGGTGGAGTAGCGCGTATGGCCGATGGCCATGTCCCCAGGCAAGCCCGACAGCACGGACGGGGTGAAGATGTCGGCGACGTGACCCATCGCCTTGTGACAACGGATCTCGCGGCCGTCGCTCGAGGCGATGCCCGCCGACTCCTGCCCCCGATGCTGCAGGGCGTAGAGCCCGAGGTATGCGAGGTTCGCCGCCTCCGGATGGCCGTAGATGGCGAAAACGCCGCATTCCTCGTGGAATTTATCAAACATGGTGAATCCGCAGTGGGGAGGTGTGCGGGTTAGACATGGAGCGCCCTGTCGAGAGCCGTTTGCCACTCGTCTTGAAGCTGGGCCAATGCACAGTCGATGAGGACGCCTGAAGAGTTACGAATGCGTAACGACCCTTTCATCGTAACACCGATAACCGGCGCTTCAACCCCAAATTCCGTGGCAATTAATTGAACCTTATCGGCCGCCGTGGTGGAGATGAGAATCCGGGACGGGGCTTCGTGAAAAAGCAGGAGTTCGGGCTGAAGACCGGAGTCGAGTTGGCAGGCGGCGCCGATCGAATTCGGGCCGAAGGAGGCTTCGGCGAGGGCGACGGCGAGGCCTCCGTCGCTCAAATCGTGAACGGATTCGGCGAGGCCGTGGCGGGCGATTTGGCGGACGGCGATCTGGACGCGCTTTTCGTAGTCCATGTCGAGCGCGGGCGGCAGGCCCCAGAGGGCGTCGAGGATGACTTTCGCGTACTGGGTTCCTCCGAAGCGGGCCGGGTCCGTGTGGCCGAGTCCGCCGAGCAGGACGATGGAGCGGCCTTCGGCCTGGAAGTGCATGGGGGGCGGGACGGCGTCTTTGATGACGCCGACGGCGCCGAAGACCGGGGAAGGATTGATCGCCTCGCCGAGGGTCTCGTTGTAGAGGCTGACGTTGCCGCCGGTGATGGGGACTTCGAAGAAGGCGCAGGCTTCGGCCATGCCCTCGACGCTTTCGACGATTTGCGCCATGATCTCCGGCCGCTCGGGGTTGCCGAAGTTGAGGTTGTTGGTGGCTCCGGCGGGTTCGGCTCCGGCGCAGGAGATATTGCGGCAGGCCTCGGCGACGATCAATTTCGTGCCTTCGCGGGGATCGAGGGTGCAGTAGCGGCCGTTGCCGTCGAGCGAGATGGCGAGAGCGGATCCGTTTTCCTTGACGCGGACGACGGCTGAGTCAGCGCCGGGACCGGAGACGGTGTTGGTGCGGACGGTGTAATCGTACTGGCGCCAGATCCATTTTTTGGAGCAGAGATCGGGCGAGGCGAGGAGTTTGCGGAGGCTTGCGTTCGAGTCGGCGCCGGGAATGGGCGGAGCTTCGAGCGGGGCGGGGCGATAGG
The DNA here is from genome assembly GCA_021778335.1 of Acidobacteriota bacterium. Lineage (GTDB taxonomy): Bacteria > Acidobacteriota > Terriglobia > Bryobacterales > Bryobacteraceae > JAJYKC01. The sequence continues at coordinate 5,839 of JAJYCN010000124.1, read as the reverse complement.
GCGGGACGTTGTGCGGGCGGTCGTAGACCGGGGCTTCGGTGGCGATCGAGTGGGCGGGAATTTCGGCCGCCACGACGCCGTGGTCGAGGACGCGGAGCATGCCGTCGCCGGTGACCTGGCCGATTTCGACGGCGTCGAGACCCCACTTGCGGAAGACACGGTAGACCTCTTCCTCGCGCCCGCGCCCGGCGACGAGGAGCATCCGCTCCTGGGATTCGCTGAGCATGATTTCGTAGGGTGTCATGCCTTCTTCGCGTTGCGGGACGTGTTTGATGTCGAACTCGATGCCGGTTCCGGCGCGGCTGGCCATTTCGCAGGAAGAGGAAGTGAGGCCGGCGGCGCCCATGTCCTGGATGCCGACGATGGCGCCGGTTTGCATGGCCTCGAGGCAGGCCTCGAGGAGGAGTTTTTCGAGGAACGGGTCGCCGACCTGGACGTTGGGTCGTTTCTGGCTGGACTCTTCGGTGAACTCGGCCGAGGCCATGGAAGCGCCGTGGATGCCGTCGCGGCCGGTTTTGGCGCCTACATAGATGACGGGATTGCCGACGCCCGAGGCGACGCCGCGGAAGATTTCGTTGTGGCGGCAGACGCCGAGGGCGAAGACGTTGACGAGCGGATTGCCGTTATAGCAGGGGTCGAAGACGGTTTCGCCGCCGACGGTGGGGACGCCGAAGCAGTTGCCGTAGTGGGCGATGCCTTCGACGACGCCTTCGACGATGCGGCGGTTGCGGGGGACGGAGAGGGAGCCGAAGCGGAGGCTGTCGAGGACGGCGATGGGGCGCGCGCCCATAGTAAATATGTCGCGGAGGATGCCGCCGACGCCTGTGGCCGCGCCCTGGAAGGGCTCGATGAAGCTGGGGTGGTTGTGGGACTCGATTTTGAAAGCCGCGGCCCAACCGCCGCCGATGTCGATGATGCCGGCATTTTCGCCGGGGCCTTGGAGGACATGCTTGCCGTGGGTGGGGAGCTTTTTGAGGTGCCGGCGGGAGCTTTTGTAGGAGCAGTGTTCGCTCCACATGACGCTGAAGATGCCGAGTTCGGTGAGGGAGGGCTCGCGGCCGAGGATGCGGACGATGCGCTGGTACTCATCGGGGGTGAGTTGGTGGGCGGAGACGAGGTCCGGGGTGATGGCCGTTGTTGCGCTCATTATGCGGCCGCCCGCGCGAGGGAGCGCGCCATGGATTGGAGGATTGCGAGGCCGTCGTTGGAGCCGAGAATAAGGTCGGCGGCGCGTTCGGGGTGGGGCATCATGCCGAGGACGTTGCGTTCGGGGTTGCAGATGCCGGCGATATCGCGGGCGCTGCCGTTGGGGTTGTTCACGTAACGGAACAGGATGCGGTCATCGGAGGCGAGTTCGTCGAGAGTTTCTTCGCTGGCGATGTAGCAGCCTTCGCCGTGGGCGATGGGCATGCGGAGGACCTGGCCGCGCTCGCAGGCGTTGGTGAAGGGGCTGTTGGTGGATTCGACGCGGAGGGCGATTTCCTCGCAGACGAAGCGGAGGCCGCGGTTGCGGATGAGTGCGCCGGGGAGGAGTCCGGATTCAACGAGGATCTGGAAGCCGTTGCAGATGCCGAGGACAAGTCCGCCGGCGCGGGCGAAGTTTTTGACCGCGGCCATGACGGGCGAGAACTTGGCGATGGCGCCGCAGCGGAGGTAGTCGCCGTAGGAGAAGCCGCCGGGCAGGATGACGGCGTCGACCGAGCCGAGCGAATGGGAATCGTGCCAGATGAATTCCGCCTGCTCGCCGAGGTTATGACCGACGGCGTAGAAGGCGTCGTGATCGCAGTTGCTGCCGGGAAAGACAATAACGCCGACTTTCATGGGGATATTTTATGGTAGCAGCGGGGCAGCGGGGTTTCATGCGATGAGGGAGTGGTGGCGGAAAAGCGTGTTACACCGCGAGCAGAGAAAATGGGGGCGTGCGTCATTGGACGGGAGAAGTGGTTGTGGATTGAGAGAGTTAGCGGGATGACGCACGGATGACGCACGGGGTGGGATGGCGGCGGGAAAGCAGGTGAGGCAGTGCGGCGCGGGTGCGGGGGTGTGAGACATGGAGTTTGGTTGATCCTTATCTTCGCGCGGGCGTGGGGGCCCGGGCTTGATTCTGGTGTAGCAGGGGGTGTGTGGGAGGAGTTGTGGGGGTGGGCTGGAAGTGGTTGATGTTAGGGGAGATTTGGGTGGGGCGGCGCGGTGACTGAGATATGGGGTGTTTTTGAACGAGCTCTGTCAATGTCACCGATTGAACATCAGATGGGAGATTGCTATGAACGAGGTTGGAACAAGGGACCGCGAGAGGCTGGTTCTCGACGCGAGTGCTATCAACGCGCTTGAAGCCGACAAGAGCCTCTGTGCTGTGGCGCGGTCGCTCGGTGGTGCCTTTGAGTTCGTCGTGCCTGCAACAGCATTCTCGGAGGTGTTCGCGTGTCCCGACCAGGCGCTGCGCAGGCGACTGTTCGAGGCGATTCGACTTGTCCTGGACTCCGGAATCTGCCTCAGATCGTTCTCTTGGATCGTGCAGGAGCACGTCAAGGCGTACTGGCGAGATCCGTCGAGCTACGACTGGAGGCGGCACGGGGTGCGGTTTTGGGAGCTCGAAGAGGAGATATATCGAGATGAGCTGATTCATTCCGTGAGCGCCGAGACTCGGGCAATGCATAAGAAGCTTGAGGCCCTTTTTCGGGACGTGCACCGCGATGTGAAGGCGGCGTTCCCGACGCCGGCGAGGTCCCGAGAGCCTAGTCCATCGCTGCGAGAGGTCACAAAGGCGCTTCTGGCTGTGAAGGGCCCGTGCCTGGTCGTCGGCGCGGGCCTCATCGAGAGCGTCGTCGGAAGGAACCCGAGCGGAGCCGAGACCAGGGCCTTCATGGAGCGGTCCCCGCCATTCAAAGCGATGCTCCTTGCCGAAGCGGTTGCTTTTTACGACCGTTGCCTCCGGCCCGAGAGAGAACGGTCGCCCGGAAGGGCGGGCCGGATCGATATGCTGTCGGCTGTCTACCTTCCTTACTGCAGCGCTTTTGTTACTAATGACAACGGGCAGTGGCGAGCGCTTAAGGAGGTTTCGGCGCTTGCCCACTTGTCGGCGTCGGTTTTGCGTTACTCGGAATTCAGGAGCAGGGCACTGGCGCTGAGGCTTTGATCGCCGATTTGGGACTTCGTGCGGCTCTACGGGCGGCGGCAAGTGGGCTTGGTGGTCACGTTGTTCGGGAGCGGGGTTTGAGGGCGGTCGGGGCGGTCGCCGCCGCCTGCGCCGGGGCGGGCGATTGCGCCGGAGTCCAGTCGAATTGGACTTCGATGGCTCTCGTAGCCTATTTCTGCTCTTTAGGTTAGGAGGCGTTGCGGGGTGCTGTGTAACGGTCTCGCCAGTCGTGAACTGCAGCGTGAGGCGGGAGCTTTCAGCCGTGCTACGACCCCATGGTCGAGTGGCAGTTCGCGGCGGCATTCTTCTCATCCGGCGCGGGATCTGTGGTGTGTCCTACGTTTCTACGTCTTCGCGAAGACGTGCGGCTCGACGGATATGCAGGGCGGCGCGAACCGCGGCGGCGGCCAGAAAAATGAGATGCATCGCTTCCGAGATCCGCGGATTGCCGTGTTGAGGCACTAGCTCGACGAGTAGTTGGATGAGGAGGAGAAGAGATTCGCCAGTGGCGATGAGCGCTCCGAGGCGGCTGCCTTCCCCGTTGTTCGTGCCCCTGGAATCTGGTCGAATCCGACTGAAGATATTCATGCCTCTGGAAAATCGGTTGGGGACGGGCGCGGGGCTTGGAATTGAGGCCGAGCTTCTGCCGGGCTTCGGGCAGCCGAGGGTATGGGGAAGGGCAATCGGTCACGAATTTAGGGTCCGCCGGCGCAGTTGAGACCCGGGCGCGTCTGGCGGGTCACCGCCGACGAGTTGCCTTGGGGGCGGTACGGCGGCGCGGATTCGCGCGCTTCCTAACTGCGCGGCCATCGGACGGCGCAGATTTCGGGCAGTACAGAGGTTGGGATTTCGTAGGCGTGCAGAACGGTCGAGCCACGAGCGCCTCTGACGATTATTATCTGCGAGGGGCGACCCTGTCGCGCGAGGAAGGAAATTGATATGGATGAAGTCCTTGCAAAAAGGGCAATTGTTGAGTTGTTGTCTCGGGTCAGCGCTGAGATTGGAGTTACCCTCGAATTGCACCCGCAATTTCAGCAGCCGTGCACGGGCGCGGCCAGCCCGGACTTCGGCTTCAAGGTCCACGTCCGCGAGGCGAGTCCGGACCGTGTCCTGGCCGTTATCGTCTCGCCGTTTGACGTCCACGATTCTGGGCACTTTGCCGGGTATACGGAGCGGCTAATTCGAGATGGGCTTCGAGAATTTTATTTGGAGAAGCCGACGGAACGTTTCGCGTGCCTGGACACGACGAAACCCGTGAGACGCGCGTAGCAGGAGCTGCTTCATTGAGGGGCCGTCGGTCCCCCGTTGTCTTGGCCGCGCATGCGACCGGGTCTTCGCGTGTCGCCGTCGAGGGCTCGGGCGCAGATCGTCTTGTCGGTGGGCGTCGCCTCGGGTGTCGAAGCCCGGTGGGCGTTTTCGGTGCGGTTGCCGGAGCGTTGCGTGGTCTTTGGTGTGGTGCGCCGGCGGGCTTTGGGCTCAGGACGCCTCTTGCGGCTTGTGCCGGCCGCGGAAATTTAGGAGCGAGTAGGTGAGCCAGAGGATGCCGAATGCCATTCCAGGGAGGGCGAGACGGATCGTGTACAGCAGGCCCCTCGGATTGCTTTGGGACATCTCATTGTTGAGGGCCTCCTTATAACAATCTGGGAAATACCACGGCGGGCCCGGCGCGGCTGCCTGCTTGAGGCGAACGGAGTCCCCGAGCGCTTGGTCGGAGTAGTGACCTTTCCACGAAGGTTCATAATTTGGATAGACTCGCCGGACCCATTCCCCAACGGCCTCCTCGGTCGTTTGGGACGCCGCGACGGCCGGCCTCGGCCCGCGTGCATATTTTTGGCTCAGAAGGTCGAGTGCTCTCAGTTGGTCGTTCTCGGCGAGTGAGGCAAACTCGCCGTCGACGAAATCAAGCACGATTCGTCTGGTGTCTTGGTCGAGGGACTCAAAGCCTGGATCGCTTAGGATGTGGCGTATACGCCAGAAATGGGTCTTTCTTGGTGGGGATGCCTGTGCCGAGATGTACAGGGCCGAGCCGACGTCGCGGAAGGCCACTATGTAGAGGATCCAGAGTAGCCAAGCTACAGAAACGATTCTGACCACCTTTGCCCTCGACATCCGTGGCCACGAGCGCGGTTGGCGCTGTCTGCTCGACAGCGTGGTCAGAAGGCTCTGGAAGTGGCGCTCGAGTGACGATCCGAGGTTCTCTAGAAACTCTCGATCCGACCAGGGCGGTGGGTCGTCGATCCAGTGGAGGTTGGCACGCCAGTCGAGGCTTGACGAGCATCGCTCGCACGTGTGGGACAGGTAACGATCACGGTTTAGCCACCCACATGCTGGGCACTTAAGCACTTCCATGGCGAGTCCTTCGAGGCCTCTATTCCAGTTTGTCGACGCGGCCCTCGGTCCATCATAAGTCCATGTCCGGCCCGAGTACTCGTGGCATGCCTGGACCGGGGCAGCTAATTTGGTTTGAGGTATGTCTGAGCGGTTGCCAATGTCGTGCCGGCGGCACGTGGTCCAACGGCGAGCGCACGGCGAAGTTTGCTTCGGCGGATGCTACCGACTAGTAGATCGATTCCTAAATAATATTGCAATACAATGCGTTGTGGTGTAGACTCTTCGTAATAGCATTACGAGGAGGTTCTTCGGTTGCCTTTCGTCAGCCACCGCGCCCCGTTGAGGCTCAGCAGCAGCGAGGTGGAGATGCTC
>JAJYCN010000123.1 GCA_021778335.1 Acidobacteriota bacterium | reverse complement strand
CGGATGGCGGCGAGGATTTCGAGGCCGGAGCGGCCGGGGAGCATGACGTCGAGGACGACGAGGTCGAAGGGCTCGGCGTTGAGCTGGAAGAAGGCTTCTTCGCCGGTGGGGGCGAGAGAGACGGAGTAGGACTCGGCTTCGAGGCCTTCGCGGAGGGCGCGGGCGATTTTGGGTTCGTCTTCGACTACGAGGATGCGCACGGCGGGTGGATACATTGGTTATCGCGCATTTCGCGCCGAGGATGGGAATGCGGAGGGATGAGCGGCCGCGGACCGGTCATTATAATGGCTGTGGAAATACCGGAGGATCTCGCGATGACGACCATCAAACTCACGACGATGGGCAGTTCGACGGGAGCTGTGATTCCGGAGGAAATGCTGGCGCGACTGAAGGTGGAGAAGGGTGATGCTCTGTATGCGGTCGAGATGCCGGAGGGGTACCTGCTGACGCCGTATGACCCGGCAATCGATGAACAGCGCAAGGCGGGGCAGCGGTTCATGAAGGATTACCGGAACACGTTCAAAGCTTTGGCGAAATGAGGGCGGCGCCGAAGTGGGTGAGCGAGAAGGCGCTGCTGCTTCTGCACGAGGAGAGTCTTGCGGAGTCCGGCGGGGCGGCGGGGGTTGCGGACGAGGGTCTGCTGGACTCGGCGTTGGCAGGGCCGGTGATGCGGCGTCTTGCGCGTATGGGCTGGCGCGGAACGATGCGTTCGTGGAGAACAAGAGGGTGGCGTTCCTGGCGGTCGGGGCGTTTCTGGCGGTCAACGGATGCCGCCTGGCGGCGGGTTCGGGATTGAAGTAGAGGGGGCGAGGAAATGTGGCGGGAGTTGCGGCGGGCGGTGCGGGGATTGCGGCGGGCGCCGGGGTTTGTGGCGGCGGCGGTGGGGACGCTCGCGTTGGGGATTGGGGCGACGACGGCGATTTTCACATTGGTGGAGCAGGTGATGCCGCGGCCGCTGCCGGTGGCGCGGCCGGGGGAGTTGTGGCGGGTGGGGGACGCGGATGCGTGCTGCTACGCGACCGGATATAAACAGGGGGACTGGAACCTTTTCTCGTGGGAGCAGTGGCGGGAGTTTCGCGCGGGGACGGGGGCGTTCGAGGAGTTGGCGGCGTTTCAGGTGGGGGAAGGAAACGCGGAACTGGCGGTGCGGCGGGTGGGGTCGGCCGAGGCGGCTAAAACAGCGAACGGGGAATTTGTTTCGGGGAATTTTTTCCGGGCGTTCGGGGTTCCGGCCTGGCGCGGGCGGATGTTCACGGACGAGGACGACCGCGAGGGCGCGCCGGCGGTGGCGGTGATGAGCTTCCACACCTGGGAAGGAAAGTTCGGCGCGGATCCGGGCGTGGTGGGGGCGGCGTATCTGATCAACGGGCATCCGTTCACGGTGATCGGCGTGGCGCCGCCTGGGTTTTTCGGCGCGCGGGTGGCGGCGTGGGGGATGCCGGATTTGTGGCTGCCGCTGGGGGATGAGCCGGTGATTGCGGGGGCGACGTCGCGGCTGAAGAACCCGGCGCTCGAGTGGCTGGATCTGATCGGGAGGGTGCGGCCGGGGACGAACGCGAAGACGATCGAGGCGCAGGTGCGGGTGGAGCTGAAGCAGTGGCTCGACAGCCATGCGGCGGAGATGACCGCGCAGGAGCGGGCGCTTGCAGGGAAGCAGACGGTGCATGTGACGCCGGGCGGGGCGGGCGTTTCGCTGATGCGCATGGAATATAAGGATGGGCTGCGGCTGCTGCTGCTGGCTTCGATTTGTGTGTTGTTGGTCGCGTGCGCCAACGTTGCGAACCTGCTGCTGGCGCGGGGGCTGAAGGAGCGTTCGGAGACGGCGCTGCGGGCCGCTTTGGGGGCATCTCGCGGGAGGCTGGTGGGGAAGGCTCTGACCGAGAGCGTGGTGCTGGCGGTGGCGGGCGGGGCAGCGGGGATTGCGGTGGCGTATGCGGGGGCGGGGCTGATTCTGCGGTTGGCGTTTACGGGCGAGAACACTTGGGTGCCGGTGAGCGCGGCGCCTTCGTGGGCGGTGCTGGGGTTCGCGCTGGCGGTTTCGGTGGTGACGGGGGTGGTGTTCGGGATTGCGCCGGCGTGGATGAGCGCGCGGGCGGATCCGATGGAAGCTCTGAAGGGGACGCAGAGGATGGTGGGCGGCGGGCGGCACGGGCTGCAGAAGACGCTGGTGGTGGCGCAGGCGGCGGTCTCGGTGGTGCTGCTGAGCGCGGCGGCGATGCTGGGTCAGAGTTTGCGGAACCTGGAGGGGCGGGACTTCGGGTTCGAGCCGGCGGGGCGGTACCTGGTGTCGATGGATCCGAAGATTTCGGGGTTGCGGGAAGAGCGGATGGAGCCGCTGATGGGGGAGATCGAGGGGAGGCTGGGGGCGATTCCGGGGGTGCGCGGGGTGGGTTCGGCGCTGCACGCTCCGCTGACCGGCGCGTGGACGCTTACGATCCGGGTGGAGGGCCGGGAGGAGCCGGGGCCGGCGGAGGATACGGAGTCGGCGTGGACGCGGGTGACGCCGGGGTTCTTTGCGGCGATGGGGGACCGGATGGTAGCGGGGCGGGCGATTGGGGACGGGGATCGCGCGGGGACGCAGCTTGTGGCGGTGGTGAACGAGGCGTTTGCGCGGAAGTTTTTCGGGAAGGAGAGCCCGGTGGGGCGGCGGTTTGGTCCGGCGCCGCGGAAGAACGCGGGGACGTACGAGATTGTGGGCGTGGCGGCGGATGTGCAGTTTTCCGCGGAGCGCGGAGCGGTTGCGCCGCTTTACTTAGTGCCGGAGGCGCAGGAGGCGAAGTTCGCCGAGGCGGAGACGGAGAGCCGGGAGGTGTGGTCGCATTTTCTGTACAACATCGTGATGTGGGCGCCGGGGAAGCATTTGGGGATGGAGGAGCAGGTGAGGCGGGCGATTGCGGAGGCGGATCCGAACCTGGTGGTGTACGGGGTTCTGCCGTACGGCGAGGTGATCCGGGAGGATTTTGCGCAGGCGAACATGATTGCGCGTTTGACGGGGCTGTTCGGGATGGTGGGGTTGGTGCTGGCGGCGATGGGGGTGTACGGCGTGACGGCGTATGGGGTGGAGCGGCGGCGGAGCGAGATCGGGGTGCGGATGGCGCTGGGGGCGGACCGGGGGTCGGTGGTGGGGATGGTGGTGAAGGGCGCGTTGGGGCAGGTGGGGTTGGGGCTGGCGGTGGGGATTCCGGCGGCGGCGGGCGCGGGGGAGATGATGGCGAGCCGGTTGTTCGGGGTGAGGCCGTGGGATCCGGCGGTGCTGTGCGGGGCGGCGGCGGTGCTGGGTTTGGCGGCGTTGGCGGCGGCGGCGATTCCGGCGCGGCGGGCGGCGCGGGTGGATCCGGTGGAGGCGCTGCGGGCGGAGTAGGGGTTAGTATCAGGGGGCGGTGGGGATTATGCCAGAGAGCTATTCTGGGTTTCCCCTGTCTGCCTCGCCGTCGCCGACTGTGGGGTCTCCGCTGGTTCTGATCGCGGCGTGGGTGGCGATGGCCCACCGTGCCGCGCGGGGGCATGGAAACGGCCGCCTTCCGAGGATCGGCACCTCGTCCCTATTCGTTCCTTTTGCCGGTAAACGGCGGAATGTCAATTGGCAGCCCCACCCGCATGAAGAACCTTGCGAACGACTGAGAGAGGTGCTCACGGTACGGCGGAAGCAGGCGCAAACGCGTAGCTGCCTTCACCCTACTTCTCACGAACGGAACGGGTGAAGAGTGTACTCTTCGAAAATCGACGATCCGCGCCTCCCGCTCGAATTCGGAGATTGTACATGGCGCTAGCACGTGAAAGGCCGGCAACCGGCCTTTTCTTGCATCTTCCATACCCTCTTTGTTGCCCAAAGCTCGATCACCCGCAAGTTCCGAGCGATTCCACACCGCACAGAGGAGAATGTCGTCGACCTTCTCACGGTCCTTAACCAGGTCGCAACTCTGTGACATCACGATGACGTTTTGCTCTTTCCATGCGAACGATACGCTGGCGGTCTGTGATGCCGGGCCGACCACGAGGTCATCTGGCGGCAGAAACACCGGGAAATTCTCGATGATATCGCCCTGCTCGATCTCGTCTCCGTCGATCAGGTCGAACCATGGATATTTTGGAGAACCGTTAGGCATTTGACCTGCCGCACGCCGGGGCCATTCTGTTCGCTCGAAGATGTGCCGGGACCACTGTGGTGCGTCCGTCAGTCCCAGGGATCCCGAGTCGGCGATGGCGTGGCGCGACCTCCGTACTCGAGGATGACGGTGAGGGTTCCAGAAACGCGTATGGGTGCAACTTCGATGGAAGCATCCCAGTCGAGCGACTCGGCCGGGTGGAGTTCACGGGAAATTGGGGACTGTATTCGGGTCTCCGGTCTGTTGTCGGAGAGTAGCGCCGCGCGAGGCGCAAACCATGCTTCCATCCCTCGATTGATTTGGTCCCTATCGCTGGCGGGCCCATGAATCACAAGCGATTGCGGGATCGGAATTGTTGCCACTGCGCCGGCGGTCGCTGTAGCCATGATTAGTCCTCCTGAAGTGCTTCGACGCATTGGTCCGTGAGCAGGCGGAAGAAATGCTGTTTCTCCGCGGCGTGTGCCGCCGCTAGCCATTCCTTTACGACGGGCGGTTGCTTCGCTTCGAAGCCGTCCTTTGTGAACACGTCTACGTCAACGAAGACTGAAGTGTTTGGTGGCAGCTTGCCCTGTATGAATTCGGTGGTCGCGATCCGTACGGTGCAAGCACCGGTGGGTGCCACGTCAGTGGTGAAGTTGAGATTAACGTTCCCCGATAGCCGCTCGCCTGCGACTTGAATCTCCAAGTCTAGGTCCGACACCGATGAGATGCGGTGTGGATCGGAGCGGAGAGCGTTCAGATATCGCAGTCCCAGTCTACGAATGGTCAGACCGTCCGCCACATGGAATAGGGCGTCGATCGTTTCGTTCAGTTCCGGCTGGAACTGTTGCCAGCCCACGTACGGCGCTGTGCGGTGGTATGAGATGACTTCTGGACCAATGCGAACATGTCGCTCGTCACTCGATAGTTCAAAGACGGCTTGGAATCGGAGGTTTGGGTCGGCTTGGCGAAGCGGCGCCGGAATTTCGTAGGCCGGCAGCCGACCTTGTGTGAATCCTTTCCATGGCTCGTGGTCTGCGAGCCGCCCGATTAGAATTTCCGGGATTGTCAGCATATCGAAGCGCATCTCGAATATGACCTCGACGATTGCGTCGTTTCTTAGCTTCGCCGGAAGAGGCGTCCCACCCAATCGCATTGTTTCCCCGTGAGCACCCTTGCTCTCTGCCATCGTGCTTCCATGCACGCACCTATTGTAAGGCTAACCGCCAAGGCGGCGTCCGGGCATCGTGTACCATTGCGTAATTCTTTCCTCAAACGGCGCCCGGCTGCTACCGGGCGAGCCGACGATGGACGGGCGGTTCCCGGCTGCGGAGGGAGTAGGAGTTAGTCGGCGCGCTTGGCGGTGAAGTCGCCTTCGGCGGAGAATTCGGGGACGTTGACCGAGCCGGAGATGGTGGAATCGGCGGCGAGTTTGCCTTCGTACTCGACGGTGAGCGGGGCGCCTTCGTATTCGGACTTATAGCTCCAGGTGATCTTTTCGCCGTCGATTTTGCCGGCGATGGTGACCGTGCCGTTGTCGGAGGTGCAGGAGCCGGAGAGGCCGGAATCGGTTTGGGTGAAGGTACAGGTCTGGTCGCTTTCGTTGCCTTCGACGGAGTTATGGACCTGCCATTTTCCGGTGAGGGAGCCGGGGGCGAAGGCGACGGCGGAGACTGCGGCGAACAGCAGGGGCAGGAGGCGGAGTTTCATGGGGGTTCCTTTGGCGCGGGATTTTGGCACTGAGTGTCAGGACAAGCGTAGCTGACACTGAATGCCATTGTCAACATCCGAGATAGAAATTGCGCCTGAGGCGCGGACGTGATACGGTGAGGCCGTGGCGAAGCCAGTTTCTCGAGTGAGCCTGCGGGAGCGCAAGCAGCAGCTTGTGCGGGACGCGATCTGGGACGTGGCGATTGACCTTTTCGCGCGGAAGGGGTTCGACGCGACGACGGTGGACGACATTGTCGAGGCGGCGGGGGTATCGCGGCGGTCGTTTTTCCGGTACTTCAGCTCGAAGACGGATTTGATGACGCAGAGCGGATCGGGGCGGTACGAGGCGATGGTGACGGAGGCGATCCTTGGTTCCGCGAGGGGCCGCGCGAAAGGTTCGACGATGGGCGAGGTGCTGCGGGGCGCGGTGCTCGACGTGGCGGGATGCGTGGCGGCGGAGCCGAGGACGCTGAAGATTCTGGAGATTGCGGCGAAGTATCCGGAGGCGCGGGCGGCGTTCGGGCGGGCGGGGGATGTGCATGAAGCGGCGGCGGGGGCGTTCCGGCGGCGGATGGGGAAGAAGAAAGACCGGGTGGAGGCGAGTCTGCTGGCCGGGGTGATGCTGGCGGCGCTGCGGACGGTGTTCGAGGTGTGGTTTGAGAATCCGCGGCAGGATATTTCGGTGGCGGTGGAGCGGGTGTTTGCGGGGTTGGAGGGATGGATATAAATATCGGAAACCGAGTATAATATCCGTGATAGCTATCCAGTGCCGATCAGGGAGACCAGTTTTGGCAAGGCGCGCCGGCTGTTCACGCAGCATCAGGGAATGCTGCGAACCGGCGAGGCCATCCGGCTGGGTATCCACCCTCGGACGCTGTACGCTCTCAGGGATAGCGGCGAGATTGAACGGGTGTCCCGCGGCTTCTACCGGCTGTCGGCTAAACCCGCGCTCACAAACCCCGATCTGGTGACGGTCGCCCTCCGGGCGCCGCGCGCCGTGATCTGCCTGATCTCGGCGCTCGCGCATCACGGTCTCACGAAGGAGGTTCCGCACACGGTGGATGTTGCGCTTCCGAGCCACGCCCAGATTCCCAGGCTCGGCGGCATCCCGCTGCGGGTGTTCTGGTACTCCGAGCCATCCTTCAGCACCGGCGTCCAGCCGGTTTCGATTGACGGGGTAACCGTCAGGATCTACTCTCCCGAGAAGTCCATTGCGGACTGCTTCAAATACCGAAACAAGGTCGGCCTCGACGTAGCGGTCCAAGCGCTCCGAATGTACCGCGAGCGAGCGAAAAGAGCCGACCTGAGGCTTATCGAAACGTTCGCCCGAGTGGACCGGGTGGAGAAGGTGATGCGCCCCTACCTGGAGGCGGTGCTGTGAGCGGGCGCGACATCGGCGCGTCCGTCCGGCAGCGGCTGCTAAACCGCGCGCGAGGAGAAGGCCGGCCGTTCCAAGAGCTGCTGCAGTACTTCGCCATGGAGCGTTTTCTCTATCGGCTGGCGAGATCCCGGTTCTCAGACGGGTTCGTTTTGAAGGGCGCGCTCCTTTTGACTGCGTGGAAGGCTCCCATGAGCCGGCCGACGATTGACATCGACTTGGCCGGCAGAACAAGCAATGAAGTTGAGCATATGCGGTCGGTGGCAACCGAACTTTGCCAAGTCGATAGCGAGCCGGACGGACTGGAGTTTAACGAGGCCTCGATCGAGGTCGAGCGAATCAAGGACGATGCGGAATACAGTGGCGTACGAATCCGATTCAACGCGACGCTGGCGAAGGCTCGCATTCCGATGCAGATCGACGTGGGCTTTGGCGACGTGATCGTGCCTGAGCCCGTTGAGGTTGAGTACCCGGCGATGCTCGAATTCCCACCGCCGGTGCTCCGGGCCTATCCAAAGGAGACAGTGGTGGCTGAGAAACTCGAAGCGATCACTGTGCTCGGCATGCTTAACAGCCGGATCAAAGACTACTACGACCTGGCCTTGCTGGCGCGATTGTATCCGTTCGAAGGCGCCCTACTGGTGGAAGCCATTCGTTCGACGTTCCTCCACCGCGGCACGAGGGTGGAAGCAGAGCCTGTGGGACTCACGGAAGCCTTCGGCTCCGACCCGGCGCGGGCGGTGCAATGGCGTGCATTTGTTCGCCGCAGCCGGCTCGATTCGGGCTGGGAGTTGGAGAACATCGTGGAGCAGGTGCGTCTTTTTGCCGCCGGGCCGCTCGCCGCGGCCGCTGAGGATCGTTTTTTCGATCTCAACTGGCGGCCGGGTGCGCGGTGGGGGTGACTGGCGAGGGCTTGCGCGCGGGCCCTGCCGCGGGTGGGGTGTGGGCGGCTTATCCTGGAACGGATGGCAGATGCGAATCCGTTTGTCGATCCGCTGCGGTTTGCGCGGAGGGTGCCTCCGTGCGCGGTGGTGATTTTCGGGGCCAATGGCGACCTGACGATGCGGAAGCTGATGCCGGCGCTGTACCGGATTCACTACGAGGGGCGGATGCCGGCGTCGTTTGCGGTGATCGGGACGTCGCGGACGGCGATGACGGATGAGGCGTTCCGGGCGAAGATGCGGGCGTCGGTGGAGAAGTTTCTGGAAGACAGTCCGTTCGAGCGGGACGTGTGGGAGAGCTTCGAGCCGAACCTGTTCTACGAGGCGGGGGACGTGGCGGACGCGGGGTTTTACGCTCGGCTGGCGGCGCGGCTGGCGGTGGCGGAGGGGTCGAGCGGGACGGCGGGGAACGTGCTGTTTTACCTGTCGACGCAGCCGAGCCATTATGCGACGGTGGTGCGGGGGATCGGCGAGGCACGGTTGGCCGAGGGCGCGGGATGGCGGCGGCTGGTGGTGGAGAAGCCGTTCGGGCACGATCTGGATAGCGCGCGGAAGCTGGACGATGCGATTCACGAGGTTTTTCCGGAAGCGAGCGTGTACCGGATCGACCACTACCTGGGGAAAGAGACCGTGCAGAACATACTGGCGTTCCGGTTCGGCAACGGGATCTTCGAGCCGCTGTGGAACCGGCGGTATGTGAACTACGTACAGATTACGGCGGCGGAATCGATCGGGGTGGAAGGGCGCGGGAGTTACTACCAGGAGACCGGGGCGCTGCGGGACATGATCCAGAACCATCTGCTGCAGGTGATGGCGACGGTGGGGATGGAGCCTTCGAATATCTTCGAGGCGGGGGCGGTGCGGGACGAGCGGGCGAAGTTTCTGCGCTCTGTGCGGCCGATTAAGACATCCGATGTGGACAAGTATGCGGTGGCGGGGCAGTATGGGCCGTCGCGGGCGGGCGGCGTGGAGACGCCGGGCTTCCGGGAGGAGCCGGGAGTGGACGCGGAGACGCAGACGGACACGTACGCGGCGGTGACGTTTTACGTGGACAACTGGCGGTGGGCGGGCGTGCCGTTTTACGTGCGGACGGGGAAGCGGCTGCCGAAGCGGGTGACCGATATTGCGATTCAGTTCAACTCGGCGCCGCATTCGCTGTTCGCGGTGGGCGGCGAGGACGGGAGGGCGAGCGCGCGGCCGAATCTGCTGATCATGCGGATTCAGCCGGAGGAGGGGATTTCGCTGCGGTTCATGTCGAAGTATCCGGGGAGCGGGATGAAGCTGCGGCCGGTGTCGATGGATTTCAGTTACGGGTCGAGCTTCGGGACGCGGACGCCGACGGCGTATGAGACGCTGCTGGTGGATGCGCTGAGCGGGGACGCGACGCTGTACACGCGGCAGGACATGGTGGAGGCGAGTTGGCGGGCGGTGGGTCCGATATTGGATGTGTGGTCGGGGCGGCGGTTCGACTTTCCGAACTATTCGGCGGGGACGTGGGGGCCGGCGGAGAGCGACGATATGCTGGCGAGGAACGGGCATTTCTGGAGGATTCCGTAGATGGGCGCGGCGGCGGGCGCGGTGAGGCCGGAGCAGATTCTGAAGGACCTGGAAGCGCTGTGGGTGGAGCTGGGGCAGAGCGATCCGGAGAAGCGGAACGCGGTGCTGCGGGCGTGTTCGATGACGCTGCTGGTGGCGCTGGACGCGGGCGACGACGAACAGGAAGCGGCGGAGACGGTGGCGGAGCTGATGCACGAGCATCCGAGCCGGTCGATTGTGCTGCGGGTGAGGAGGAACGGCGGGGAAGCGCTGGAGGCTCGGGTGCTGGCGCAGTGCTGGATGCCGTTCGGGAGGCGGCAGCAGATCTGTTGCGAGCGGATTGAGATTACGGCGCCGGCGGAGAGGCTGGAGGAGGCTCCGCGGATCATTTTAGGGGTGACGGTGCCGGATCTGCCGGTGGTGCTGTGGTGCCGGGGGGCGAGGCTGTGCGGGGAGAAGGGGTTCGCGGATCTGGCGGCGGTGGCGGATAAGTTGATTGTGGATTCGGCGGAGTTTCCGACGGCGGAAGAGGGGCTCAAGTTTGTGCGGAAGGCCAGCGCGCGGAAGCTGACGGGGGACCTGGCGTGGACGCGGGTGACGGCGTGGCGGGAGATGGTGGCGCTGCTGTTCGATTGTCCGGAGACGGGGATGACGGCGCGGCAGATTGAGCGGGCGCGGGTGATTTATGGGGGAAGCGAGGCGGGGAGTTCGGCGGCGTACCTGGCGGGATGGCTGCGGGCGACGCTGGGGGGAGGCGTGCTGGTGGGGATGGAGGCTCGGCGGGAGGAGGAGGGTTCGATTGTGGGAATCGAGTTTGAAGGAGACGGGATGCGGGCTTCGGTTTCGGCGCATGGAGAGTTTGCCGTGATGCGGATGAACGAGAGAGAGCACCGGGTGCCGTTTCCGCCGCAGACGCTGAGTCTGCTGCTGCGGGAGGAACTGGGGATTCTGGATCGCGATGCGTGGTTTGAGGAGAGCCTGGGATGACGGCGCTGAAATTTCCGACGGCCAGGGAGGCAGCCGAGGCGTGCGCGCGGCGGATGGAGCAGGCGATTGTGGACCGGGTGCGGGAGACGGGGCGTGCGGCGGTGGCGATATCGGGAGGGACGACGCCGCGGCACATGCTGGAGGCGATGCGGGCGGGAGGGGCGGAGCTGACGCGGGTGCATTGGTTCTGGGTGGATGAGCGGTGCGTGGGCGCGGAGGATAAGGACAGCAATTACCGGATGGCGCGGGAGGCGCTGTTGGAGCCGGCGCGGATTCCGGAGGAGAACGTTCACCGGGTACCGGTGGAGTTGGGTCCGGAGCGGGCGGCGGCGGAGTATGCGCGGGAGATGCAGAGGTTCTTCGGGCTGGCCGATGGGATGGCGCCGGAGTTCGACGTGGTGCATTTGGGGATGGGTCCGGAGGGGCACACGGCGAGCTTGTTTCCGGGGCAAAAGTTGATTCGAGAGCGGGTGAGGCTGACGGCGGCGGTGACGACTCCGAAGCCGCCTCCGGTGCGGGTGACGATGCTGCCGGCGGCGATACTGGGGGCGCGTCATATTGTGGTGCTGGCGGCGGGGGCGGACAAGGCGGAGGCGGTGGCGCGGGCGCTGAACGGGGCGGATGCGATGGAGGTTCCGGTGGCGATGACGGGACGGGCGGCGGGGGACGTGGTATGGTTCCTGGATGAGGCTGCTGCTTCGGCGGCCGGGGCGTGGGTGCGTCCGGGCGCGTAACGAGCGACAATAGCTTTCAGGCAAACCCTTATGCCTCGATACCAGATCTACCGGATGAAGGATGGGACGCGGGAACAGTTCCGCTGGCAGCCGCACACGGCGGGGACCACGGTGTTGAAGCCGAGGGACTTCGAGAAAGAGGCGGTGGTGGAAGCCACGAGCGAGTATGCGGCGTGGCAGTTGCGGCGGGAGACCGAGGCGCCGCTGCGCGTGGGAGATCTACTAGAGATCGACGGGGGCCATTTGCGCATCTGTAAATATGTGGGGTTCGAAGATGCGGTATGGTTTGTACCGGAGACAGCGAAGACGCCCAGCGCGGGAGCCGGGAACTGAGGAACGGGTTTCACGCGGGGCCTGGGGCGCAGGGGGCGTCCGAGGGAAGAATGGCTGAAGCGCCACAGAACGGAGTGGGGAGTCCGTACTTCCAGGGTGGACGCATCAACTCTTTCGCGTTGGTGAGTTACATACCGGAACCGTTGGCGGGGTTTCTCGATAATTTACGGCGCGAGTTGGTGCCGAGTTGTTTCCTCCACGCCCATGTGACGGTGCTGCCGCCGCGGCCGTTGCGGGTTTCTCCGGCGGTGAGCTGGGACGCGATCTGTAGCGCGGCGAAGAACTTCAAGCCGTTCGATCTGGAGTTGGGTGAGATTGAGATATTTCCGGTTTCGGACGTGATCTTCGTGGGCGTGCGGACGGGGTTGGAGAGTCTGAAGGCGATGCACGATGCGCTGAACCGGGATGGTCTGCTGTACGGGGAGCCGTTTCCGTATCATCCGCATGTGACGGTGGCGCAGAGTTTGCAGCCGGACCAGTTGGACGAGTTTTACCATGTGGCGCGGCGGCGGTGGAGGGAGTACCGGGAGGCGCGCGGGTTCCGGGTGGAGCGGGTGACGTTTGTGCAGAACACGCGGCGGGACGTGTGGCTGGACTTGGGGGAGTGCGGGTTGGGGACGCGGGAGGTGCATCGGATGGAGCCACTGCTGGCGTAGGGGGAGATGGGCGCTTCGATTCGCTCGTTTCGAATTCTATAAACGGCCGCGTATGGCAGCCGCCGGAGACGGACGGAGCAAGGACCAACCGAAGCGGCCGCTTGATTGCGTCCTCTGACCATCGCCTCTTAGGGGCTTGGCGGGTTGTCGATCATCGATTCGGCCGAGCAATCGGCCTGAGCTTCGGCGACTATTGATTAACCTATCAAGTGGATGAGTGTTTGACTATTATTAACCTATAGCGTTAATATTAATCTTCGCGAGATGGAAATACTGTTTCCAAGCGGCGACGATCCGCTGGACTGGAACGATTCCAGACGTCTTGTCCGGAAGCACAATTCGCAACGGGCGAAGCTGATTCGACGCCGCCTTGACGATCTCAGGGCCGCGCCGACGCTCGACGTGATGCAGAACTTGCCAGGGAGGTGTCACGAATTGAAGGGCGATCGCGCCGGCCATCTCTCCATTGATCTGGACGGACCGTACCGATTGCTGTTCTCACCAGCGCACAATCCGGTTCCGAAGAAGCCCGATGGTGGGCTTGACTGGACTCATGTCACGGCGGTGATGCTCGTCGGGGTGGTGGACACTCATGAATGAACAGATGCGAAATCAATATTTTCCGGACACGGTGTCGGCCCCTGGTGAAACGCTCGAGGAGATCCTCATCGAGCGAGGGATGTCGCAGACAGAGCTGGCGGAACGTGCCGGCCGGCCGAAGAAGACGATCAACGAGATCGTAAAGGGGAAGGCCGCAATTACTCCAGAGACCGCTCTCCAGCTTGAGCGGGTGCTTGGGATTCCAGCCGGTTTCTGGATTGCCAGGGAACAAAACTATCGGGAGTCTCTCGCCAGGGCAAGAGAGGCGGTCGAATTTGAGAAACAGGCCGACTGGCTGAATCAGGTTCCGTATCGGGCAATGGTGAAACTCGGATGGATACCGGAGCATCGTGAGAAGGCTCGTCAGCTTGAGGAGGTGCTTCGCTTCTTTGGTGTGGCTTCTCCCAGCAGTTGGCAAGGAGTGTGGGGAACGGAGAGTCCGTCGTTCCGGCGTTCGTCGGCGTTTGAGAGCGAGCCCGGCGCAGTGGTGGCGTGGCTGAGAAAAGGAGAACTGGAAGCCAACGGTCAGGAAACCGCCGAATACAATGCGGACACATTCAAGAGATCGCTGGAGCGCGTACGTTCCTTAACGCGGCAGTTGCCGGAGGACTTTACCTCTGTGGTGACTCGGGAATGCAACGAAGCAGGCGTATGCGTCGCATTCGTCCCCGAGCTCGCCGGCACGAGGGTATGGGGTGCGACCAGGTGGTTGACAACTTCACGAGCATTGATCCAATTGAGCCTGCGTTACAAGATGGATGACCATCTGTGGTTCACCTTCTTTCACGAGGCTGGACATATCCTCTTGCACGGCAGGCGAGATGTCTTTCTGGAAGGAGAAAAGCGCGAGGAGGACGAGAAAGAATCCGAAGCGGACGCGTTCGCACAGGAATGGCTGGTCCCACAGTCCAAATACCGAGTATTCTGCCGATTGGGTGCCTTTTCCTGCGCCGCGGTTAGCAGATTCGCTTTCGAACTAGGTATCGCACCAGGGATCGTAGTCGGACGCCTGCAGCACGACGGTCATCTTGATCGGACGCAGTGCAACAACCTGAAGAAAAAGGTCGATTGGGTTTTCGATCGACGATAGGATGCGCGAGATGTTCGGACGCGATCATTACGTTCCCATACTGAAGGGACGGGAGGGCGAGTACGGCGCCCTCCAGACACTGACGCCGTCAACGCGCCAAGCCCTCACACCCTTGATCGAAATTCCACCGATCCCCTGGGACTTCGCGGACGAAAAACCTGCGAAGACGGTCGACCAGCATCTGAAGAAGGTCTGGCAAAAGACCGGTCGTGCGTGGGGCTCTCACAGCCTGTTTGTAGATCTGTTGTGGATACCTGATAGCGAACACATGGCCGACGGATCCCACCCGCTATGCCACGTTTTTCAGGCGTTACGGGGGCGTTCCGTTGAAGCCATCCCCGTGGCGGATCTGCTTCGCGGCGATGAGTACTTGCGGGCGTGCCGAGCGATTGTTGAGCAGGATGGCCGCGGTGTCTGTGTACGTATTCAGCGCGAAGATTTCGCGGACTTCGACGACCTTGGCGAAACTGTCCGACGCACGTTGAATGAGGTGGGATCAACCGTGCAGAACTCTGATTTGATCTTCGACCTGCGCGCACTTTCGCCCAATGGACCTAGCCTCGATGTTGACACGGTTATCGACCTCGTGAACCGCCTACCCCGTCTGACCGAATGGCGCACGTTTACTGTTGCGGCAACCGCCTTCCCGCAGAACCTGACCGGACTGCCTGCGTCGGATGTGTCGTTCGTTCCGAGAGAGGAGTGGGTTCTCTGGACAGAACTTTCTCGGCAGCGTCGAAGAATCTCGCGTCTTCCCACGTTCGGGGACTATGCGATCTCACACCCGGAACCCCCGGAGGTTGATCCTCGCGTCATGCGCCCTTCGGCCAGCATCCGTTACACCTGCTCTGCCGCGTGGCTCATTCTCAAAGCGAAAAACCTCAGAGACCACGGATACGAACAGTTCCATGAGGTGTGTCGGGTGTTGATCCAGGGGCGGGAGTACTGCGGTCCACGGTTCAGTTGGGGAGATCAGTATATTGACGACTGCGCGGCAGAACGTGTCGGTACCGGGAACCTGACGACATGGCGCAAGGTTGGGACATCTCATCACCTTGCCTTCGTGGTCCATCAAGTCGCCAACGAGGCCGGTTCCTGAGCCGTGCACAAACCATAGCCTTCAACTCGGGCAGCGGCACCGCGCTGGCGAGCGTCTCCCAGAGTACGCGACGGGGCTTGCCCTGCAGAGCTTTCGCCGGTTCGATCTGGCCCAGCAATTCGAGCACTTCGTCGCGCCACAATAACTGGACGAGCGATCCAGGGTCGACATCCGGGTTTGGCGATTCGCGGCGCACGCTCGCAATCTCCAGAGGAGCAGATGGGTTCCCGGCCCTCACCAACTGAATCGCCCACCAGGAAGGAATAAGTCTCTCAGCTGCTCGCAAGTGGCGCTCGGCAACGACGACAGCCATCGTGTCGAAGATCCGATTGTACATTGCAGCCTGGGGTGCCAATCGCACAAGCGTGTCCTGATCGCTCTTAATCTCATACCCCTTTAGCACTCCGTTGACCACGGCGATATCGACCCGGACGGTGCCACGGCAAAGGCCCAGTTCCTCGATGATCATCGTCGCTCCGTCGTTTTCGAAGGTACGATCGAGGTGCTGACGAAGAACCCGACGAATGTCTGCATCTCGCATACCGTGTAACGATAACAGATGGCGGCACAGGCTGCGGATTCCGACGAAGGCGAACGCTTATTCCGGAGGGAAGCCGAACAGCATTCCGGGCGAAGGCGAACACCATCGGAGCGTAGCGACG
>JAJYCN010000122.1 GCA_021778335.1 Acidobacteriota bacterium | reverse complement strand
GTAACTCCCATCGCTTGCCATTTGTTTGATACCGTCGGACACGCATTCGCATACAACGTCTGTATCGTCCACGCCTCCGGATTCAGCACAACCGAGGCGCCGCTGCAGCTATTCCCTGTCAGCGGCGCATAGACTGGACCCGTATAGCCGCTCCCTTGGCTCGTGATCGCCACCGACGAAACGACACCACCCGTAATTGTCGCCGCGATTGTCGCTCCCGTCCCGCTTTGATCGCTAATCGGCCCGGCCGAGAAACTCGTTCCCGTACAGCCGGAGCCTCCGATTAACGTGCCGGCCCCAACCAGCCCCTGCTGGAACGCCGTCGTGCCAGGCAATGTGACAGGCTGCGTATACCCCGCATCCTGATATAGCTGGAACGTCGTAGCGGACTGCACTTTCGCGTAGTAACGCCCATATAGGCCGCGTAGATTTAAAATCGCTTGAATGGCGGTATTTCCATTCGGGTCGATCTGGTGCGGAATGGTAGTCGTGACAAGAGCTGGCGTGCCGGTTGACACGCTCGACACCGTGACTGGGGGGTCGAGGGACAAGTCGCTGCGGCCCGAAATCGAGTTGATCGCGAGTTGATAATCCGCGGTCCCGCGCTCGTTAGCCACCCAATCGTACTTCGCCATTTCTTCCTCGTTGTAGCCGAGAAAATATTCCATCGGGCAGGCATGCATCTGCCCAAAGCGCGCAGGCCAGGTCGTATAAGTGTCGAACTTCTGAACGAAAGTCTTTGTCTCCAGGTCGAAAAACAACGCGGCGCCGAACGTATCTTGCGGATTCATAAGCGGCGCCGCCCCCTGCTCCGCATAAAAAGACATATACCTTCCGTCCCGGCTTATCGCACACACGCTGAGCCCTCCATCGTACAGAGGGTCGTACGCCGGCCAGATCTGCTGAACCTTCGCTGTCATTCCGTTTCCGGTCGATATCGGTGTCTCGTTCGTCCACGTCACGCACGGGTTTCCGGGAGACGCCGGATTCGCGGAATAGAAGCCCGTCCAATTCCTGTAATCGCACCCATTCGTCGCGTTGTAGTTATAGGTGCCGGACACCAGCGCAATGTTCGTCCCGGTGCTATCGATCCCCGCGCACCAGACCTTGTTCGGCGAAGCCGGATCAAAGGCCTCGCTCAAGCCGCGGCAATAGGCGTTCCGGTACCCATCAACCCCGCTCACGTTGGACGGCTGAAGCGGGTCGACATACCTCACCTCGCCGTTGTCGGGAAAGAATAGCATCCACGTCGACGCTGAGTTCGCAACCGGCGGCATGAATCCAAATGCATTCCTGCACGGAGAAACCGGATTGCCATTCATATCGACGCAGACGCTGACCGTAGTCGGCGAGAACATGTAACTTTCACCATACGAAGCATTGCCGTAGGCGCTTTCGCTATTTTGCGTGTTGTTCACATAGTCGATGTACACCGCGCCGGTCGCTGTCGTTTTTTCGAGAATCGCCCCGAAGTTATTGAATGAAACCGCCACCGCGCCCCCGCCGTTGAAGTTGCCCAGGTTCTCTTGAATCGCAAGGGAGGTCGCATTATTGACAAGCGATATCAAACACTCATTGTTTGGGCACGCCGGCGCGGATCCGGGAATCCTCACGTGGTCTCCCGCAATCAGGTGACCATTGAATGTGTTGCCCGACACATAAGTAAGCGCCGTCCCGTTGATCGTTACGTTGCTGTTCCAGGTGTCGGCATCCGCCGCGGCAAGTGGCTCCAGGTGCGTCGAGTCAAGCCAGGAGGCGAGCAGCGTCTGCACGTCCGGTTGTGCCGGGTAAGTCACGCTTCCTGGACTTCCCTGCGGCAGGACAATCGGAAAACTTCCCGTGCCGCAAACGCCCATATATACGTGCACCGATAGACAAACGTTCACAGTCCGGTTCGTGGCCGACGAGTCCGTACCGTAGCCAAGCACGGTGATCTGAAAATTGCTGAGCGGACCATCGGTATACGGTCCTTTGAAGTAAGTGTCCCGAGTAAACGAAACCTCGATCGGGCTGGAGGCGGTCCCGCTGTAGGTCGCGTACACGCCGTCCGATGCGAGCGCCGCGCACGGATTCGTCCAGTTTGTACCGGGACAGGAGGTGCCCGATGTGTAAAAATCAGAGCCGTCCTGCACCGATTCTGGAACCGTAATCGCCGCTCCGCTAGTGGCCGGACTGTCCACATACCCATTTGCCTGCGAGAAAGAAACCCGCTTCAACAATAGCCCGGTCAGCGGATCGATGTACGATGTCGACTGATTGGTCCAGTCGATCGACGGCCAACCATAATTGCCGAACGCTGTCGAGTCAAACGTGGGAATTTCCGTGTAGTCGTCGCCTAACACGGGATTCGCCGTTCGGAATGTCCCGGTCAGAGAGCCCGGCCCGCATGTGATCTGGTAAAAATGCTGCGTATTCGCCTGCAGCGCGCGCGAGTAGCGTCTGCCATCGCCCGCCTTCTCTGCATCGCGCTTCCCGGCCACGAATATCCGTTCGGTCCCATTCGAAACGCTTCCCACGCGGGAGTCGAGATTCGCGCCGGAGAACAGACTCGGATCCACGTCATGCACGAGCGGAGAGAGCGAACTCGATTCGCTGATCTCGACCGTACACGCGCTCGTGTTGGGAGCCACATAGCGGATCACCGCCTGTGTCTCCGTGGTGGTCACATTCTGAAGGGTGGGGGCCTGTCCGAGCAAGATCCCCGCGCTGAAAATAGCCGCCAGACTCAGCTTTACCATGACGATAATGCCACCCTCATCCAAGTATTCGTCGCCGTGCAAAGGTAAAAGTAAACACCATCCGTGGCCCAACTATTGGCGGCGCAGGCGGTCGTGGACGTAGCCGGGACAGACACTTTGAGCGGCACTAGAGTCCCGTCGACGCTGACCATCGCGGCCCCACCACTGTCCACGCTCAGAATACCAGTGCCCGCTCCTACGGTCTTCGCGCTCAGAAATGCGCGATAGTCGGTGATACCGCTCGCGTTCCACGTGCCATTCGTCGCCGTCACGGTGAAGAGCGGAATTGTAGTTGGCGGGAATGCCGTGATGCCACTCTGCACCCCGCACACGGCCGTGCAGGAGAGCGTCAGGTTCGAACCGACCGCAAGCGTGCCGTTGCTCATCAGATAAACGTATGCCGTGCCGCTCCCCCCGGTCAGAGACACCGACGCCGGGGCGGTGACCGAATACGTCGATGCACCGAAGCGGAAGTTGCAGGGTGTGGCCGCCGAACAACTCGAGCCCACGGAGAGCGTGGTCGAATTCGTCTCAATCACGGAGAAGTCCATCAATTGACTCGATAGAAGGGCTCCCCCGGAAGGCGCCGTCTGCGGTTGCCACTGCCCGGCCGTACCGTTCCATACCAGCGTCTGCCCCGCTAGAGGCGCCGTGCTCGACACCGGTTGTCCCTGGATCCGCGCCACTTTGGTCGTGCCTGGCGCCCCGCTTACATCCCCGCTCAGCGGAGCCCACAAAACATTGGTTCCGTCCGTCGTTAACACGTCACCGCCGTTTCCCGATGCCGATGGGAGGGGATTGCTCGACGAACTACCCTGAGCCGTCCAGACGTTGGAGGACGTACACGCGTAAATGTTCGCACCAAGCGGCGCGGACTCCAGAAAATACATCTGTCCCGCGGTGCAACTGGCCGGCAACACCGTCCCGGCACTCATCGGCTTGGTAACACCCGCAGCGGAAAAATCCACGCTCTTGCTCTGCGTACGAAGATCGACCTGGGTCTGACCCCGCAGCAGCGCAAGGGCCGCCGCGGCCCAAAGGGCCGTCAATATTGGTATCTTTCGCATGAAATTCTCTTCTACCTGCCTCCGGAACACAAGATATCCGCCCGGTTTGGACGAAGAGATGTAGATGGCTGATAATGAGAGGAAAATAGCTTGTGAATGACTTTTCGAAAGTGCGCGGAGTCCCGCTCATCGCGGACTGAAGCATGAGCCGCTTCAAGGCCTCGGCCTCCGCACCGCCACCACCTCCCGTCCGCCTCGCGCCGGCCGCACCCCCGCGGTTCACAACGGGCGCCCAGGGCCCCGCGGCCCCGCGTGTCCCGCGCCTAGCCACCGGCTCCAACCCGTTCCAGAGTCTGGGTTTCTTCTTCACGGCCGCCTACGTCACGGTCCAGTTCGGCTACATCGGGGAACTCCTGGCAATTTTCGGCCACGTCTATGTCCCTCTCGTCTACGTATTCGGAGCGCCCGCGGTCTTTTTCGCCATTGTCGGCAACCGATGGCGTGGTGTTTTCCGAACCCGTGTCGGGTACTACTTTGTAGCGCTTAACGTGCTATTCCTGGCGTCCCTGCCCTTCAGCGTATATCGCAGTGCCTCGCTGTCAACCTTCAAAATCGTGGTCCTCGCCGTCTACCCGGTCTTCCTCCTCATCGCGGGCCTCGTCACTACCGTCGCTCAGGTGCGTGTGCTGATGTACCTGATGGTCCTGGCAAGTATCCTGGACGCGCTGTTGACTCTCAAATTCGGCGTTGAGAATTCGGGCCGGCTCTCATTTGTCGCCGGGTCTCTAGGTAACTCGAATGATCTTGCGCTCCACCTGCTCATCTCGTTGCCGTTGTGTTTGTTGTTCGTCTTCGATCCGGCTCGGCATGCGGCCACCCGCCTTCTCATGGCGATCGCTGCCCTCGTGATGCCGTATCTCGCCTTGCAGTCGGGTTCACGCGCCGGAGTCGTCTGCTTGATCGTCATCGGCCTGTTCGGACTTTGGAAGGCTTCGGCGGCACAACGAATCATTCTGGCGATCGTATTACTTGCAGTTATTGCCGCGCTGCCCACGTTGGCGCCCGAGACTTGGACTCGGCTCGCGGGAAAAACCTCCTCGTCGTCGTTGCGTGAGTCCCGCGAAGCCTTGTCGGCCGACGATTCGGCACGGGCGCGGATGGAAGTGCTGCGCCGCAGCATCCAGCTCACCGTCATGCACCCGCTCTTCGGTGTCGGCATGGGCGAATTCGCCGACGCGGAGTCGGGTCTGGCCGCTTCGGAAAACGTGTCCGCGCACTGGCAGGTCACTCATAACGCCTATACGCAGATCTCGAGCGAGTGCGGTATCCCCGCGCTCATCTGCTTTTGCGGCGTCGTCTTCGGCTCGCTGCGGCTCTGCCTTCGCCTTCATGGCCTCTCGCGTCCTCGCGCCAAACTCGGAGAGGTGGGCAGGATGGCGTTGGCCATTTCGGTCTCCATCGTCTGCCTCATCTTCGCCATGCCATTCGACGCGATCGCTTACTTGAACTACGTTCCCACGTTCGCCGGCCTCAGTGTCGCCCTCTGGAACGCTTCTCAGGACGATCTCCGCGCCGCCGGAGTTTAACGCCATGTGTGGCATCGCGGGTTTTGTTTCTCCGCATCGCGAAGACCCGGCGGCTACGCTCGCGAGGATGACCTCCGCTATCGCCCACCGCGGCCCCGACGCCGGCACTCACTTCACTCTTCCCCCCGTCTACCTGGGTCATCGGCGCTTAAGCATCGTCGACCTCGCCGGCGGCGCACAACCGATGTTCAACGAGGACCGTACCATCGCTATCGTCTACAACGGAGAGATCTTCAACCACGCCTCGCTGCGCCCCGCCCTCGAACAGGCTGGCCACCGCTACGCCTCGCACTGCGACACCGAAACGATCCTCCACGCCTACGAAGAACATGGCGCCCGCTGCGTCGACGATTTTCGGGGCATGTTCGCATTCGCCCTCTGGGACGGCCGGCGCCGCGAGTTGTTTTGCGCCCGCGACCGTCTTGGCATCAAGCCCTTTTACTACTTCTGGGACGGAACCCTGTTCGCCTTCTCCTCCGAAATCAAGGCGCTGCTCGAACATCCCTCCATCCCGGCCTCCCTCGATGAGGAACAGATACCAGAGGTGCTCGCCTTCGGCTACACCGCAGGGGAAGCCACGCTCTTTCGCGGCATTCGAAAGCTGATGCCCGGTCATCACCTCACGCTGTCTCTGGCCGATACCGCGCCTCGCCTGAAAATCGAGCGTTACTGGGACGTCCCATCCCCAAGCGCAACGCCGGCATTCGACATCCCCCGCTCGGATGAGGACTGGATCCGCGAGACGCGGCGGCGGCTCGAAGAAACCGTCCGCATGCGTTTGATGAGCGACGTTCCACTCGGTATGTTCTTAAGCGGCGGCGTCGACTCCAGCGCCATCGCCGCCCTCATCCGCCGCCAGACGAATGGTCCCGTGAAAACCTTCGCCGTCGGCTACCGCGAGCAGCGTTTCAGCGAATTGAGCTATGCCGCTCGCGTCGCCTCCGCCATCGGCGCCGAGCACCACGAAATCCTTCTCGGCCGCGAGGAGTTCTTCAATTCCCTTCCTCGCCTCATCTGGCACGAGGACGAACCGATCGCCTGGCCATCCAGCGTGTCGCTAGCCTTCGTCAGTTCCCTCGCCTCGCGCGAAGTCAAGGTCGTGCTCACCGGGGAAGGCAGCGACGAACTTTTCGGCGGGTACGAACGCTACCGCTGGCATCTGTTGAATCAACGGGTTGCGAAACTCTACCGCCTCCTGCCGTCCCGCCTTCGCGCCGCGGTCCGCGAGCGTCTGGCTTCGTCCTCCCACATTTCCGGAGATCTCCGCCGCCGCCTCTCCCATTCCGTTCTGGGCCGGGACCTGACCCACGAATCTCTCTTCCTCGACAACTTCTACGCGGCCTTCAGCGCCGGCGATCGACACAGTCCGCTGACTTCGTCCCCAAGCTCTTACTGCGCCAACTACCTTCGCTACTGGAACAAGCACCCGAAGGATTCTACGCTCTCCCGCCTCCTGTACGCCGATCAAAAAACCTACCTGGTCGAACTGCTCATGAAACAAGATCAGATGAGCATGTCCGCATCGATTGAAAGCCGCGTACCCTTCCTCGACCACACCTTCGTCGAGTTCGCCGCCTACATCCCGCGGCACTTGAAAATTCATGGCCATGAGCAGAAATATGTCCTCAAGCGCGCCGTCGAAGACCTGCTCCCGCATGACATCGTCTACCGCCGTAAAATGGGCTTCCCCACGCCGCTTCGCCAGTGGCTGCGGGAACCGGAAGCCGCGCCTCTCTACGAAAGGCTCACCTCGCACGACGGCCTGCTCGCATCCTGTATCGAGATGCCGGCGCTCCAGGCGCTCCTCACGCGACACCGGGCCGGCGCCGAGGACGCAACGGACCGCATCTGGCGCCTGCTGAATCTGCAGCTCTGGGCCGACATCTTCCTCGCGGGAAAGCGCGACTCTCTGTCTGAAGGGCTCCTCCCGTCCCCCGCCCAACCGGCTGGTTTCCCGGCATGAAGTTGCTCTGGGTGAAAAGCGACTTTCTGCACCCCACGACGAAGGGTGGCCACATCCGCACACTGGAGATGCTGAAGCGCCTCCACGCGCGCCACGAGATTCATTATGTGGCGCTCGAAAACCCCAATTCTCCCGAGGGCCTCGAGCGAAGCCGCGAGTACGCCTCCCGCGCTTATCCGGTACGCCACAGCGTCCCCTCAAAACGCTCCTTCGCCTTCGCCGGACGCCTCGCCGCCGGTTTGTTTGACCCCGTCCCCGTCGCCGTCAGCCGCTTCCGCTCGCCCGCCATGCTGGCCGAAGTTTCTCGGCTTCTCGCCGAGGGTTCATTTGACCGGGCGGTCTGCGATTTTCTGATGGCCGCGCCGAATTTTCCAAGCCTCGGCCGCGCCCTGTTGTTCGAGCACAACGTGGAATACGTGATCTGGCGGAGGCGCACGGAACAGGCCGCCAATCCGGCCGCCCGGGCCTATCTCGCCGCGCAGGCGCGCCGCATGTTTGCCTACGAGCGCGACGCCTGCCGCGCCGCCGGCTTCGTAGCCACGGTGTCGCCGGTGGATTCGGAAATCATCGAACGCGAGTTCGGCGTGGCCTCCGCCGCCGTGCCCACCGGCGTCGATACGGCGTATTTCGCGCGTCCGGACGGACTTCCTGCTGATCCAGATCTCTCGTCGGATCTCGTGTTTGTGGGCTCGATGGATTGGATGCCGAACCACGAAGGCGTAACCTGGTTTTTGCGGGACATTTTACCCCGAATCCGCGCGCGGCGGCCGTCGGTGAGGGTGAAGATCGTGGGGCGGGATCCGTCGCCAATTCTCATAAAAGCCGTGCACGAAACCGCGACTGTTCACGTTACCGGTATCGTTAACGACATACGCCCGTATCTATGGAATTCGGCGGTTTCGATCGTGCCTCTCCGGGTCGGCTCCGGGACACGTCTGAAGATCTACGAAGCGATGGCGGCAGGCACGGCGACCGTCTCCACGCCGCTCGGCGCGGAAGGCCTGCCGGTCGAACACGGCCGCCACTTGCTGCTCGCCGGCGATCCGGAATCCTTCGCGGCGGCTTGCCTGGACTTACTCGGCAACGAACCGCTCCGCCGGGAACTCGCGGCGTCGGCTCAAGCCTTCGTCCGCGAGAACTTTTCCTGGGAAAGTGTGGCGCGCCAGTTTGAGTCGATCCTCGAGCGCGCGCCGCGCGCCTCTGAATAACAATGTCTTCTTCATCACCGATTCCCCTTCTCGACCTGGAAAGCGAATACCGCGAACTACGCGGCGAAATCGACGCGGCCATCGCCCGCACGCTCGATACACGGCAGTTCATCCTCGGCGCCGAAGTGGCCGCCTTCGAGCGGGACTTCGCCGGCTACTGCGGCGTGAAGTACGCCATCGGCGTGAACTCCGGCACGAGCGCCCTGCACCTGGCTCTTCGCGCGGCCGGCGTCTCGGCCGGCGACGAGGTTATCACGGCGCCTTTCACTTTCTACGCCACCGTCGCCGCCATCGGTTACTGCGGCGGCAAAGCCGTCTACGCCGACATCGATCCCCGGACCTTCAACCTCGACGCCACGCGCATCGAAGCGCTGATTACGCCGCGTACCCGCGCCATCCTCCCGATTCATCTCTACGGCCAACCGGCGGACATGGACGCGATCCTTGACGTCGCGCGGCGCCACAACCTCGCGGTCATCGAAGATGCAGCGCAGGCGCACGCGGCGACATGGAACGGCCGCCGAGTTGGTTCTCTCGGGGACCTCGGCTGTTACAGCTTCTACCCCACGAAGAACCTAGGCGCCGCGGGCGAAGGCGGCATGGTAACAACGAATAACCCCGAGTTTGCCCGCACCGTGCGCATGCTCCGCGACTGGGGCCAGGAGCAGAAATACCGCCCCGTGCTCGCCGGCTTCAACTATCGGATGGAGGGATTGCAAGGCGCGATCCTGCGAACGAAGCTACCGCATCTCGAGCGCTGGACCGAAGCCCGCCGGGCCGGGGCAGCCCACTACGACCGCCTCCTCCGCGCCCACGGCATCGAACCCCCCGCCGCCGATCCCCGCGCGCGCCATGTATACCATCTGTACACAATCCGCGTCCGACAGCGCGACCAGGTGCAGCGCCAGCTCGGCGAAGCGGGCATCCAGACCGCCATCCACTACCCGATGCCTCTGCATCTGCTCCCCGCCTACGCCGACCCGCGCTACAAGGCCGGCGATTTCCCCGAAGCCGAGTCGGCGTCCTCCCGCGTCCTTTCGCTTCCCATGAACCCCTGGCTGACGCCATCGCAGATCGAGCGCTCGGCTGAAGCTCTCGCCGCCGCATGCCGCTCCGCGGTTTGCGACAATGCCCTCTGATGCCCCGCATTCTCGTCACCGGAGGCGCCGGCTACATCGGCTCCCACACCGCTCACCTGCTGCGCCGCCGCGGCTATGAAACCACGATTGTGGACGATCTCAGCCGAGGCCACGCACACAACGTGGAAGGCTTCGCGTTTCATCGCCTCAACCTGCGCGACACCGCCGCTCTGACAAGCCTCCTTGTCGATGGCTCCTTCGACGCCGTTATCCACTTCGCCGCCTTCATCGCCGTCGGTGAATCGGCCCAGGCGCCGGAACGGTACTTCCTGAACAACACGGGCGGTTCCTTCTCGCTGCTCGAAGCCATGGCCACCGCCGGCGTCAACCGGCTTGTGTTCTCCTCCACCGCCGCCGTCTATGGCACCCCCGAATCCACTCCCATTCCCGAGGACGCGCGGATTGCCCCGGTGAGTCCCTACGGCGAATCGAAAGTCATGGTCGAGCGCGCCCTTGCCTGGATGGACCGCTACCGCAACCTGCGCAGCGTCGTCCTCCGCTACTTCAACGCGTGCGGCGCCGACCCCGAAACCCCGCTCGGCGAAGAGCACGACCCAGAAACGCACCTCATCCCGCTTCTGCTTCGCGCGGTGCTTACCGGCGAACCGGTCACGATCTTCGGCGAAGACTACCCGACCCCCGACGGCACTTGCATCCGCGACTACATTCACGTACGCGACCTGGCCGAGGCCCACATCCTGGCCGTCGATCACCTGCTGCGCGGCGGCGCGTCGAAGGTTTACAACGCGGGCGTTGGGCAGGGCTACTCGGTCAAAGAAGTGATCCGTGCCGTTGAGCGCGTGACTGGCCGCGCCGTCCCATTCCGCACCGGCCCGCGCCGCGAAGGCGACCCACCTTCGCTTGTCGCCTCCTCTACGCGCCTCAAATCCGAACTTGGTTGGAAGCCGCAGTACACGTCGCTCGATAGCATCGTCGAGACCGCGTGGCGCTTCGCCTCGCGCCAGACTAAATGAGCAGGTTCCTGAAACGCGGCTGGCCGTAACCCGGAAACACGCTCCCCAAGTCCCGGTTTCCAAGTTGTTTGACCACCGCTTCCGCGAGCACGTCCCGGAAGTCGGTGGTAAGCGCCAGGTCGCGGCCTTCGTAAAGCTGCCCGCCGGCCAGTCCGGGCCAGTCTCCGTACACGCGCCCTCCGCGGACGCCGCCGCCCATCACGAACATCACGTTCGCGTGACCATGGTCGGTTCCCCGGTCGCCGTTCTCGTGCGCGGTCCGGCCGAACTCCGACATCGTAACCACCGTCACGTCCTCGATACGCGGACCCAGGTCCGCACAAAAAGCAGCGAGCGATCCGCCGAACTCCCGCAGCACATTCGCAAGCTGCCCCTCGGTTGCGTTCGCGCCCACTTCATTGACGTGGTGATCCCAACCTTCAATCTCAGCGAAGGCCACCTCCAGGCCCACGTTGGCTTTGATCAACCGCGCAATTTGCCGGAGGCTCTGGCCCAGCCGCCCGTTCGGATACTCGACGTTACCCGGAGGCGCATAGGGTTCCCGATCCAATCGTTGGATGATCGCCATCGCCTCGAAGGTTTCCCTGCCAGCGCTCCGCAGCGTTGAGTCCGCGGCATCGCCGTACATGCTCGCGAACACACCCGTCACGGAGGGTCCGGGCAGACGGAAGCTCTGGAGGTTCGCCACAGCCACCGCCGGGTTCGCGCCACGGAGCGTCAAAGGTAGTTCCGGCCCCAAGCTCACGGCGCGCAGCGGGGAAAGAGTTTCGCGCCCGGCAGGCAAGGCCCGGTTCAGCCAACCACTCTGCGCCGCCCCGCGTCCCGGTGTGCCCGATTCCATGAAGTCCTGCGCATCGAAGTGGGACCTCGTCGGATCGGGGGAACCGGCCGCCTCCACAATCGCCAAGGTCTTCGCCTCATACAACGGCTTCAGCGGAGCGAGGGAGGGGTGCAACGCGAAGAATCCGTCCAGATCCACCGCCGCATCGAGCCCGTACCCCGGCCTCGGCACGTTAATCGTGGGCCGAAGCGAGTAGTAACGGCTCTCGCCATACGGCACGACAATGTTCAGTCCGTCGGCCGCTCCGCGCTGGAACACCACCACCAATACTTTCCGCCGCGAACCAGCCTGAGCCGCAGCCCGCGCCAACCATGCCGGCGCGCCTCCCACGCCGAACATCGCCAGCGCTGAACCCTTCAGGAAGAATCTTCTCGAAATCATGCCTTATCCTCGGCCTCCGACCGCTCAAAGATTTTTCGATAAGACGATCCCATTCTAAAATGCCCCGGCTCATATCAGGGGTATGGCTCGACAAGTGCTCCGCATTCAAGTTTCCACGAATTGCGTGCGTTGGCCTGTCTCAGTTGGTTAAGGGCACTGCGGCGCCACATATCGGCGGCATGGCTCCGCGCGTAGAACGGGCCAAGGTTTGGATGTTTCTGCGATGTGCAGCCCGCCGCTTCGGCCACGCCACGACGGTGGGGCATCGAGTGGGGTGGGCGGGCGAGAGAGAAGTGACCAATCTCTTGTAGTCGTGGCTCGGTGACGCATGCTCGCCGATCGCGAGAAGAACGGGCTTTGATCCCCTTCGGCGCGCCAGCGGCCCATCGCGAAAGCGAAAACCTTTTAATTGCGAGCCGGCCCACAATTATCCAAGCGGTCATAGACCTTGGGTTTCCGAAGCATACAGATCAGGTCGGGCCTCCAACGGGCAAAGGGCGCACCTCGGAGCATCTTCGTGATCAGTAATTCAAACACGACGAGGGGTCCGAGAGACTGGGTAAACGGAGCGGTGAACACAGCGTCGACCCAGCCTAGCTCGGCACCAACCCGCCGGGCGGTCGCAGCGACTGCTTCCCGCGTATTCATCCGGTAATGCGTCGGGAAGACGTCCTCTTTCCCTCGACCACCCTCGACGATCGGAACCGCTGCGCGCTTCACCGAATGCGGCAGCCACTTTGAAACGCCGATAACCGGGCAACGCAAATTCGGCGTGTGAAAAACAAAGCATCCGCCGGGCCTGAGGACACGCATAACTTCGCGAACGACCGCGTCCGGATCCGCCAGGTGCTCTACGACCATATTGGCGGTCACCAGGTCGAAACTCGACGAGGCGATTGGAAGCTGTTCAGCGACTGCACACGCAATCCGACGATTAGTGTTCTGTTGCAGACTGGGCATCCAGGGATCAACGCCGAAAATCGTTATTCGGTCAAGAATGGAGGCCGACCACCGCTGGTGCAAGTCCGGGCGCAGCCAACCGATCAGGAACTCCTTGCCGCAGCCGACGTCAAGAACCCGCAAGCCGTCGCGGACCAGCTTCTCCAGGCGTTCATAGTAGAGTTGCTGGGATGAACTCATCCACGGCGCCAACCGCGCGGTTAGCCACCAAGCCGTCCGTATCCTCCAAGAGAATTGGCTCATGGGATTACCGGCGCCGGTCTGCCGGACGCCACCACAATACGAAGGACTACGTTGCTGCGCTTGGGGTAACGGGTGACGTAGAGCGTTTCCAGGGGCATGTTATCGACTTAAGTTTTCGGGAATTTTCTTCCGGAAGTTGTTCCACGGCTTTGGAACTAGAAGTAGTATATATGGGTTCGAGAGACCGTACGAACCAAACCTCGCTCTTGCGCGCAGCGACTCCCGCCAGCGAGCTCTAGTGGCGCTGAAAATCCGGCGAGCCGATTACCAGGCCCATTACGTAGCCGGGCCCGGTTTTGCTTTGCGACTGCGCCGCCGTGATCGCCCGCAAGGTCTGCTCTCCCGGTGGGCGAAGCAGGAGCGAGTCCGCAATTGCTCCCGCGTCCTCCTCTTCGCGGAACCGCTTCGCCGCCACCGTGACTCCGCGGATCCGGTTCCCCGCCAGCGCCATCGCGAAGTTCATCCGCGCCAGCAGAGCCGCCGAGTTCAACCAGTCCGAACCGGCGTTTGAATACCCGGCCGGCTCCCGCTTCCGATAGAGCGGCTCGCCCAACACCGCCAGTTGATTGCTCAGCACGAACGCATCGTCTAAGTCCACGTCGAGCGCGCGGACCGCGCTCACGGCGAATTCAAACGGCGATTTGATCTTCCCCAGATACGCTCCCTCGCTCCAGAACCCGGTTGAGTTGAGCATGGTCTTCATCACTTCGCGCAGATCGCCGTCGTTCGAGAGAAACTTCTGCGCCATCCGGTCCACCAGCGCCGGTGGCGGCGTGTCGGCGACGAACCGCTGCGCCAGTTCGTAACAGATATGGCGCGCGGTCGCAGGATGGTGCGCCAGGATCCGGAGCACTTTCTCTCCGTCCTCAATTCCACCGCCTTCTTTGATCCCATGGCCCAAGACCACCTTCTTCGCCGTGTCGTGCATGTTGGGGTTGAAGTAGAATCCGCCGCCCTGCCGCGGCTCGCGGATCGTCCAGCCGGTAAAACATCGCGCCACTTCGATCACGTCTTTTTGCGTGTATCCACCGTTCACGCCCAACGTGTGGAGTTCCAGCAGCTCCCTCGCGTAGTTCTCGTTCAACCCGCGCGGCTTTTTCCCCGCGAGGCGCTGCCGCTCCGCCAACCGGCTGAATGTTCCCACGGATTGCGAGTTGTCCAAGTAGAACAGCATGGCCGGACTCTTCGCCGTGGCTTCGAGTAAATCTCCAAATTTGCCGAAGACGTTGGGCCGGATCGTGTCGCGCTCATATTGCGCGAGCAGGTAGCGGTCCACTCCTTTATCGAGAAAAACGTTGAAGTGGTTAAACCAGAAATCGTCCAAAACCTCCAGAAGCTGCCGGTCGCTCAGGGCCGCGCGGTAGATCTTGGCTTCCCACAAATCGTAGGTCACCGCCTGTTGCGGGTTATTCGCCTGCCAGAATTTGCGCCGGTCGGCGGGAGACATCATTGCCGGCCGGGGGCGTGCTCCACTGTCGCCATCCTGTTTCCGATCTCTTAGCTTTGCGACGAGGTCTTCGGCGATCTGGCGCGCCTCTTGCTCGCGTGGCAGCGGCAACCGGCCATCGGCATATTGCCGGATTAAGAACGGCGGTGGATACTCGAGCAAAAGCTGGCCCTCTGTAAGCCGGAGCGTCTCCAGCGCATCCAGCTTTTCATCCAGTTCCGGGTTGTCGCCGATCTTTTCGGGATGAAGCTGCTCCTCGATCCACTTCTTCAGGCCGATCCGGTTCACCCGCTCCACGTCGCCCGGCTGCGGGCCGAAGGTGAGCCGGTTTAGGGCGTGGAGCACTTCGCGGTCCTTGTCGAGCTTTTTCGCGAATGGATCCTGCTTCGTCTCCGCGGGCGACACCACCAGAGTGCCTATCGCCAATAAACACACCGCGATGAATCCGGTCCGCATTTCGCCCGTCTCTTTTCTACAGAACCCGGAAACGGACGAAAGGTTGTGGCCAGGGCTCCCGCGGGCGGACCGGCGACAGGAAGAGACGCTCCCTTGCGGTCGCGGCTCGGTAACGTCCCTGGTCGGCCGAAGGGAAAGTGTCTGCCTGGTCGATGAGCACTCAATTCACGTTCTGGTGGTAATTCGGATATGGGGGTTTGCGGTAGTTCGGCAGCGGGTGAGCTTTCAGTTCCTCCATCAAGACGTCGACCGCTTTCTCGAGTTGAGGGTCGTGGCCCTGGCGGACGAGGGCCGGGTCGTTGTCCACTTCGACATCGGGCGGCACGCCGTGGTTCTCCACGTCCCATTCGCCGGTCAGGTTGTAGAAGGCCAGGTTGGGCGCGGTGACCGAGCCTCCGTCGATCAACTCCGGGAAGCCGAAGATTCCGACCAATCCGCCCCAGGTGCGGGTGCCGACCAGCTTGCCCACATGCCGATCCCGGAAGAGCCACGGCATCGCGTCGCCGCCTGAGCCGGCATATTGGTTGACGATCATGACCTTTGGCCCGAAGATCTGATTCTGCGGGGTCGGAAAATCCTGCCCGTACCTCGTGGTGAAGAAGTTCGTCCGCGGCCGCTTCAGATAGTCGATGATGTAGTCGGCAATGTCACCGCCGCCGTTGAACCTCTCGTCGATGACCGCGCCTTCCTTGCCAAGCTGCGCGAAGTAATAGCGATTGAAGTTTGTGTATCCCGCGCCCGCGGTGTTCGGCAAGTAGACATAGGCCAACTTGCCACCGCTCAACTGATCCACCTTACGCCGGTTTGCTTCAATCCAGTCCCGGTTCCGCAGGGCCGTCTCGTCCTCTACGGGAACCACGGTCACTTCGCTCGAATTGGCGCCCGTTGG
>JAJYCN010000121.1 GCA_021778335.1 Acidobacteriota bacterium | reverse complement strand
GCCGGCGTGCGTGTGAACACAGCCCTTCGGCTTGCCCGTAGACCCCGAAGTGTACAGAAGCAGCGCAGGGGCCTCGGCATCAAGCGCCGCCGAAGGGTGCTCGGCCGGAAAACCATCGAGCAGCGATCCCCAACCCCGGCCGCCATACTCATAAAGCACGACATGCTCGACACCCGGCGCACCCGCTCGCGCTTCTTCCACACGTTCGGCCAGCGGCAACCGCCTTCCCCGGCGAACAAGCGAATCGGCCGTGAACACCACGCGCGCGCCCGAGTCCGCCAGGCGGCTCTCAATCGCGCCAACGCCAAACGCGGCGAAGATCGGCGCCACCACCAGGCCAAGTTTGAAACACGCGTAAAGAATCGCCACCACCTCGGGCGCCATCGGCATCACCAGCGCCACGCGGTCCCCTTCGCGAAGCCCGAGCGAGTGAAGATAATGCGCCAGCCGGCTTGTCTGCGCGTACAACTCGCCGAAGCCAACCTCGCGCGTGTCCCCCGCCTCGTTCTCCCACAGAATCGCCGGCGCCGAACACTCCCGGTGCCGGTCCAGGCAGTTGTGCGCGACGTTCAGCTTCCCGCCAACGAACCACCGCGTCCACGGAGCGCCGCGCGAGCCGTCGCGAACCTGCGTGAACGGCTCGAACCACTCGACGCGGCACTCGGCCGCGGTCTCGCGCCAGAACTCGTCGTTCGACTCGCGCGAGAACGCGAGAAATTCCTCGAGCGAATTCAGGCCCAGCCGCCGCCAGAACCGCACCGCGTTCGTGCGCTCCACCGCCGCGGCATCCGGCCGCCAGATCCACGGGGATTCTTCGTGCACGCCGCTACCGGGCCGCCGCGGGTTCGCGGTTGATCCAGCTCGCCCAATAATCGGCCCACTCGACAGATTCGCCCGCCGGCAGCACGCGCATCGGATTCAATCCATCCAGCATCACCGCGTACTCGTCCGTATGCGTGCGCTTCTTCTGATTCGCCAGGGCTTTCGGATGCGGACCGTGATGAATGCCGCGCGGGTGCAGCGTGGCCATCCCCGAACGAATGTTGTCGCGGCTGAAGAAATCGCCGTCGTGATAGAAAATGAATTCGTCGTAGTCGGTGTTGCGGTGGAAGAACGGCACGCGCAGCGCGTCTTCATCCTGCTCGAGCGGCCGGGGCAAAAAGCTGCACACCACCGCGCCCGGCGTCACGAATGTCGTATGCGCGCTCGGCGGCAGGTGCGCGCGATGGCTCATCACCGGCCGGATGTCACGCAGGTTCAGCTTCCACGCCGTCAGGTCGCCCTTCCAGCCCACCACGTCAAGCGGGTTGAACGGATAAACAATCTTCGATATCTCCCCGTCGGCGAGGACACGGATCTCCCACTCGCGCTCATCGTCTAAGTGTGCGTCCGGTTCCGGTGTCGTGATCACCGCCGGATCGTAGAGCGCGTGCTGACCCAGCAGCCCCTTGTCCGGCTGCTCGAATTCTCCATGCGAACGGAAAATCAGGAAGAAGTTGTCCCGAGTCTCCGGCGCCACGCGATACGTCACCGCCCGCGGCAGGCAGACATAATCGCCAGGTTCGAAGGCGAGCGGGCCAAAATCCGTCTCAATCACGCCCCGGCCGCGATGCACGAAATACAACTCGTCGGCATCCGCGTCGCGAAAGTAAAAGGGCATAGGCTCGCTGCGCCGCGAAACGCAAAGCCGGATGTCGTCGTTGCCAAGAAACTCGACGGGCATCCCCTCGGCATCCTCGAGATCCGCCGGCCGCAGCTTGTTCAAGTCCATACAGTGCGGCCGCAGCCTTCCCTCCATGCGAATCCATCCGGTTGGCGGATGCGCGTGGTACAGATGCGCGGACTTTCCGTAAAACCCCTTGCGGCCGTGCTCTTCCTCAAACGTCCCGGCGGGCAGCGCAACGTGCGCCTGAGCGGCGGTCTTGCCTTTCTTCAGCGGATACATGGCGTCCTCCGTCCTCCAGTATCACGCCAGTTTCAGCCTTCCGGAGACGGCCACCGCCCGCGCGCCTCGCCGGCGAAAAACAAGCTACTTAATCTTCTCGAACACTTTCCCTGCTTTTTCTTTCGTTTTTTGATTGACAAGCCGCTGGGATCGCGTTATCGTCCTTGCTTTGGCTAGGTCCTCATCATGGCGTCTTCAGAGCGCGTTTCGCAGGTTGCGCCCGTGAAAGTAACTGATTCTATAACCCGAAGCGAGATCCTCCAGCAGCCCGGGACGTGGCTGGACACTCTCGAACGCACCGCTGCTTGTCCCTGGACGATCGAATCCCCGGCGGTCGTTACCGGCGCCGGCAGCTCCTGTTACCTCGCCGAAGCGATCGCGGCGTCCCGGCCCGGCGTTGCCGCCCTCGCCTCCACCGATCTCTTGGTGAGCGATCCTCCGCCGGTCAGTCCGTCCACGATGGTCGTGTCCGTAGCGCGTTCCGGCGACAGCCCGGAGACCGCCGGCGTGATCGAGCGTCTGCGCCGCCTCGTCCCCTCAGCCCGCCACCACGCCATCACGTGCAATCCCGATAGCGCGCTGGTTCGCCTCATCGGGCCTGACACCTTGCTGCTCGATCCCCGCACAAACGACCGCAGCCTCGTGATGACGAGTTCCTTCAGCAACCTCACGCTCGCCGGTACGCTGCTCGGCCGCGTGGACCCCTGGCGCGAGCCCATTCGCCGCGCCGCGGCCCGCACCAGCGAACTTCTGCCGCAAATCGAGGAACTCGCCGTCGAGGCGGCCCAGGCCATCGCCGATCGCGTCGTCTTCCTCGCTTCCCCCATTCTGCGCGGCGCCGCGCGCGAGGCCACGCTGAAAGTACTCGAAATCAGCGGCGGCCGCGTCGTTGCAAAGTCGGAAACCTTCCTTGGCCTCCGCCACGGCCCGATGAGTTTTCTTAATCCCCGCAGCTTCGTCGTCTGCTTTCTTTCTTCCGATCCGCGCCTGCAGCGCTACGAGCTGGATCTGGTTCGCGAGTTGCGCGCCAAGGGCCTCGGCATGCTCGTCGCCAACGGCCCCACTCACTCGCCCGAGTTATTCGACATGCTTGTGCCCGCACCGGGCGCGGACCTACCGGACGCCTTCCGAACCCCGTTCGCCATCGTATTCGCCCAGTTGCTTGGCCTGCACGCCGCGGCGCGATTCGGAGTCAACGCCGATAATCCCAGCCCGGAGCGTGTCATCACCCGTGTCGTCCAGGGAGTGAGGGTTTACGCCGACTGACGCCGCGCGCCGGCCCGCCGCGCTGGTGCTGCACGGAGGCGGACCCACGGCGGTTCTGAATGCAAGCCTCGCCGGAGTCGTCGAAGCCTGCCGCGCTGAACCCTCCATCGCCGCCCTCTACGGCGCCGAACGCGGTGTCGAAGGCCTGCTCGGCGGCGCTATCGTCAACCTGTCCGCCGAAGACCCCGTCATCTGGGAAGACATCGCCCGCGCGCCCGGTTCCGCCCTCGGGTCCTCCCGCCGCCGCATCGCGGATGCCGACTACCAGCAGATGCTCGCCACGCTCGGCCGCCTCGGCGTCGCCTGGGTTCTCGCGAACGGCGGCAACGGAACCATGGAAATGGCGCTCGGCCTCCACCATGCCGCGCGGAGCGCAGGCGCCAACGTGACCGTCGTCGGCATCCCGAAAACCATCGACAACGACCTCGCCGGAACGGACCACACGCCAGGCTACGCCTCCGCCGGACGCTTCTTCGCCTCCTGCCTGCGCGACATCGGCGCCGACAACCGCGCCCTGCCTGGCATCGCCGTCCTCGAAGTGCTGGGCCGCAACGCCGGTTGGCTCGCCGCCGCCTCCACGCTCGCCCGGCGCGGCCCCGAGGACCCTCCGCATCTCACCTATTTCCCCGAACGCCCGCTGCCCTTCGAATCGCTGGCCGCCGATGTCGATCGCGTCTACCGCAAACTCGGCCGCGTCGTCGTCAGCGTCTGCGAAGGCCAACTCGACGAGAACGGCGAACCCTTCGGCGCCGACGTCCGCGTCTCCAGCCGCGCTCCGCTCGCGCTTAATCTCGCCCACACGCTGGCGCAACGCCTCACCGCCGCCCTGAAAATCCCGGCACGCAGCGAAAAACCCGGCTTATTCGGCCGGTCATGCGCCGCTCTGGCCTCGGAAATCGACCGCATCGAAGCCCGAAATTGCGGCGCGGCGGCGGTCCGCGGCGCACTCGCTGGTCGCGGCGGCCACATGGTCTCCATCCAGAGAAATCCCGGCTCGTCCTACACCCCTTCCTACAACTTCACTCCGCTCGAAGAGGTCGCCGGCCGCGAGAGGCTGTTCCCGGGAAACTGGCTCCCCGCCTCACCGGAAGACGATTTGCCCGCCTTCCGCGCCTGGGCTCTCCCAATCACGGGAGAAATTCCGTCCTACATGAACTTGCGCCGAGTGCGCATTTTCTGATATTCCTTCCGGACAACGATCGAATCGCGTAAAAGGGAGTGGTTGAATGCGAACCGGGGACAGCGCCAATAAATCGGGGAAACCCGGGCGAATGATGACCGAAGAGCGGCGGCGGGCTATCCTCGCTCTTCTCGAACAGCAAGGCCGCGTCACGGTCGACGAACTGACCCGCCGCTTCCGCGTTTCCGCCGTCACCGCCCGCGGCGATCTCGATGCCCTATCCGAGGCCGGCTCCGTCGTACGCTCCCACGGCGGTGCGGTGCCGCCGCTCAATCCCTCGCAGGACTACCCTCTCGCCGTCAAGGAGCCCATCCACCACGACGAAAAAGTCCGCATCGGCCGCGCCGCCATGCATCTCATCAAACCCGGCCAAACCGTGATCATCGACTCCGGCACCACGGCCACCCAGCTCGCCATGCACTTGAAACGCGCGCGCCTGCAATCGTTGACCGTCATCACCCACGCCTTCAACATCGCCTCCCGCCTGCTCGATTGTCCGTGGGTTTCCTTGATCCTCGTCGGCGGGATCCTGCGCCCCGTCTCCACCTCCTGCGTCGGTCCGCATGCCGAGCAGATGATCCGTGAACTCCACGCCGACCATTTCTTTCTTTCCGTCGATGGCCTTGATCCCGAAGGCGGACTCACCACGCCCGACATTCTCGAGGCCCGTCTGAACAGTCTCATGATCCGCGCCGCCCGCGAAACCACCGTGATGGCCGACACCAGTAAGTTCGGCCGCCGCAGCCTGTCGCTCATCGCGGGACTCGACGCCGTCAACCGCGTCATCACCGACGAGCGCATCCGCCCGGAGATGGCAGCCGCCGTCCGTGACCGCGGCCCTGAATTAGTGGTCGTCTAAGTGGCCAACGCCGCTCGAATGCCTTCCCGATACGTCGGATACTGAAGCCTCACCCCCAG
Organism: Acidobacteriota bacterium; assembly: GCA_021778335.1. Classification (GTDB taxonomy): domain Bacteria; phylum Acidobacteriota; class Terriglobia; order Bryobacterales; family Bryobacteraceae; genus JAJYKC01. The sequence continues at coordinate 10,729 of JAJYCN010000121.1, read as the reverse complement.
CAGTTTCAAAATCGCCGAACCATCCACTCGCCGCCCGTGCCGACGCGTCTGGGGAATCTCAGTCGCCGGCGCCGTCTCCGGCATCGGCAGCCCCATCAGCTCGGCGCAAAATCGAGCCAGTTCCACCGAAGGGCACGGATACTCGTCCGCCACCGGATATGCCCCGCCCACCGAAACTTCCAGCGCCAACGCCGCTAAACTCGCCAGGTCCTCCACGTGAATCCGGCTGATCGGGATCGGCTCACCTTCTTCCAACCGGAATTCCCCGCGCGCCATCGAGACATGCACACCCCGGCCGGGCCCATAAATCGCCGCCGGACGAAGCACCAGCGAAGACCACGGCCCGCGCAGCACCGCCTTCTCGGTCACGATGCGTGCCCTCTCCCTCTCGCTTACCGGCGCCGGTCGTGTCGTCGCGTCCACCACTCGCTGCGCCCCGTACACGCTCGTCGTCGAAAGATACACAACTCGCGCCGCAAGCCCCACAAGCGCCCGAAGTACCGTCGCGTCGCGGTTGCTTCCGAGCGATGGCACCGAGTACAACACCGGACAACCCGGCGCCGCGATCGCACGCAGCCTCTCCTCGGCGCCCGCATCCAGGCAGTCCAGCCCAACCACGCACACCCCATGCTCGGCCAGCCCGAGTAGCTTCCCCGGCGATCTCGTCGTCGCCGTCACCACGTGCCCCGCTTGCGCCAGAATCCGCGCGGCGCGCCTGCCGGTGTAGCCGCAGCCCACAATCAGAACGGGCGCCAAGCCCCCGGGCCGCGCGTCACAGCCTCTTGCGGAGCCGTCCTTGTGCGGGTCTGTCATCATGAAATCTCAGGTTATGCAATCCTCCGCTTCCTTCCTTTCCGCGTGGTCGCTGCCCGTACCAATCCTCTTATTTTGCCTCGTTCTCGGCGGGCTTTACTTCGGCGTCCCCGGCGTGCGGACCAAGGGTCGCGGCGCCTACTTCCTCAGCGGCCTATTCCTCCTGCTGCTCACCTACGTGTCCCCGTTCGATGCCCTCGCGCGCCAGTATCTGTTAAGCGCCGATGTCGTCGAACGAATCACCGCCGCCCTCTTCATCCCTTGGATGCTCGCCACCGACCTCGGTCCTTCGCCCCGCCTGCGCAACCCCGGCCCGGCCAAGCTCGCCCCCATTCTCGCTTGGCTCGCGGGCATGGGCGTCCTCGCCATCTGGTACCTGCCGTCAGTCTACAATGCAACGCTCGCCCACCCGGCTCTGCGCGATACCGCCATTCTCACTTCCGTGCTTGCCGGCATCTGGTTCTGGCTGCCGCTGGTCGGTCCGGAGGGACCCGGCAAGGTTAGCCCGGTGCCCGCGGGGAACTGGTATCTTCTCGCAGCCGCCATCTGGTGCTCCGCCCTCGGCCTCGGCCTTGCCTTCTCGCGTCCCTCTCTGCTGGAAACTTACGACAACCCGCCCGACACCTTCGGAATCCTATCGGAGATACGGGACGCATTCCGCCTGACTCGCGCCGCCGATCAGGAAACCGCCGGCCTGCTCTTCTGGATCGGCTCCTGCACGGTGCTGTTGTGCGGGGTGATGTTGATGTTCTACCGCTGGTACGTCGCCGAGTCGATGCGTACGAAACTTGCCGTCCATGCCGCCGTGGAGGCAAAAAAAACCGAGGGAAGACCTTCGTGAGCCGCCCCTCGGAATGGACTGTCCAGACTGTGCTGTTCCCTTAGATCCCCGCGGCGCCTACAAGGTTTCATTCGCTCAAGAAAATTTCGCGCCTAACTTCCACTCGTAATTAGGTTGATTTGCCCGATTCCGCCCTGAATATCCAGCCGCACGCGATGCGGAGCCTTTTCCCAGTTGTCGCTCGTGTAACGGTCGCCGTCCTTGTTCAACCCGTCCGCGCGGATCCCTCCGATGCCACCCTTCGCATAAGCCGAAATTCCCGCGTCTGACGGCAGATACACGTCCGCCTCGCCCACGCCGCCGTGAATCCGGACGCTATAATCGCCGCGCGTCGTTCCACGCAAGTCCATTTCGAGCTTTCCCACGCCCATATCCACCTGCACGCTGCGCAGATTCAGCGAGCCCAGCCGAAGCTTCGCTTCCCCCGCCCCGAGGTTCACGAACATATCGACCGGCTTATCGTTGTTGAACCGCAGCCTCCAGTCGTATTCCGTGTGCCCGAACCCCCCGCGGGAGTGGTTCGGCTGCTCGATCGTCAAAAGCCCCCGGAAAGAACTCGGCGTCCAGCGAACGCTCGGCTTCCACGAGGGAACGTTGTAGCTGAAATCCCCCTCCACCAGCTTTGTGGCCCCGCCGGAGACGTCCAACTTCCCCGCCCCGATCCGCAGCTCCACCCTCACCATCTCCGAGTTGTCCAAATCCACCGACACCGGTTCGGTCTGCGTCGGCCCCGGCGGCTCGGTGTTCACGTCGCACGCGCCGAGCACGGCGGCCAGCACGGCGGCGGCGATCAGCCCAGCCCTCGGGCTTCGAAGAATTGATGGCATAAGCGATTCTCCCCGGAAACACACCCGGCGCCGGCCGGCGCCACAGTGCGCGTTCCGTTAAAGAATACGCCATCGGCCCACCGGTTGTTCCGCGCCACCCGCTCCTCTGATAGTCTGTATCGGGAGGTGCGCCGTGAAACGTCTTCTAACTCTCGCACTTTTGCTCGCCGGAACCGCGCTCGCCGAAACCTGGAACGGCACTTTGGTTGACGTCATGTGCCGCGGCAAGGACTTGGCCAGCCACACGCGCCAGTGCGCGCTCGACTGCGCCCGCAGCGGCTTCGCCGTCGTGACCGCCGACGGCAAATTCCTCAAACTCGATGAAGCCGGCAACGCCAAGGCCCTCGCGGCCCTGAAAGCCAGCAGCAAGGACAGCGGCCTCAAGGTCCGCATCGCCGGCGCCGCCAAAGACGGCGTCATCCAGGTCGACACGCTCGATCTCCTGCCCTAAACCCCGGCTTCCCGGGACCCGGCCGCGCCGGGCCGTCGTAATAGCAGGTATGATCCCCGTTCTGGTTTCCGTCTGGCTCGCCGGTTGCTCCGGTTTGGGGCCAACCGCCGACCCCGTCGAGATCATGCGCCGCGTCGGCTGCAACCAGGACCGCGCCCTCCAGTCCCGCCTCGGCTTCGTCTACGACCAGAAACTCTTCCTCCAGATGCGCCGCGCCAACGGCAAACCCGCCCGCCGCGAGAAGCGCGAGTATACCGTCACCCCGGCGGCCAAGGGCATTGACAAGAAACTCACCCATTTCGAAGGCGCCTACTGGACGCACGGCCGCATGGTCAGATACGACAAACCCGGCTATGAATACAAAGGCGTCGACATCGACGGCAGCCTGATCGACGGAATGGCTAACGACCTCACCGGAGACAAGAACTCGCGCGACGGCATCGGCAACGGCTTATTTCCCCTCCGAACGCGCGAACAGCAGGGCTGCCTGTTTAAGCTGCTCGGTCGCGAGGACTACCGCGGCCGTCCCGCCTACCGCATCGGCTTCGAACCACCTCACGATTCACCCGGCGACTCCGGCGACTCCGGCGACGACGGCTCCTGTGGCGCCTGGAAAGGCGAAGCCCTCATCGACGCCGCGGATTTCCAGCCCATCTCGGTCGAAACGAAACTCGCCTGGAAAATTCCGGGCATGGTCAAAGTCCTGCTCGGAACTAATATCGAGGGCCTCGGCTTCAGCGTCTCCTACGCCCGCTTCGGTGACGGCGTATGGTTCCCGGTCAGCTACGGCGCCGAATTTCACGTCCGCGCCGTCTTCTTCTACGCGCGGAACATGAGCGTCTCGCTCGAAAACAAAGATTTCCGCCAGGCCAAAACCGAAACCTCGATCCGATATCACGGCGAAGCCTCCACAAGCCCCAACCCCCAGCCCGAAAAGGACTGACCTGGCCCCGGGTGAGACCGCTCCTCGTGCAAGACTACGTACTGATGGAGCAGAAACCCAACACGGCCGCAGCCTACGGCGCCTTCACCGTCACCCACGATATCTCCCACTGGACGAAGGCAAATCTCTTCTCCCACGCCGGCAAGAAGACCGAATGTCTGGCCCGCTTTTCCACTCTTGACGCCGAACGTGCCCCCCTCGGCTTCGACTTGAGATTCTTCACCGAAGAAGGCGATTGGGACTTAGTCGGCACGAACATCCCGGTGCACTTTGTCCGCGATCCCGGCATCGCGCCGCCCCGCAACGTAAGAGACTTTTGGCCGCTTTCCCCCGAGTCCCTTCACTACATAACGCTCCTGTTCAGCGACCGCGGCGACCCCTTGAGCTACCTCCACACGAACGGCTACCCACGCCAAACCTTCCGCCTCATCGACGCGAACGACGAACCGGCCTGGTGCAAATTCCACTGCAAAACGATGCAGGGAGCCACCAACCTCACCCACGCTCACGCCGGCAGCAACCTCGCCACGTGGCGCCTTGCGGCGCAGATCGTGACCGAAGCCGAGGCCGCCAAACTCGAATACAATCCATTCGACCTGACCAAAGTCTGGCCGCAAAGCCGCTTCCCGCTACACGAAGTTGGCATCCTCGAACTGAATCGCGCCGCCGAAGCCGGGCCGGAACCCTTCGATCCCGCCAATCTCGTCCCCGGCATCGGCTACCCGCCGGCCCACGCGCCGCAGTCCGGCGCCCCCAACGACGACGATTACGCCCAGCCCGGCAACCTCTTCCGCCTCATGAACGCCCCCGAGCGCGAACACCTCATCGCCAACCTTGTCGCCGCCATGCAAGGCGTGCCTGAGCCCATCCTGCTGCGGCAAATCGCCCAATTCTTCCTCTGCGATCCCGCCTACGGCAAGCTCACCGCCGACGGCCTCGGTCTCTCCCTCGACCAGGCGCTGGCTCCGGATTTAGTCCGTGCGAAAACAACGATAGGTTAGGATGTAAAGATGCCAGCGAGCGAATCAGGCGCCGTTGCTGACCCCGGCGTGTTCGACGAATCCGCCCTGGTCGCCAAGGCACGCGCCGGCGACGCGGCCGCTTTCAACGACCTCGTCACCCGCTACGAGCGAAAAATCTTCCGCCTCGCCAAACACATCACCCAAAACGACGAGGACGCCGAAGACGTTCTGCAAGAAGCCTTCCTGAAGGCCTACGAGCACCTGCCCGACTTCCAGGGCCAGTCGAAGTTCTACACCTGGATCGTTCGCATCGCCGTGAACGAGTCTCTCATGAAGCTCCGCAAGCGGAAATCGGACCGCACCGTTCCGCTCGACGAGCCTCTCGATACCGGCGAGGACGTCGTCGTCCGCGAAATCGCCGTCTGGGAAGACGACCCCGAAAAGAAGTACAGCCGCGAAGAACTGGCGAACATCCTCGACGAGGCCGTGCAATCTCTGCGCCCAGCTTTCCGCACCGTTTTTGTACTGAGAGACATCGAAGAGTTGAGTACGGAAGAAACGGCGGAAGCGTTGGGCATTTCGGTGCCCGCCGTGAAAAGCCGCCTCCTGCGCGCCCGGCTTCAGCTCCGGGAAAAGCTCACCCGCTTGTTCAAGCGGAAGGGAGATAACGTCTTTGATTACATGTAAGGAGTTCCTGAATGAACTCAACGAATTCCTCGACGAAACCGTGGGGCCGGAAACCAAGGCTGAGCTTCAGCGCCACGTTACCGAGTGCCCCAACTGCTTCGTCATCGTCGACACCACGAAGAAGACACTAAAGGTCTTTCGCGGCGTGACCGAAAAGATGATCCCCGGAGACGTGCACGACCGTCTCATGAAGGCCCTCGAGAAGAAAATGGCGGCAAAAGCCGCACCTCCTCCCACCTCCTGATCCCTCTCTTCCCCGCTCCCTCAGCCCCCTGCTTCGTACTTCTTCAGCAAATCCTGCCAGTGTCCCTGAGCCTCCAGCAGTAGTTCCGCCACCTCCCGCACCGCCCCGCTTCCGCCCCGCGCATGGGTCACGTACTTCGCCATGCGTTTCACCTCCGGCCGCGCGTTTGCGGTCGCGATCCCCAACCCCACCCGGTTCATGATCACCACATCCGTCAAATCGTCCCCAATATAGGCCACCTGCGACGCCTCGATCCCCGAATCCCTGAGGATTTCCTCGAGAATCGGGATCTTCTCGATATGCCCCTGGTAGACGTACTTCATCCCGCACTGCTTGGCCCGCACCTCGGTCGCCGGCGACACCCGCCCGCTGATCACGCCCGTCAGAATCCCCTTCCATCCAAGCCACTGCAGCGAAATTCCATCCTGCGAATCGAAGCCTTTCGTCTCCGCGAGCTTGCCGTCCGGCCCGGGCACGTTGTACAGATGCCCGTCCGTCATCACGCCATCCACATCCATCAACAGCAGCCGCACCCGCGCCGCCAGTTCCATAACTTCTTCCACTCACTCCTCCTCGAAAATCCTGCGGAACAACCACTCCCGCTTCTGTCTCAACTTTTGAAACGCGGCCTGCGCCTCTCCGCGCGGCGCAAACACCGTCCCCGCCGGCGTCTCCGGCCTTGGATACCCAAGCCTTTCGGCCGCCAGCAGCGCCGCGCCCCGCGCCGAGGCTTCCTTCTCCTCCGTCAACACCACCGGCAAGCCGAGCGCATCCGCCATCATCTGCGTCCACGCGCGTGAGGCCAGCAGCGCGCCGCCGGACGCGATCACCTGTCTCGGAGCTCCCAGCCCTGGCTTCATCAGCTCGAAAATCGAAGCAAAGCTCAGCGCCACGGCCTCCAAGCCCGCCTGCAAAATGTCCAACGGCGTCGTCGCCAGGCTCAGCCCGCTCATCGCCCCACGCAAGTCCGCCCGCCAGTAAGGCGACCGCTCGCCGCCGAAGAACGGCAGCAGCGTGATCCCGTGCGCCCCCGTCTCTCGCGTGCTCAGCGCCCGCTCCGTCTCTTCCGCATTCGGCAGCGCCAAATTTCTTCTCATCCACGCATGAACGTCCCCGCCATTGGTAAGCGCCCCGCCCAATACGGACCGCTCCCGGTCCACCTTATAGCACCACAACCCGCGCGGAATCTCGGACGGAACACCCGGCGACACCGCCCGCATCGCGCCGCTCGTGCCCACCATCAGGCAGAACCGGTCTGGCGTCACGCACCCGCTGCCCACGTTGCTGCACGCCCCGTCGCCGTAAGCCGGATACCACGGGATGCCGTCGAATAGCGGCCACCGCGTCCGGTATTCGCCCACCAGATGCGTCTGCGCCTCGTCCATCCGCGCGGCGGGCCAAAGCTGATCTTCCCGCACCGGCAGCGCGGCCAGCACCATCTCGTCGTACGCGTTCGTCCGCTGATTCCAGAGCCCGGAGCCCGAAGCCATCGACGCCGACAGCGCCGCCTCCCCGGTCAGCTTCAGCCACGCAAATTCCGGAAACGACATCCACCGCCGCGTAGCACGGAAGGCTTCCGGCCTCGCCCGCTTGAGCCACAGCAGTTTCGCCGGCCAATAGCTCGTGTGCAGCCGGCAACCGGTCCGCTGGTGTACCGCCGCCGCGTCCAGCTTCCCGGCCAACTCCGCCGCTTCCTTCCCCGCCCGCGTGTCGAACAGATGCAGGATCGGCGTGGTTGTCCGCCCCTCCGCGTCCACCCCCAGGAAGCTATGCCAGAACGCGCTCCCGGCCACCGCCGCCGGCCTCGTCCCCGCTTTGCGAAACTGCTCATGCAGCGAATCCAGCGCCGCGATCGTCAACCGCAGCAACTCGTCCGCGTCCGCCTCGACGCCGCCGTCCGGCGTCTTGGCTATCTCGTAGAAAAGCTGCGCGCCAAGCTGAGGAATCCTCTCGCCGCGCGCGTCAAATACCAGCGCGCGCACGCTCGACGAGCCTACGTCCAGACTGACAATGAAGGGAAGCTGTTCGGGCATCCTAAGGATGAAAGCGAGAGAAAACTCGCCGCTTGCGGTTCTTAATTCTTATAGCATGGCGGATAAGCATGGTTGGAACCAGCAGTCCAGTCCGGCTCGCGGCAAGCGTCCGCCGCCTCCTGCGCGAAAAGGGGTCGGCCGAGCGCGCCGCGGGCGCCCAGCGCTACTTCAAGGGTGAAATCCAGTCGCGCGGCTGGCGCACCGCGGACCTGCGCCGCCAGGCGCGAATCCTTCGCAACGAGATTCTCCCCCGTGACTTCAACCTTCTCCTCGATACCGCCTCTCTTCTCTTCCGCGGCGCGGTCCTGGAAGAAAAGACCTTCGCCGTGTTCCTCCTGGAAGGCCTGCATCCCCGTTTTGGCGATCGCGAATTTCAGCTCTTCGGCTCCTGGCTCGATCGAGTCACGACTTGGGCCGATCACGACGCCCTGGTCCATTACCTCATCGCGCCGATGATCCTCGCCAAGCCCGCGCGCCTGGAGACTGTCTTCGTCTGGGCGGCCTCAACAACCCGTTGGCATCGCCGCGCCGCTTGCGTCGCCCTCGTCCGCGCCACCAGAGCAAAATTGTTCTTTCCCGAGATCTTGCGGCTGACCGGCATCCTCCTCCACGATCCCGACGACATGGTGCGCAAAGGCCTCGGTTGGCTGCTCCGCGAATCGGCGAAGTCCGATCCCAAGCACACCGTCCCCTACCTCATGAGCATCCGCCGGCAAGCGCCAAGACTCGTCCTTCGCACCGCCTGTGAGACCCTGAGTCCATCCGCGAGAAGGCGCATCCTCATCCCGTGACTTCCGTCACCGAACGCGTCGCCCACACCATCGCGAACCACGCCATGCTCGAAGGCCGCTGCCGCATCGGCGTCGCGGTTTCGGGCGGCGCCGACTCTGTCGCCCTGCTCGACCTCCTGCTCGAACTCGCCCCACGCTTCTCTCTCTCGCTCTCCGTCGTCCATCTCAACCACTGCCTCCGGGGCGTCGCCTCGGATGCCGACGAGCAGTTCGTCGCCGCCCTCGCCGACCGCCACCACCTTCCACTTCACCTCGCCCGCATCGACGTCGCCGCCGCCGCCGAAGCCGATAACCTCGAACAAGCCGGACGCCGCGCCCGCCTGCATTTCTTCCGTTCCCTCATCGAACAGGGTCACCTCGACGGTGTCGCCACCGCCCACACTCTCTCCGACCAGGCCGAAACCGTTCTCTACCGCATCCTCCGCGGCGCCGGACCCACCGGCCTCGCCGGCATCCTGCCCGTCACCCGCGAGGGCCTCATCCGCCCGCTGATCGACATCCCCCGCGCCGACCTCATCGCCTGGCTCCTCGCCCGCGGCGAAACCTGGCGCGACGACGAAACCAACCGCGACACCCGCCTCGCCCGCAACCGCCTGCGCCTGGAGATCCTCCCTACCCTCCGCGAGCACTTCAACCCCCGCCTTGACGAGGCCCTCGGCGGCCTGGCCGAAGTCGCCCGCGCCGAAGAGGCCTACTGGGCATCCATCACGCCTTCCTATCAACTCCGCCGCGGCATCCTAATCCTCCCGGCCGCCGAGCTCTCCGAAGGCGATACCGCCGTCCTCCGCCGCCGCACCCGCGCCGCTCTCGCCGCCGTCAAAGGCGACCTCCGCGGCATCGAGTTCGCCCACATCGAGCGCGTCATCTCGCTCGCCTCGTCCCGCCAGGGCAGCGGACGCCTCCAACTCCCCGGCCTCGACATCTACCGCTCCTTCGACTGGATCCGCATCGCCCCCCTCGGCTCTGGCTACGGAATCGACCGCCTGGTGTCCGCCCCGGCCGCCGTCCCATCGCTCGTCGCCTTCCCCGACGGCTCGCAAATCGAACTGCGTCTTCGGGATGCTGGTTCGTCACCGGTCTGTGATAAAGTGGAAGCTGAGTTAGACTGGCGGAAAGTCCTTGCATTGCAAGAGTTAGAAGGAAACCGCCTGGCTTGGCGGAACTGGAGACCGGGAGACCGGTACCGGAACCGAGGCTCGGCGGCCGAAGAGAACCTGAAAGCCAAATTCGAACGGGTTCGCGTGCCTTTGTGGGAAAGGCGTGCATGGCCTGTACTTACGTGCGGGGAGCATATCCTCTGGGCCCGGCGATTCGGTCCCGCGGAGGACCTCGTAGCGTCGCCGGCAAGCACTCCGGTGCTGCTGATTCGTGATTTGCAGAGAGAGGACGATGAATCGTAATCGCACCACTCAACGTCAGATGATTGAGTGGCGAATTTTCCTCGCCACTGCCAGTCGCCAGGCGTTCAATGGAGAGATAGGAAAGGCAAATGAATTCCAACGTTAAGACGGCCATCCTCTGGGTCGTCATCATCATGGTCGTGGTCATGCTCTGGGCGGTCATCCGCACCGGCCGCACGCACCCCGACGCCCAGCTCTCCTTCACTCAGTTGATGAGCGACATCGACCAGGGCAAGGTCAAGTCGGTCACCATCACCGGCAACGACGTGCACGGCTACTACAAGGACGACAATCAGGAACTGCACGCCGTGATCCCGGCCAACTACCCCGAGATCTTCGACCAGATGAAGGCCAAGGGCGTCAACGTCACAATCCAGAAGGAAAGCGCCGGCAACTGGGTCACGATCCTCGTCAACGCGATCCCCTTCGTGCTCCTGCTCGGCTTCTGGATCTTCATGATGCGCCAGATGCAGAGCGGCGGCAACAAGGCCCTCAGCTTCGGCAAGAGCCGCGCCCGCCTGCACTCCTCGCAGCAAAAGAAGGTGACTTTCAAAGACGTCGCCGGCGTTGAAGAAGCCAAGGAAGAACTGCAGGAGATCATCGAGTTCCTCCGCGAACCGCAAAAGTTCCAGAAGCTCGGCGGACGCATCCCCAAAGGCGTCCTGCTCATCGGCCCTCCCGGCACCGGCAAAACGCTGCTCGCCCGCGCCATCGCCGGCGAAGCCAAGGTGCCGTTC
>JAJYCN010000120.1 GCA_021778335.1 Acidobacteriota bacterium | reverse complement strand
TAATGATGTCAGACCATTGCACCAGCTTCGGTAGCCTGGTCGTGGCCGAAACGTCACCACGCTTCAACAGCGCAACCGCCACTACGCGGAGCCTCCGTTCTATTTTTGTTCTTGTCGCCGACCTTGTCCCTGCCAGGTCCCAAGCCCACTCATCTGTTCCGCGACTTCGGGTTGTAGGACGGCGTGGGTCGCCATTTGACGGCTCTTTCGTTGTGTGAGTTGCCCGGCCAACCGATCGCGCACAGCGGTCGCATCGGGTAGGGCGCCGAGATCCGGTGCCTACCCGATTATGCGGCGTACCTGGCTCACTTCGGGAGAGCGGCCATACTAGTCAACGACGACGAGCAGGAGAAAGAAGATGAAAGCCCTACACTTCCGGTCATTAATTCCCGCGATTCTGCTTTTGGGAATCGGCCCAATGATCGTGGATGGGCAACCGGCAAGGGTGAAGAATCTGACGCAACCCTTCTACGTAGATGCGCGTTCCGGTGCGCAGCATCTCTCGCTCGATGGCGACTGGCAGCTTGGCTATCGAGACGACGTTATTGCCGCGGTCGCCGACCTCGATCACGAGAAGTGGATCAAGGCGGAGGTTCCCGTCTCGGCGCAGTGGGCGCTCTATCAGGACGGAGTGCTCCCCTATCCCTACGCGCACTTGAACACCCAGAAGTACAAGTGGGTGCCGGAGAAGGTGTGGTACTACCGGCGCCAGTTCGACGTGCCCGCAGCAGCCGCGGGCGGCTACGACATCCTCTGTTTCGATGGAGCCGGTTACTACACCCGCCTCTGGATCAATGGCGAACTCGTGGGCGACCATGCAGGGCTGTTCGGCGGCCCCGATGTCGAGGTCGGCAAGTACCTTCGCCCTGGTGGCTCCAACGACATTGTGGTCGAGGTCAAGGCCGGCAGTTTCGGCCAGTCGAAGTGGGACCCTGGCAACTTAGGCAACGGCAAGGCCGCCGTGCCGTGGGGTCTGGCGGGCGGCCAGGCGTACGTAACCGGTGCTAGCGACATCAACTACCGCGAGATCGAACCGCTGGGCATATGGCAGAACGTACGCCTCGAGATGATGCCCAAGGTCCACCTAGCGCGGCCATTCCTGGTCACGCAAAGGGCCTCAGCGGCGAGCGCGGCCCTGCAACTCAAGGTTGAACTTCTTGATCACGCCATCGCCCTCGGCACCGATCTCACCAGGGAATACGGCACGATGCGCGATGGAGCCAATGCCCAGCCGGGCGAGAAGGGCCTGTCGCTCGAGATGGAGATGACACCCAAGGCCGGCTCGGAAGCAGCGTTCAGAAAGTCCTGGCCGGTTGAGACCTGGAGAGGCCGTAATTGGATCAAGGAGGAGATCGAGGTTCCGAATCCGAAGCTGTGGTGGCCCAATGGCATGGGCGATTCCAACCTCTATCGCGTCTCGCTGATCCTGCTCAAGGACCAGGATCCGATTGACCGCATCGATTTCGACTACGGCATCCGCACCATCGTGCGCGTGGCCACACCCGGTCCGCAGACGCAGGACCGCTGGGATGACTGGCAGTTCGTCATCAACGGCCACAAGCTCTTCCTGAAAGGCATGAACTGGGCGTGGCCGCTCGACGTACTGCTGCATCTGCCCGCCGCAAAGTACCAGTGGCTGCTCGCCGAAGCCAAGGCCGCGCGCATTCAGATGCTCCGTGTGTGGGGTGGCGGCAACACGGAGACCGACGAGTTCTATCGAATCTGCGACCAACTCGGCATCCTCGTCTGGGAAGACTTCCCCATCGGCAACACTGAGGCACCCGACCTGCCCCAGAACATTTGGGAGGCTCAGGTTCTGCAGAACATCTTCCGCCTGCGCAACCACACTTCGCTCGCTGTCTGGTGCGGCGGCAACGAGTTCAATCCCTATATACCGGGGAACACGGCCATGGAGGGGATCATCGAGCGCGACGTGCGCGATTTCGATCCGTCGCGTATGTTCATCCGGACCACGCCCGATGCCGGCGACGTGCACATCTACCACGATCAGGATCCGACCTGGTATCTGCGCCGCTATCAGACCGTGCCCTACATCAGCGAAACGGGCATTTATAACATGCCCGACGCCGAGTCCATCCTACAGGTCGTCAATCCCGACGAGCTTAAGGGAGGGTTCAATCGCATCTTCGATCAGGACTACAAAGGAACCCATCCCGAGTTCATTCACCACATGCTCGAGTACCAGGGCAACGAGCCGCGCGCGCTGCTCAACCGCGCTTACCAGTTTGACGACATCGCGAAGGCTGACTTGCAGAAATTCACCGAGGCCTCGCAGATGGCGGCAGCCGAGTTCACGCAAGTGATGGCCGACTTGACTCTGGCCAACTATCCGGTCACCACGGGCCTCATGCCCTGGTCGTTTACCGTGCCATGGCCCATCCAGTTTTTCATGTTTGTCGACGGGCTGGGTCAGCCGACATCGTCGTATTACGCTATCAAGCGTGTCTACGAGCCCAAGCACGTCGTGGTCAAGCTCCCCGCGATGGTGTGGGCCAAGGGCGAAAAGGTGCCCATCGACGTGGCCATGGTCCAGGCCCCACCAACGGCGCTCGACGGCATCCACATCACCGTTCACGTGCTCGATCCGGCCTTCAAATCCGTCTGGACTCGTACGGAGACGGTGACCGTGCCAGCGGGGCCGTCGTCCAAGAGCATCGCGATGGGTTCCTATACCATCCCGGCCAGCTTCGAAGACAAGTTCTTCTTCATCGTGGCCGAGGCCAGGAGCGCCGATGGCAAACTGCTCTCGCGCTCGGTCTACCTGCCTCGCTGCCTGAGGATGATGGACGATCCCGAGTTCCGTGCCAAGTATCGGAGCTCGCCGCAGGCTTCTCTCCGGCTGGTCACCGGCCCGTGGCTGCGCCCCCAGGCCGCCACCCACGTCACCAGCCTTGAACTCAAGGTGTTCTCGCAAAAGAAGGCGTCCTATAGCGAGAGCCTCATCCGCGTCGAGGTGCGCAACGCGGGCAAGCTGCCGGCCCTCGAGACGCACATCAACATCGCCGGAACCAACCGCGCCTTCTACGGCACCGACAACGACATGTGGCTCGAGCCCGGCGAGGCGCGCACGCTCGATTTCACCGTGCTGTGGAGGGATCCCGCCACGCGCGGCGACGCCAGGGTTACGGTCGATGCCTGGAACGCGTCGCAGAGAGAGTCGGCCATTCCGGCCGTTCACTAGCGCTCCTCCTAGCGAGAGCGAACCGTCGCCCTTGACGGCGACGTGCTTATTACGAATCCATGGGCGTCAAGTCTCATGTGTGCTATTCCGTCTCAAAATTCGGGCCTTCTGTGTCTCCGTGAGATGCCACGAGACATGTGCGAATCGGACCTCGTGCTGTAACAGCGATGTCTGGGGTGATCGCGGAGCCCGCGCGTGAGATCACATAGAGGCTTCCCGATAGTCGCACCGCATCCTTTGCGGAGAACGAGGGTGGCCGCACGAGACTGGTGGTTGGGCGCTCGGCGTCGGTCCGCCGGGTTGTTCCGGCGACAACGTAGTAAGTAAAACAGCCGATTCGACGTTGACGGTTCGTCGTTCTAATCTCATACTGAAAGCTTGCGTTGGAGTTCGCCATTAACGGCCCAACGGGGAAGATGACTCCTAGGGAGGCTGCCGGCGGGGCCGGCGCTTCGAAGGATCCGCCGGGCGTTGGGCCAGCTCGGGCCGCGCCTGGCGAGAGCGGAAACGAGAATTCCGATCGCCATCCTTTACGACTTCCGCAACGAATGGGCTCAGGGCTATGGCGACACGGGCGACGGCCATACGCGATATAACGGCGAGGCGGAGAGCTTTTGTGCGGGGCTAAAGGTGCTGGGGCAGAACATTGACGTGGTTCCGCTGAGCGCGACGTTCGAGCGGTATCGTCTGATCGCCGCGCTGAATCTGCGGCTTATCGACGACGCGCCGGCGCGCCGGCTCCGCGCCGTTGTGCCGGCGGGCGGCACACTGGTGCTGAACTACCGCGCGGCGACACAGAATAATATGGACAACGGCATGCGCCGGTCGCTTGCTCCCGGTCCCTTTGAGAAAATCGCGGTAGTAAACTCCGAGGCGATTTTGGATCTGGTCGAGTACAACTCCGCGGCGGGGAATCTGGAAGCGGGTCTTCAGGCCGCTCTCGGGATTGAGTTTCAGGGTCAAGGACAGATGTTCCATCCCCGAACGGCGATCGAACAACTCACGCTCCACGGCGCGGACGCGGTGGCAGCGGTCCCCCGCGGCGAAGCGTTGACCGGCCGACCGGCCGTGACGCGGAATCGTCACGGCAGAAGGTGGGTGCTTTATGGCGGGTGCGATTCGACGGCCGATGGGTTCTACGAAACGATTGCGCGGCTGGCAGGGCAATCGGCATCGCTCAAGCCGCTTCTTGCCGCGCCCTACGGCTTCGAGGTCACGAGCCGGGAGGATGCGGACTCGATTTACTACTTCCTGCTGAACCTGACCGAGACCGCTCACGAGAGGATTGACCTTCCGCGCGCGATGGAAGATTTGATCGGCGGGCGGCGCGCAGTGAGGCAGATTGCGCTCGCTCCGCTCGATGCGGCGATCCTGACATGGCCGAAAGGGAGGCAATGAACCGGCGAACATTTCACAAACTGGCCTTGGTGGCGGCGATCGCGGCGGATGCGGAGCCCACGGAGATCGTCATCGAGGACCGGGAGTTGCTGGCGGCGTTCGACAAGCGATCCGGCGCATTGACGCGTCTGGTCCGCAAGCGGAGCAATTGGTTGGTGCAGCGCCGTCCCGAGTTGGGCGTTTCGTTCCGGTTGCTTGCGCCGCTTCCGCGGCAGCGCGCGAACTTCGTTCTCGGGCAGAAGCAGACCGCCTACTCAGTGGAGAAGATCTCTGCAAACCAGGTACGAATTGTGTGGAACGATCCGGTAAGCGAGCATGGCGGTGTGGTGCCCCTTACCCTCACGTCTACGGCGACGATAACCAATGGTAGTCTAACGTTCAACGCCGTTCTCGAGAATAAGTCTTCTCTTACGATCGAGACCGTCGATTATCCTTACTTCGGCGATTTCAGTCCGCCGGACCGCGAAACTCCGATGTACGCGGAGCATCTTTGGGTCGGGGCGCTGCAGGGCGACGAGATTTATCCGCGCTTCCAGAATGGCAAAGGCTATTGGGGAGTTCTTTACCCGACTAAGACGATTGGCTCGCACGTCAGCCAGTTCTGCCTGATCCGTGCGCCAAACCAGGGTTTCTATGTGGGGATGCACGACCCCGCCATCCGCTACCTGCTCGAATTCACTTTCGAGCAGCATCCGGGCGTAGTGGACTGGGTTACCAACGACGTGCCGCGGAAGGGTGAGATCTCCGGACTTCCGGTTCATCTCGAGTTCCGGGCGTGCCACTTCGTGTTCGCGCATCCCGGGTCCAAGGTCGAGTTCGCTCCAGTTGTGCTGCATGCCTTTGACGGAGACTGGCATGCGGGGCTCGATGTGTATAGGCAATGGCGCGCCACGTGGTTCGGCAAGCCCCATACGCCCGAGTGGGCCCTTGACATTCACTCCTGGCTGCAGCTACAGATCGACGGCGCCGAGCAGGATGATCGCGTGCCGTACGGGGATCTGGTGAAGTATGGCGAGGAGTGCGCGCAAAACGGCGTGGCGGCGATTCAACTTGTGGGATGGAACCGCGGCGGACAGGACGGCGGCGACCCTTCTCTCGACACCGACCCTGCTCTTGGCTCGTGGCAGGAACTGCACGACGCGATTGCGAAGATACAGTCGCTGGGAGTAAAGATCATCCTGTTCGGCAAGCCGATCTTCGCCGATATGTCCACGGATTATTACAAGAAGGAACTGTATAAGTACGAAGCCGTGGATATGTGGGGCAATAAGTACGAATCGAACGGCTATAGTTACACGACGCCCACGCAGCTCGCCGGAATCAACAACCGCCGCCGCGCGATTATGGACGTCTGCAGCCCGGAGTATCGCGATATCGCCACGCGCGAGTTCGAAAAGATTCTGGCGCTTGGCGCGGCTGGCTGGCTGTTCGATGAAGTGATGCAGCACAACGGCGTGATTTACAACTTCAGTCCCAATCACGGCTATCGGCCGCCCGGCTACCTGTTCGGCAGCGACATTCCGCTGGCGAAACAGTTTCGGGCTGCCGCGGACGAACGGAACCGGGACTTTCTATTCTCCGGCGAAGGACCCGGCGACTGGCTGATGCCCTACTATACGCTCGGATATTACCGCATCGGTCCCGACACGCGGCATGCGCTGCGCTATATCGATCCTTCTGCGCCTCTCATGGCTGCGGTCCGCGGCTTCGATGCGCGCGATGAAATCAACCTCGCGCTGGCGTACCGCTACATCATCAGTTACGAGCCCTATAACTTCAAAGGGCATGTGACTGACTTTCCGCTGACACTCGCATATGGGAAACGGGTGGACGCGCTGCGGCGGAGGTACCGTGAGTATCTTTGGGACGCGGAGTTCCGGGATACGCTGGAGGCAACGGTGGCGGCTGACGGGAACCATCGGTATACGGTGTTCGCGGCGAAGAGTGGGAAGCGGGCGGTGGTAGCGATCAATCTCGAGCAGGGCCGGGCGATGTCGTTGCGCGTGACGTTGCCTGGCGCCCGACCGCTTTCGATCGTCAGTCCGGAGCGGCCGGATGCGGCACCTGCCGATGGGTCAGTGCAGGTACCGCCGCGGTCGGCAGTGGTGATCCTGGAGCTGTAAGGATCGTTGGGTCCTCGTTGCGCGCACACGTCATTCGCGGCGCGGGTGTAAAATCCAGGCGGGTGATTCGGAAAGGACGGAGAAACGCCATATGGAAAGACGCGACTTTCTGAAAACCGCAGGCGCCGGCGCCGCGGCTTTAACGGTGGTTTCTTACCAGCGTGTTTCTGGCGCTAACGACAGACTTCGCGTTGGCCTCATCGGGTGCGGGGGGCGCGGTACGCTCGACGCGCGCCTGATGCGGGGAACTCTGGAGGACATCCAGGCTGTAGCGCCCGGCAACTACCACGATGGCAATGTCGACCCGCGCCTGAGAGAACCGCGCCATGTCGAGATCGCGGCGCTGTGCGACGTTTACGGCAGGCGCATGGACGCGGCGAAGAGATGGGCGCCGCAGGCGAAGGCGTACAACGATTTTCGTGAGTTGCTGGCGGACAAAGATATCGATGCCGTGATCGTCGCCACCCCGGATCCCTGGCACGCGCAGATGCTGATTCTGGCCTGCGAAGCCGGCAAAGACGTCTACCTGGAGAAACCGGTTTTTTGCCGGCTGGGCGAAGCCAGGGCCATGGTTGCCGCGGTGAGAAACAGTAAGCGTATCGTGCAGATCGGGACCCAGCACCGCTCGGCGGACCATATCGCCGAGGCGGCGAAGATGATTCAGAGCGGCAAGATCGGCGAAGTTCATTTCATGCGCGCCTGGAACTATATGGGCATGGCTTATGGGAATCCGCCTGTGCCGGACAGCGATCCGCCGTCCGATCTGAATTGGGATGCCTGGCTGGGACCGGCGCCGAATGTGCCGTTCAACCGCAACCGGGTGAGTTACCGGTCCTTCATGGACTACACCAATGGGATCATTACCGATTACGGCAACCACCGTTTCGATTCGGTGCATCAGATCATGGGAGCCGATCTGCCGACGACGGCGGTCTCGTCGGCGGTGCGATTCAACAAGAAGACGGCCGGCGACATCTATGACATGCAGACTTGCATCATCGAGTATCCGGCCTTCATTTTGAATTACGAGGCCAGTAACTATAACGGCCACGGCTTGGGCGGCCGGACGCCGGGCGTGCGCTATTACGGCATGTTGGGGCCGGAGGACCGCCCGCATGGAATGGCGTTTTACGGGACCGAGGCGGCGCTGTTCGTTGACCGCATTGGGATGGATCTCTATTCCGAACCCAAGCCGCCGGAGGGAGGCGGCGGGCGTGGACCGGAGCGCCGAGGAATGACCCGGGTTCCGCGGATGGAAAAGATGATGATGAACGAGGACGAGCCGACTCCCTTGCACACCAAGAATTTCGCGGATTGTGTGCGCGCCCGGAAGGAGCCTTTCGCAAATATCGAGGTGGGTGTCCGGGCAACTACGATCGGGTGCATCGGGAACGTGGCATATTGGACGTGGCGCAAAGTGAAGTGGGACGGCGAGGAGCGAAACTTTCCGAATGATGCGGAGGCCAATCAGTTTCTTTTCCGGCCGTACCGCAAACCATGGGACTTAGTGAAAATGGACTCCTGACGTTCGAGGAGCCCGATCTTAAGGTTGATTATGAAACTACGAACGATTTTCGTGTGGGGTTTCGCCGGATGCGCGCTGCTGGGTGTCGCGGTGCGTTCCCAGACCAAGGCCGCCGCGGCGATCCCGCGCCTTGAAAGGCAGGGCACGGCTCTCCGGATGATCGTCGACGGGAAACCGTTTCT
Source organism: Acidobacteriota bacterium (assembly GCA_021778335.1). GTDB lineage: Bacteria > Acidobacteriota > Terriglobia > Bryobacterales > Bryobacteraceae > JAJYKC01. The sequence goes on along the minus strand of JAJYCN010000120.1, from coordinate 7,686 downwards.
GATGATCGCCGGAGAACTGCACAATTCCAGTGCTTCGAGCCTGGAGTACTTGAAGCCGATTTGGCCTCGCCTGGCGGCCATGCATATCAACACGGTATTGACCCCGATTTATTGGGAGCTGCTGGAGCAGCAGGAAGGCAAATTCGATTTCAGCCTGGTGGATGGCCAGATTGCACAAGCCCGGCAGAACCACGAGCGCATCGTTTTCCTATGGTTCGGAAGCTGGAAGAACGGCATGTCCAGCTACATCCCGGGCTGGGTCAAGACGAACCAGGACCGCTTCTCGCGCGTGCGGGACAAAGAAGGGAAAGGCGTCGAGATCCTCTCCACTTTGAGCGAGGCCAACCTTCAGGCGGATACCAGCGCCTTTGTTGCGCTCATGCGGCATATCAAAGCGGTAGATGCGCAGCGCACGGTCATCATGATGCAGGTGGAGAACGAGGTGGGCGTACTGGGAGATTCGCGCGACAGGAGCGAGGCGGCAGATGCGGCATTCGCGGGCCCAGTCCCGAGTAAGTTGATGGATTACCTCCAGCAGCATAAGGACTCGCTTGCTCCGGAGCTGACCAAGCTGTGGTCGACGAGCAATTTCCGGACGTCGGGAAGCTGGGAAGAGATCTTCGGAAAGGGCACTTCCACGGATGAAGCGTTCATGGCGTACAACTACGCGCGCTACATGGAGCAGGTCGCGGCGGCAGGCAGAGCGGTGTACGACCTTCCGATGTATGTGAACGCATGGCTGTCAAATCCCAGCCGGAAGCCCGGCGACTGGCCGAGCGGGTGTCCGGAGCCGCAGGTGATGGATATCTGGCTGGCGACCGCGCCGCATATCGACGCTATCGCTCCCGACATTTATTCGCCCGATTTTCCGGCGGTCGCCGACCGCTTCCATCGGGACAGAAACCCGTTGTTCATCGCCGAAACCAGCGCGCGAGGCGGCGAAGGCAACGTCTTCTATGCGTTCGGACAGCACAGCGCGACGTGCTTCTCGCCGTTTGCCATCGATTCCCTGGGCATGGGGCGATTCGGCGAGAAAATGGAGCCGCCCGAGGACCTGGACCTCACGCGGAGTTACGAGATCATCACGCAACTGGCTCCGTTGATTCTGGAGAACATGGGCAAAGGCACGATGGGTGGGGTTTCGCTAGGGCCGGACACTCCGCCGCAGACCATCCGATTGGGCAACTACAACCTGGAGGTGTCGCGGCCAAGACCGCGCTTTGCCGTGCCTCCACCAAGCGGCCCTCCCGGGCTTCAGGCCTCGAGTCGCGCGGGCGCGCTGTTCATCTCCCTGGGACCGGATGAGTATCTCGTGGCGGGCAACGGCCCGGTTAGCGTAGCATTCTTCCCGGCAACACCGGGCCCGCCGACCACGGGGATCTCCTACGTCGAGGAGGGCAACTACATCCACGGCCGATGGGTTCCCGGCCGCCGTCTGAACGGCGACGAGAACGGCCAGGGGAAGTTCGTGCGAATCGGCGGCTTTAGCAACACGGGCCATATCCAGCGTGTGACGCTGTACCGCTACCGTTGAGGAGGGACGACTGGTCTTGCTTCAGAGTTTTACGGCGTTCTTTCGGATGTAATCATCCACCGTGTCTGATTCCGGGCCAATGAAGTGATACGGCTCGGCATACCGAAGGCCGAACTTTTCGCCGGTTTCCGAATCGCGCAGGAGGACGAATTGACGGACGTATTCCCGGTTGGCGGTTTCGTCGCTGTCGCCCAGAATCGGAAGCCGAAGCCCCTGCTCGTGCAACCGGCGCCGCAGTTGCGCGCCGTTTTGACCCGCCGGTCCCTGCGCCACGTTGACTAAATTGACGCTTATTTTGCGGTCCATGAAATCGGTGGTGTCGACGACGCGGTTGACGTATTGCGGGCCGCGCGCGAAATAGTACTTCTGTTGGACGAGATGCGGCTTGAGGCCAGCGTCGAAATGTTCCGGATAGTCCTTACCCATGCCGGCCATCCAGCAGGCCGCCTCCACGGCGCTCGCCGTCACATAGTGGTCCGGATTCTCTTCATAATGTCCCCAAGGGTCGTAGGAGATGACGGTATCCACTTTCAGAAGACGGAACAGGAAGATGAGCCTGAGGCGCAGTTCGAGAGGGGAAACGGCGTCGAGCATGTGGTTGCGGTAGTAGAGGTTGTATACCTTGGCGAGGCCGAAGGCGCGCGCCACGGCGGCGTTGTCGCGCTCATTGGCCAACACGCCTTCGCCCACGGTGCCCGGGCCGGTGTGGTCGTCATTCGTGGTGCGTATCAGGTAGCCGGTGTAGCCTTCCTCGAGCAGCTTGAAAATGAGGCCGCCGGCGTAGATGGGGAGGTCGTCCGCATGCGGCTGAATCGCGGCCAGCACCTTGCCCGCATGCGGCTTTCCGGATTGGCGCCGCTCGACGGAAATATCGCTCTTGATGAATGGGCCTTCGTCGGCCAAGGCTGTGGCGGCGGGCAGAGAAATCGCCCCTGCCGCGAGACGGGAAAGGAACTCGCTGCGCTTCATGCGTGAAGTTTAGCGCGGATAGTTTGATGAGGCTTGTTTTTTGATTGCGATTGCCGGCACACCTGCATCACGCGATGGGCTAAGCACATGGATCCGTTTACACTCCACGTCCTGGCCGGCCACACCGACATGAACACGACGAAGCGTTATGTCCATCCGAGCGAGGCAGACATCCGGGAGGCGCAACCAGGGATGCGCGAGCGAATCCCGCGTGCGGCGATGCCTGCTTGTGTCCCAGCCCTGGCCTCACGATTTCTCGCAGGCAGTTCACTCTCCTACGGTTGCTGTCGTGCGGACGTACCGGCCCGTTACCCGTTGCCGTCTTTTCCTTGAGCGGTGACAGGCTTCCTTAGCGGGCCGGTGCGAGTAAATCGAGCAAAACAGCCACCTCGTCCTTGGCGAAATAACACTCTCATAGTTCTTGACAAAGAGAGTGTTATGCGCCCTACTGTGGACATGACGGCATACCAACCTCAAACATTAGACAAGAAGGCGCTCAAGGCGCTCTATTCATCCGATCAGGCTTTCAAAATCCTCTTAGATGAGTTTGGCTCCCGGCAACGCAATCAACAGGTAACACAACTGGACCAATTGCTTCCTCGCCTGAGCAATGCGGGCAAAGGAGTAGCCAGGGCGGACGCCATCAACGTCTTGCGCAAGCTCGAAGAAGCCGGCTGCGGGAAGTTCCTTACGGGCCGCAAGGGGCACCCCACGCGGTTCGAGTGGCAATACGATCTGGTAAGCGTAGCCGAAGTGGCAACCGGCGAGGTTCAGGTGGTGGAGGAGATTCAGCCCGCTCCTCAGACCGGCAATGGCGACGAGCCGGTAGTCGAGGAAGTGGTCCTGCCGGAGGGGGCAATTGAACACCGCTATCAGTTGCGGGCCGGTTGGCAAGTCACACTTGCGCTGCCTTCGGATCTCACCGCACGCTAGGCGGCACGGCTCAGCGAGTTCATCAAGACTTTGCCGTTCGACGGGCCGGAAGGAGTGTAGCCGTCGATGCCAATGAGTTACGATCTGGTCGAAAAATACGCCCTTCGACCGACTCTTTCCGGCATCGCCGACCTTCGACGAGCTATGGAGCGCCCTACCCGCCGACAACCCGCCAACCCCGTTCCCGGGCAGACCCCATTATCCAGGACCTTTTCCGGTCCGCTTCAATGAACAAGGGCGACCCGGTGGCCGCCTTCACTTTCTTCGTAACTACTGAACTAATTAAGATTTCTGGAACCACCCGCCGGGCTTGAACCGGCGACCTGCTGATTACGAATGAACCGATCCTGGCGTATATTGTTGAGCTTTTTGACGGCCAGAGCGGCATTTTGGCCGCCTGAGTGGCGTGGCAGGCGCTTATTGAACAACATTCTGAACAAGAGTGGCTCCGAGGCGTCGCCCATGTACGCTTATCCGGAGTGCGTGGTACCGGTCCGCACTCTCAAATTCAAACGGTCGAGTTCGCCGCTGCTCTCCACCGGTATAGCTAAGCGTGATCGCTTTCGGTTACCAGCTGCACGTAGCCGTTTGTACCTTAGGGCTGCAGACGCAGACCCGCAGCCATGCCCCGCACCGCTGCCGGACGGAGAACTTTCAGAAACAGCTTGTTGAACGGGCCTAAATCACTCACGACGTTGTCTTCAAAATCGACGTCCCGGGATTGGGTTACGACGACTAACGCACGGGGATCCTCGCCCCATGCTTCACCGGCAGCCGTCGCAGCGCCGCGCTGTGAATCTGAAAACTGATTCTGCCGGATGAACACACCGCACGCCGACGTGATAAGCAGGTTCACTCCGTTGATATCCACAAGGTGGTTCCGCTCGATCCGGATATCTTCATTTCCGCAGCCTTCCACGGGAGCGGGATCGAGCGCCCCGAGCACCAACCCGCCAAGTTGCTTCGGCGCGTAAGCCACATGCCGGATCGTGTTATCGCGCACGATCACATGCCGGCTGTATCCGGCCTCGTTCCACCAGAATTCCGGAGTCAGCACAATGCCGCCCATGGTGCTGCCGTCTATCAGATTCCCCTCGACGAGACCGTCTTCCGCCTTAAGCAGCATCCCACGCGCGCGGTGGTTGCGAATCGTGTTGTTGCGCACGACGTACCCGCTTCCCTCCGCCGCCGGGTTCGTTGCAAGATAATCGAAGCCCGCTGGCAGAGCCGGACGTACTGTCACGGCGAAGTATGGGCCATTCGTGTTGCCGGCCAATGTGTTTCTGCGGCTCTTTTGCGACGATTCGTAACGCGGGAGCGGAGCCGCGGTCAGAACAATCGCCTCACCCGCGGGCCGGTCGCGCGTATCGAACAGCCGGATCGGATCGCCCGGCCGAAATGTGCTCTTACTGAGGATCAAGCGGTCTCCGCTCGCCTCCATTACGTAAGAAAACGTCCCGTGAATCGCGATCCCGTCGTCCCCCATGGATTCGAAGTGGCAGTCCTCCAGAACCGGACCTCCGCGGACGTTCACGCTATGGAAGGCGTCGGCGGTCGAGGACAATAGCGGCGTAGCACTTGCGCCCTCGGGCGCCGGCCCCCGCTCTACGTTGAACGTGTAATGATTGCCGCCCTCGCCACCTGACTCGAGCACGGCGAAATCCGGCGAGTTGTAGATGGTCACGCCGGCAAGTTCGACGTTCTGGCTATCGAGGACGAGAATGTTGTGAGGCCCTGAGCCGCGAAACGCAATGAGGTCTCCGGCCGCAACCGGTTGAACATCCGGTGGAAGCGGTTTCGACCAGTAAACACGAAAGCGCCGCGGACCAAGCCGCTCCGTCCGCCTGCCGTATAGATCGAAAGCGCCGGGCTTCCACCATCGGGTCTTCGGATCAAAGAGATATCCGATGGCTTTGCGCGGGAAATATCTGGGATCATCTAACTCCGCGGGATATCCGTCGTCGATTCGAATGTCGTAATACTTGCCATCGGGCGAGATGACTTCGACTACGCCTTGCGTAAACGGAGGGACTGCGTAGGCGACGGTAGCGCCGCGGAATCGCACATTGCGGCAGTGGTAGAACTCGATGCCGGCGCGCGTGCGGTCGGTGAAGATGAGCCGTGCTCCTGTCGCGTCGATCTCAAAGTCCGAGAGGTTATCGAGCCAGAGGTGCGGGCCTTGAGGGGTAGGCGCCAAACGGTAAGTCCCAGGCGGGATGACAACCTGTTTGTTGCCGCTCCGGTAGGCTTGAACGATGGTCTGCTCAAGGTCGCCGGGGAGGACCGGTTCAGCGGCCCTCACGGTGGCAGACAGAAAGGTCAGAAAGAACAGGAATACGCCGGCACGAAGAGTCCTGTTGCCTACGCTCATGGCCGGCTAAACGCCAGTGCGCGACGCTCGTGTTCGGCGGATTCGTACCTGGCACGCCACCGCCACGCGGTCCGGACGATATTCTCGAGGCTGCTGTTTTGCGGCTTCCATCCAAGCTCCGACGCGGCTTTCCTCGCGTCGGCCACCAGATGTTGTGGGTCCCCCGCGCGCCGACCTGCGTGCCTGGCGGGGACGCGTCGCCCTGAGAATCGTTCGACCGCAGAAATGATCTCTTGTACCGAATGGCCGAGCCCGGTTCCAAGATTAAACCAAGCGCTAGGTCTGCCGGCCCGTAGGTACCGCAACGCCTGAACATGTGCGTCGGCTAAGTCGGACACGTGAACGTAATCGCGAATGGCAGTTCCGTCCGGCGTCGGATAGTCCGTGCCGAAGATGGACACATCACGCCCCGCTTCCATCGCTGCCTCGATAACGAGGGGAATAAGGTGGGTCTCCGGATCATGGGCTTCGCCGATCTCCGTATTCTCGTCGGCCCCGGCAGCATTGAAGTAACGCAGAGCCACGGACCGCATCGGATACGCTTCTCCGTACCAGCGAAGGGCGCGTTCGATCGCAAGTTTCGTCTCGCCATAAGGATTGACGGGGCATTGTGGATGAGTCTCGTCCAGTAATTCGGCCTCCGGCATGCCGTACGTGGCGCACGTGGAGGAGAAAACGATGGTTTCGACGCCCGCGTCGAGCATCGCGTCCAGCAGGCCCACCGTCCCGATCAAGTTGTTGCGATAATACTTTCGCGGAGCGTGAACAGACTCACCCACGTAACTCCATCCGGCAAAATGTAGCACGGATCCGATGCCGTATTCCGACATCGTTCTGCGCAGTAACTCGCCCTCGGCGAGTTCTCCTCGAACGAGCGGTCCCCACCGGACGGCCCACTCGTGCCCCGTGCTGAGGTTGTCGTAGGCCACGGGAAAGAATCCCGCTTGTGCGAGCGCCTTGCATGTGTGGCTGCCGATGTAGCCTGCCCCACCAGTCACCAAAACATTCATGGTCATTGTTGTCCGCAATTCTCGAGTAACCGCTCGAATCCCTCTCCGTTCACATCGGGAACCTGGATTCGTCCCCACTCGAACGGACTATCCGAAGCACGAACGCACGTCGCATTCGTGGTGCATGCGCGCTCGAACCCGCACTGGGCTGCCACGGATACCGTCACGGGACTGTAATGCCCCTTGCCTCCGTAGGGATAAGAAATACTGGTCACCTCACGCTCCAGTGTTGTCTCGAGCCGTTGCTTGCTGAATTGCATCTCAGCGAACTGTTCGGCTCGCGATTGCGCCGAAAGCACCGGATGAGTCACCGTGTGACTGCCGATCTCAACGAGCCCCTCGGATGCGAGCGCCGCCAGCTCATTTGAGGTCAGAATCCGGTGGGACTTACGTGCGGCCGGCACCAGGCCCGACGCACGCGCCAACTTCTCAAGGATCTCCTTGCGCGCATCGTGCGACAGCGGCTGCAGTTGGTTATAAAGGGATAGATGAACTTCGTCCCGCGAACCATCGTCCAGCGCGTTTTTCGTGTAGACAATCCGTTCTAACTCGTCCCACCAGAATTCCCCGGGAGAATCGATGTACCCGGTCGCAATGAAACATGTCGCGGGTGTGTCATATCGCCTCAGCAGCGGGAGAGCTGCTCGGAAGTTGTCGGCATAACCGTCATCGAAAGTAACTGCGACCGACGGCTTCCGCCTGATGGACCATCCAACGACGCCCAGTGCATCCAACCGTATCCTCCGGTACTTCCTCAGAACGTCGAGATGCTCGGCGAAATGCCGCGGACTTACGCACAGCGACCACGGATCATGTTCGAGCGACGCGATCCCGTGGCACATCAGGATGATCGTCGGGGCATGCAACCA
>JAJYCN010000119.1 GCA_021778335.1 Acidobacteriota bacterium | reverse complement strand
CGGGATCGGAACGAGATAAGAACTCATGGCCGCAGGCCTCCGGCAACCAGTCGCCGGCCGGAATGTTCACGCCTCTTTTCCGCTTCTCCCACGTTCGCCGATTGACGTATCATAACGTCCTTTATGATATGTCATTAGGAAGAGAGAGATTGTCGACCTATCTATTTCGTTGTCAGTAAGGCTATCTTCTCCCGGAGTAGATCACGGAAATTTTCCAGTGCCGCGATGAGATCCACCATGACGGTAGACTCTCGGGGCAAGCTGAAAAGCTCCACGTAGTCGGTCCAGCCCATCTCTGCGAACGTCCGGCTCGCGACCATGACGAGCCAATCTAGCCGCACGCTTAGTGAGAAGAGCGAGATCTCAGTAAACGTCCACGTTACGGGCGGGTTGAAATTCGGCCAACTGGAACGATTGAGGGGCAGCCGTGTGTTTTGCGGATCGTCAAACCCAAGACTCCGATATACCCGCAGGAGGAATTCGGCATCTTCCAGGAATATTCGGAACGCCATCGTTTCCGACTTTCGCGTCTCCCGCCGCGGCAGCCAGCGGGTTGTGAGGTAGGCCGCAAGCGCCATGATATACACGCCGACCAGGAGCAGTGAAGCGTTTATCGTCGTTCCGAGCTCCGCGCTGGCGTGAGTCAAACGAGCGCCTGCGAAGCTCGCGATGGCGGAGCCGATGGCCCATATCGCGGCAGCCAGTAGGCTCGCCGCCACGTTCTGTGCGAATCCGCGGCGCCAGAATTTCTTCTTCTCGGTTTCATCCACCATTTCCCAACTCTACTACCAGGCAAACGGGCGGTACGGAGCCAGCGCTCAGCGCTGTCGGACGATGCCTATGCTTCCGCGGCGTGCGCAACAATGGCTGCGGCAAGATTGGTCAGGAGCGGACGAAAGCCTGAGAAATCAATGGCATCTGCATGAGGGCGGATAACGTCATATGCAAAAACTTTCTTGCCGTAGTGCACCACGGAGTCAAACCCATTCTCGGGACTGAACGACTTCCCATTTACTGTAATTGCCTGCGTCGCCGCATCAAAGAAGTCCTCGATCTTGGATTGTGTTGCCCCTCCGATGAGAGGAGTGGGAACTGCATACAGATTGCGGAAAATGTGAACAAACGGACCCGTCGGTATTGCCTTCAGCCTGGACGCCTGTTGGATCGTCTTTTCGACTGTTTTTGCTCCCGAATCCTTGTCGTAAAGAATGATCACCGGTTGCTTACATCCGGGGGCGCCAAATTTGTCTGTTTCGCGCTTGTAGGTGCTAATGAACGAGCTGAGGACGCCGCTGCCTCCGTCGTTCAAGCCAAGCACGCGGGCGGTGCTTGAGTGGACATACTTGTAAAGCCGCACCTTGAGTCGGATTGTTCCATCTTGGGCGATCTCCGCCAGTGCCGGGAAGTCTGCTGCGAGATTTCGAATCGCATGGGTGAGATAGACGTTGTCCGTTGCACCCTCGCAGAGAATTATCGGCCGTTCGGTCGCATAGAAGTCGCGATAGATCAGAAACCTCCGATACATCAGCTCTTTGCTAGAAAGTCGGCCGGACTCCTTGAGTTGAGAGCGGTTTCTCCAGTTGTAGAGATCGATGCCGTCAATAAAGCCGAGTCGCCCATGGAGTTCGTTGAGTTTACCTTCTCGCTTCTCGAGTGTGACGAAGCCCGATTTCTCGACGGGTGCATAGATCTCGAATTTCCCCGTCTTGAGGAGGCTGTGAACCATGGCTCGAACGGAATGTCGATACTCGTGACGAACGTTCACTTTCTCGTTTACGACGAGTCCGGTGACCTCCTGCCGCGCTTCGCGATATTGCATCCTCGTCTTTGCCGGGTTGATGCGAAAGCCGGCGTGCGCGACGATTTCCTGTAACTCCTTGCCGGGCGACCACTGATGAGGGTTCTGCGGACATGGCTCCGCAAGTTGTTGCGGGAAGATCTTCTTGTTCGTGGAGAACGTCAGGTCGTCGGCATATCGTGAATACGTACAACCAACTGATGAGGCGAGGCGGACAAGATGCATGTCAAGCACGTGCGCGATTAGATTGGAAATAACCGGGGAACAGGGACTGCCTTGCGGGAGCTCATTATCGTAACATGCAATCTGAGCTATGATCGTGGCCACGGACTCGGTGAGCGCGAAATTCCTATCGTGAATAAAAAATCCGCGGACGCGCCCAAAGTTGATCGATGGGAAGAAGTCTTCAAGATCGACATTGAAAAGGTACCTGCGATTGCGGTGTTGGGTCGCGTTGGTGAGAATCGAATGTCTGCGTCTAAACCCATGCGCGATACGATCCTGGCTTTTTTTGGCCGTGATTATCTCGTCGAGACAATCTTGGAGGAGTATCGAGAGCTTTTGCTGAACTAACTTCAAGCGTCGATCGGGCGCTTTGATAACACGCTTGCCGCCGCTCCGCTTTGGGATCTCGAAGACCGCATATTTGCTCGCCGAAGGCTGTTTATAGAGAATGTACGCCAATCCTGCCGGCTTCGCATGCAACAATTTCGCCAGATCAGTCAGAGAAGTCGCTGACTTTAGGTTGGCAAGCTGAGACATCGTCCGAGGCAAACTGACCCACCGGTACTCCTACGCGAAGGCACGGTCATGTACGATACGCAAGGCCGACAGCGTTGCGACGCAGCATAGAATCTAGCATTTTCTTCAAACGCCACGAATCATGGCGCAAAATCTGCCGGTGGGTCCTTTGAAGTTTACCATTCTCCGCCGATAACACCCAAGCGACGTCGCTGTGAGAAAGGTGAACTGAGATGTTGATTGCCAGACGTTCTCACCCACGATGGGCGGTTTATAGCAGTGCCCACGCTCGCCCCCGCGCCGTCAAGGTGTTCCAACACTGGGAGAGCAATAAGCGCGACGTGCTCATCCCGCGGCCCGTCCGGTCATCCGTTCGTCGGACGGCGAAGCGTCGCGAACAACAGGGTGGCAGCAACTGCAATCAGGAGCGCCTTTTCGATGGCCGAAGCCCAAAGCATGGCGACTGAGATCCGCAGCACGAGAAGAGCTGCGAGCATACGGACGGTTTTCGTCCAGACGACTATGCCACGCGCTGGATCGAAAACATAGAGCACCGCGCCGATCACCCCGGCAAAGGCCGCGAGCACGATCATCACCCCTGTGAACCCGCCGCCGAAGCCCGATGAGAATGTGCTTGCGACGAGGACGACAAGGCATGCGACGCCGATACGTTTGGCGGCGACTGATGCCGCGCTGGGCGCAACGATTGTGAGGATGCCTACGATGCTGAGGCCGAGGACGAGGAGGCCTCCCATCGACGAAATCACGCCGGCGCCCCGCAGATCGGGCAATCCGGCCGTCGCCTAACGGTGAGCGCTTCCACGGTTCCGGTAGAACCATTCAGGACAAAAATGCTACGGTCCGGAATCCCGCCATGGGGAGAACTGATAATCAGAGTGGCAAGGTGGGCGGCAAGCACGCCAAGCAGGGACGTCACCGTGGTGAGGAGTCCTTCGCCTCTCTGGATGGCTCCGGAATCGGCCGCGAGGCACCCGAAACAGGCGCGGTCCGGCGTCTCCGGAAGGCGGACCGTCACGATTCCGCCTAGGCGCTCCCTGCCGTCAAACGCTGCGGCCTGCACGACCGGCACTCCGTGCGCGATGGCGTTCCGCTCGGTCTTGAGTCGCGCCGAGATCGTGTTCGCGCATGAGAGAACGATGCCGGATCGCCGGATGATATCAGCCGTCTCCGGAGCTTCGGCGGTCGATAGCACTGGTTCGACCCGCCCGTACGGGCGATCCCGTAGGAGGTCGGCCACCGCACGGACTTTCGGCGTGCCAATCTGGTCCCGCCGCAGGAACCACATCGGCCCGATCTGTTCATCCTCAAGCCGTTGCGGATCGATGAGGACGAGCTTTCCCACGCCCGCGGCGTGAAGCGCAAGCGCCGCGCTCGTTCCGATCCGTCCGAGGCCGATAACGGCCGCCTGCGACGCCAGGAGCGCCGCCTGGCGCACCGGGCCGATCACCGGCAACTGGCCGGAGAACCATGAAAGCTCGTCCCGTCTCACGGCCGCGCCTCGATGTGGATCAGTTGAGCCGTCGGGCACCGTTCTCCGGCGTCCGTAACCGTCTGGTGGATATAGGGGCACCGGCTGCAGGTAGGCAGAAGGCTCTTCCGAATGGCGATCGACGCATGGAGGAGGTCGTCGGCCTCGAGCCGCAGGCGCAACGGATACTGCCGCAGGAGGCCATCGCTCTGGCGCAGGAGATCGACCGTGTTCCGGCGCAGGATCAGGCATTCGGGCTCTGCGGCGATTTCGCGCAGGTGTATGGCGCCGGAGAAGAGCGCCATCCGGTAGTGCAGCCCGTTGCACCGCTTCACCGCTGCCGGGATTTCCTCCTGCAGGAGGTGGCGGATGAGCGGCGTGAGACGCTGGGCCTCGATAAGGTCATGGTCGAGGGCTTCGTCGGAGTCTGCGACGCCGGCGCGGGACGCGAGCCACTCGAAGAATGCCTCGCGCGAGCGGCGTTCGCCCGTCTCTGCGGCGGTGCGGTCCGCCCGGCGTTGCCAGGCAATGTGGTAGGCGTCGAGGGTTTCATCGATCCGTCCGAATAGTGCCGACGCGAGGTAGTGGAGCGGGGGAATGAGCACCGGAGCGATTGCATAGAGCAACGACGCGATGCTGCCGCTCAAGACAAGGAATTCAAGTATCGACATGGTTCATCTCCGAAGTACGGGCGGGGACATGGTGCGCCCCGCCTTCATGACTGGCCGCAAGAGCCGGGATCAGGAATACACGGCGACGGGTCCCACGCGGAACTGCACGTGCTGGTCGAGCAGGTCCACCCGCAGGCTGTCCTCGCAGATCTCCCACGTTCCGTTTTGGGTATTCCGCAGGAGCCGGTCTCCCGGCTTGCCGCCGAGGAGTTGCCTGAGGGTCGCGGCATTCGTGAAACGCGGCGTGCCGAAAGGCAGCTCGATCTCGATCGCCGAGCCGCCGTTCAGGCTCGCGCCGAACAGGCGCGACACGAAGCCGTCCGCCCGTTCCGCGGCATAGGTTTGCGGTGGCGGGAGCTGCGGTATCGGCGCGGGCGCGGTCCGCTCGCGGACCGTGAGCGCCACTACCGGCGCGCGCCGCACGACGATCGTGGGGTTGCCGTTCCGGCGCGCAAGCGCCTTCGTCTCATGGATCACGAGACGCGGCGCGATCTGCCGGGTATCACAGGGGAGTTGCAATAACTTCATTGGGTTGTTCCTTTCGTAAGTAAGTTGAGTGAATCGAGTTCGTCGCGGTCGGCGAGGATGCGCTGGTGCGCGGCCTCGAGGTCAACGAGCGCGCCGTGGAGATGCCGGGCTTCAGTAGGGTTGTCCGTGAGGGCGAGGGCGTGCCGCAGCTGCTCCTCGCTCCGCCGGATGCCGGCTTCGGCCAGGTTCGCGTCCGCCGCGGCGCGGGCGAGATGCTTGCCGAAGTCGGGCGCGAGCGGCGGTGTCACGGCGGGGAGGGCGTGAGCCTGGGCTCCGGATTGGGGAGCGCCGTGGCGGAGCGCCCAGTAGGTGCCGGAGCCGAAGGCGGCGAGGAGCCAGAAGAGGAAGAGCGCCTTGAACCGGGGCGCGGCCCTGGCGGGCGACGCGACCGGCGGGGCATATTCAGGAGCGGGAAGTTGTGTGTACATCATGTTCACCTCAGTGAGTTTCGTTGCTGCCGTCGCCGTCCCCGCGGGGATCGGCGAAAAAAAGAGGCCAGAGCATGTCTGGCCTCACGGTGCCGGTTAGTCTTCCGGCGCCGGGACTACGTCGGTGAGCCTGCCTTCGCGGAACGAGTGGTCCCGTTCCACGGTGAGGCCGAACGGGTTTCGGACGCTCTCCAGTTCGGAGAGCCGGAAATACCCGAAGTCGCTTTCGAGACCCACGACGAAGCCAAAGAACAGAAAGTCGTCGTCCTGCGCCGCGCCCTCGATGAAGTACCACGTCCGTTCGGTGCCGGGCAGGAAGAACTTCGCGTAGACGACCGGGTCCGGTTCCGCCTGTTGGGACCGGAGTCCCGGCAGGCGGCTGCGGAGATCGTCGGTAAGGAGCGGTTGTCGCATACCGTTACGCCGACTCGAAGAGCTTGCGCGCCTCTTCGAACTTCTGCAGCTGGCGGCGCTTCGCCGCGAGCTGTCCTTCGAGCTCGGCGATTTCGCCTTTCAGCTTGTCCGCCTGCTCGAAGACCACCTCGACGGGTGATTTCTTGATCCATTTCTTGCGCTCCGGCTTGGCCGGGGTTGCTTTCGCGTCACTTGATTTCTGAGTTGGCATAGCCTTGGTACTCCTCTTTCGGTTGTTGTTCCCGCACCCATCGTTCGAGCTTCTGGATCGCTTCGCGCTTCGCCGGTAGCTCGATGTGGGTGTATACGGACTGCATGCGTGAACCCGCGGAGTGGCCCATGAGGGCCATGCGGATCTCCTGAAGGACGCCCGCTTCCATCAGGCGCGTGTTGAAGGTGTGGCGGAGATCGTGAAAGCGCACGTGGCGCACCCCGGCGTTCCGGAGCGCGGTGGCCCAGGAGCGCTTCACGATGCGGACCGGATGGCCCTTGAAGTCGATGACGAGGCCCGCGGGTTCGGAGCGCTCCCGCAGGAAGGCGGCGAGCCGCTCCGTGAGAGGGATCTCCCGCGACTCGCCCTCGGGCGTCTTGGAGCGCGTGACAAAGAGCACGTTCTGCGCGAGGTCGACGTCTTCCCAGCGCTGTCCCGTGATCTCGCCGCGCCTCATGCCGGTGTCGAGCGCCATGAGGATCATGGCGGAGAGGTGAGCCGTCGCCGCGCCGAGGAGCAGTTTTTCCTCGGTGAGGCTCAGGATCTGCCGCCGGGTGCGCCGCTCCCGCGCCATCTTGAGGCGGGCGAGCGGATTTGCCGGGATGCGCTGCTCGTCCTGCGCCCAGTAGAGGATGCGGCGCAGGGCGGAGAGATCGCGGTTGATCGTCGCGTCCTTGATCGCCGGGTTGCGCCGCCGCCGCTCGCTCCGGAAGTCGTCGGCGAGCGACTTCGTGATGCGCACCACCGGAATCTCGGCGAAGAACGGGAGCAGGAACTTCAGGTGGTAGGCGTGATGGGGCCGGGCGGAACCGCTCGCGAGGAACTCCGCGGCGAGCTCGGCGAAGGTGAGTCGGGGATCGGACCGGACGATCTGGAACCGCCGGTCGTTCAGTTCCTCGGCGAACTTCGCCGCGATGATCGCCGCCTGCTTGCGGTTCCCCGTGCCGGTGGACTGCTGATGGCGGACGCCGTCGCGGGTGAGGTAGACCCACCAGACGCCGCCTCGCTTGAAGAGACTCACGGGTTGCCTCCTTGTCGGGACTGGATCCAGCGGACAACCTGATCGCGATAGAAGATCAGCTTGCCGCTCGCCCCGGACCGGAAGACCGGGAGACCCATTGGGATGAGCGTCTGCCGGACGGTCCACGGCGAGCAGCCGATCAGGCGGGCCGCCTCGGCAATCGAGAGGGGCTCCCCGAGCGAAGCGTTTTCCAGGTACGGGTACCGCTGCGGGTAGCTAAGCCCGGAGGGATGGGCCGGAATGCCCAAGCGTTCGTTCACGTTCCGGGTTTCGGGCAGACCCGAGCTGCGTGGAATTCCGCGTCGGTTCACGGGTTTTCTTTCCTTTCTCCGCCTTCGCGCCGATGGCGCAGGAGGCGAGATATCCACGTCCGGAGCGTCGGGGGGATCTCGGACCACAACCACCAGAGCGTTCCCAAGGGAATCGCGAGGAGGATGAGGGTGGAGATCATCCGGGGATCGCGGAGGACCGCCACAAGGAGCAAGTAGGCGACGGAAACGGAGATCAACGTGAGGATGGCGCCGGGAATGACCGTGAGCAGGAACTCGACGAGGGGCACCCACCACGGCACCCGGGGCTGCGGCGTTGAAAGGTCGCGGCTCCCGCACCGCGAGCACACGTCTGCGGTGCGGGGATTCCGATGCTGGCGGGGACAAAGCTTGACGTTGTAGCTGCGACCGCAGTGCTCGCAGTAGATCGGTTCACCCGGGGTGAGATGGTTGCAATTGAAGCAGTACCGCATGGGAGTTACTCGAAGAAACCTTCCCGGGCGTCGCCGGTCGGTCGCTGCCAGATCGCCGCCCAGAATCCGTCCTGGCGCAGCGCATGGCGGGCGGCAAACCAGAAAATCCGTTCGGTCACGCGCGCGGTCGTCCTGCGGAGCGAAGCGACGCGGCTTTCCGAGTTCGCGACCACCATCACGCGGAAGCGTTCTTGGCCGAAACGCTGCGGGAAGTTTCCCGAGAGGGCGTAGGCGAGATACGCATCCACCTTCCGCCGCCAGACGGACCGCGATTCGTTCCCGCGATCGACTTCGAGGAATGCCGCAATGATTCGCTCGCGCGTTGCGATCTCGGCGTATCCGTCGGGAATGAGCGCGGCGCCCGGAGCGATGGGCTCGTAGAAGCTCTCCCACCGCGTGAGCCGCGCCCTGCCGTCCGCCGCCGGCCGGTACTTCACGGAGCAATACACGTCGTTGATTTCCATCTGGTGCATCGCGAAGAAATCCGCCGCGAGAATCTGACTGCTCACCCGGCGCGGGCCACGGTAGGGGACGCCGACGAGTTCCGCCGCCTTCTCCGACATGAGGTAGAGCGACTTGCGCGCCCCGCCGACGGTGCCGAGGAAATACCGGCGGAGAAACCCGGCGTTCGTCAATGCAAGCAATCGAGCGTTCGCTCGCGTGGTCGATCCGAATCCGGCGACAACCTTCGCCTGCTCGCGGTCGATCACGCGCATGACCGCGAGTTCCCGCAGCAGGTGCCGGTCGCGGTCCTGCAGGATGATGCCTTTCCGGTCATTCCCAGTCATTGAGCACCTCGCGATTCCGGCGGCCCGCTGCCCGTTGCCGCTCGCGGATATCGTTCTCGATGTCCTGCCGGATGCGCCCATAGCGGGCTTCGGCGCGCGTTTGAAGATCGGCGCCATCGGTCTTCGGTTCGAGGATCCTCGGCACGACGCCTTCGCGCCACCGCTCGTGCGTGGTTTTGACGACCATATGGCGGCGCGGGAGGTTCTTCAGAAGTTCGCCCAAGGGCTTTCCGCCGTCGAGCGCCGCGGCCATCTGGTGGGCGTCGGAACTCGAGAGCTGGAAGAACACGTGCGTGCCCACGGCGAGGATCGCGGCCCGCATGTCGGCGGGATACTGATCGAGAAATTGATTCGCCGACACGATGCCCGTTCCGAACTTGCGCGCCTCCGCGAGCACGGTCTCGAGTCCGCCGCCGAACGCAACGAGGTTCTGGATTTCGTCGCAGTAGAGCGTGAAGAGATCGCGCCGGCGGCGGGCGAAGAGCGCGTGCTTGATGCGCGCCAGGAAGAGGCTGCCGAGCGTCGCCGCCTGCGGGCCCAAGCGTCCCTTGTCGAGGTTCAGGATGATCCAATGGCCCCGGTCCATCGCATCGAGGACCGAGAACGTCGAGCGCTCCTGTCCCACCACGTGGCGGAACCGCGGATCGGCGACGAAGGCCGAGGTCTTGTTCAGGATCGGCTCGGCGAGGACGGCCCGCATCGCGTCGCTTGCGTGGTTGAAACGCTCTTCGAAATACTGCTTGACATCGGCGTTGTCGACGCGCGCGAGGCACGCCGAACGGAATGCCGTGTCCGTGAGAAGGAGACCCAGTTCGACGAGCGTAAAGCCGTTCGCGGCGAGCACGTAGAGGGTGTTCCGCAGGAGTTCGTCCGTCCGCGCCCCGAAGGAGTCGAGCTGCCAGCGCTGCCGGAGGATTTGCGCGAATTCCGCGATCTCGACGAACCGGTCGTCGCCCGTCCCGCCTTCGATCGGATTGAGGCCGACCGAGGCGCGCGGATCGGCGGGGTCGATGAGGATCACGCGTCCGCTGAGATCCTCGCCCCGGGCGCGCTCGCGCTCGGCGATGCAGGAGAGGAGAAACCGCGTGGCGTCCCCGTGAAGATCAAAGAACGCGAACCCGCGGCCGGCCCGGATGTCCTGCTGCGCCATATACCGGATGAGGGATGACTTTCCGGTTCCGGTCTTGCCGAGGATCGCGACGCTTTCCGCACGGCGGGCGTGTTCGATGCCGATCCGCCGTCGCGTGGGCTCCCCGTCGACGACGAGCGCGCCGAGGTCGAGCACGCGGTGGGCGGCCATCGTCTCCCGGGAGCCACGGCGCCGGTTCCAGAGACGGGCGATGAAGGTTTCGAGCCACGGCATGGGACGAGCGTAAGGGTGCCCGCGACAGGAACGGTAACAATCGGGCGCGGCGGGTCTGGATCGCACTCAGAAGTTCGTGATGAGGAGTTCCCGGAACCGCTTCCCGCCCTGCCGGAGCGCCGTGTACGGAAACTCGATCTCGCGGATCACGTGCGCGCGGAAGAGTTCGCGGAGTTCGGGCACGTCGTTCACCGAAAGCACGAACTTTCCCTTGACGGCGGCGAGGCGGCGGGCGAGTTCGCGGAAATCGTCGTTCGTGAAGTTGTGCCGGTACAGTTTGCGGCCCCAGTACGGCGGGTCGAGGTAGAAGAGCGTTTCCGCGCGGTCGAACCGGCGGATGATCTCCTCGTAAGGCAGGCACTCGATGTGCACCCGGGCGAGCCTCCGGTGGGCGTTCTCGATGATTTCGGGGAGGCGCTCTAGGTTGAGGCTCGGCTTCGACACGACCGAGTAGTTGTGGCTCCGCCGCACGACGAGCCCGGCGAATGCCGTCTTCTGGAGATAGAAGAATCGGGCGGCGCGCTCGATGTCGGTGAGGGTCGCGGGATTTTCGGCCTCGAAGAGCGAGAACCACCGGCGGCTCACGAGCGTGAACTTCAGGACGCGCATCAGCTCGTCGGCATGCCGCTGGCACGTTCGGAAAAAGTTCACGACGTCGCCGTCGAGATCGTTCAGCACCTCGACCGAAGACGGGCGTTTCTCAAAGAGCACCTGCGCGCCGCCCGCAAAGGGCTCGACGAACGTCCGGTGCGCGGGAAAAAGCGCAATGATCCGTTTTGCGATGCGGTGCTTGCCGCCGATATAGGCGAGGGGACCGGTCATGGGGGAGCGGTTTCGGAATGAGGTTCTCAGGGATGACGCCGCCTCGGAAGGCGGCATCGAAGGCCCCTCCCTTGCCAGCGGCCATTCTGGTCATAACGCCGGGGGAGAGGCCGTCGATACCGCCTTCATCGCGGATCACGGGCGTGTGGGGATGAGCCCTGACGCGACGGCTGTGGCCACGGCATCGAAGATCACGACGGCATGCGCCTCCCGTTGCCACGTCTTCCGCTTCGGAGGCAACCGCCATGCGAGCGATGGGAACCGGGCAACGAGCCAGGTGGCGATGTCGCTTTTCGAGCGGCAGCCGCGTTCGGCGAAGCAGCTCTTCGCTCGCTTCCGCGGCACGACGATCAACGGGATCGCGCGGCGCTGCAGGGCCGATGCGAGGGTCCGCCACCGGGACCGTGCGCGGTTCGACGATTCGTGGGCCGATCTCCGGGGACGGCGGGTGACGACGACCGCGGGCGTCACGAAATCAAGGAGCGCGGCGAACTTCGCGACCGTCGATCGAGCTCCGTCGCCGTGCCGGGCATACCGATGCGTTCCGCAATCGATGAGCTCTGGCCCTTCGAATGCCGCGAATCCGATCTTTCCGGCGCGAACCTCGAGCGCGAGCGCCCGGTCGCGAGGGAGAACGTTCACCTCACCAGCGGTTATGTCGCTCATGCGGGTGCGTGCAGACGCTCTTTCAGCCACTGGCGCTTCTGCTGGGTCTGAGCCGAGGCGCGATCATGGATCGTTCGGTCGAGATCCGCTTCGAACTCGCGGAGGTTCTTCTCGATGTTCGCGAAAACGGATGTATGGAATCCCGCGAAGATCGATGACACTGGCACGAGAAACACCGACTCGTAGGCGAGCGCGGTGAGGAGCGGCGGCACCGAACGTGATTGTTCGTGCCGCGGAACCGGCCCTTTGTTCTGGTATCCGAGGAGCTTACCCAGTTCGCGCTGGGTGAGTCCCGACTTCCGACGCTGCGCACGGAGATAGTTGCCCGTCATCCGGCCACTCATTTCGGAATGCGTGTGATTGGTTTATTTTTCCGACCTTTAGCTTAAGGGTAACAACCGCATGCGGTTCCGATAGGGGCGCTGAGGGACCGCCGCATGACTCCTTTGCCGCACCCTCTGGGGAAGCGAGTATGAGGGCGCACGAACGCAACGCATCCGAAAAACGGCCTCCGGACGGCGCGGCGCTGTGCACGGACCGCGCACAGCTTGTGATCCGCCGGGGCGTCATCGCGGACGACGAATCCGGGGCCGTTTGACACGCTTGCGGTTGGAACGGCGGCGGCGAAGTTCCTTCATCTTCCGGCCGATGAACTCCTCCGTGCGCCGTCCCGAGATGTCGAGGACGATGGCGCGCGCCCATTCCGTGACGACGGCCAGAATGATCTCGATGATTTCCATGGTCCTGATGATGGCGCTGCGGCGGATACGGAAAAGACCCGCCGAGGCGCGTCCCGTGACCCGTCAGCGGGTCTTTCGTTGTCCCGGCCCCTGCCGCAGACTGATAGGTATGGAAGACCTCGAAGAACTTCGCGCCTGGGTGGGACCGGTCGCGAAGGATTGGACCTGCGTCCAACTCCATCAGCTTGACCGGGAACTTGACGAGGTGGCGAATATCCTGCTCGAACGGTACCGGCAACGGAAGCGTGATCGACCCGGGAAGAAGGCTGCGCGTTTTGACACCTCTGCACCCGACGAGTAACATTTAGTCATCCTTCCTTTCCCGCCGACCGCAAAGGTCCATCACGTGTATTGCGTTCACATCAATGACCAGAGGTATCATTTACTGCCGCGTTTCTTCGAAAGAGCAGATACAAGGCACGAGCCTCGAATCTCAGGAGGCGGCTTGCCGCGAGTACGCTCGATCGAAGGGTATCGAGGTTGTGAAGGTTTTCGTTGAAGAGGGCGAGTCCGCTAAGTTCGCCGACCGCACTCAGCTGCTTGCACTCGTCGATTTCTGCCAGACGCATAAGGGAACTGTCCAGGTGCTCATCGTTTGGAAGATCGACCGTTTCGCTCGCAATGTCACCGACCACTACAGCGTGAAAGCGACACTCGCCAAGTACGGCGTTAGCATCGCTTCCGTCACGGAGCCCATCGACACAAATCCGGAAGGCCGGCTAATGGAGACGATTCTCGCCGGATTCGCCCAGTTCGACAACGACGTGCGTGCGATGCGGACGGTACAGGGCATGCGGCGGAAACTCCAGGAAGGCATCTTCCCGTGGCATCCACCGATTGGGTACCGAAGTTCGGTCGCGAACGGAGAAAAGAAAACGCAGCCGGACGTGCCGGATCAGCCCACGTTCGACGTACTTCGGACTGCGTGGAAGCATTTTGCAACCGGCGCGTACACGCAGGTCGAAATGGGGCGGCTGATGAGTACCTGGGGCATCGGTGGCAAGGGGCGCGACACCCTTGCCCGCCAGTCTGTCTATCAGTTATTCACGAACCCGTTTTACGCGGGGGTTCTTGTCGATCCATGGACCGGCGACGAATATGAGGGGAAGCATACGCCCATGGTCACCCGCGCCGAATTCGCGAGCGTCCAGATCATGATGGCTGCCCGGGGCCGATCCGAACCACACCGAAAGGACAATCCGGAATTTCCGTTACGAGGCCTCGTTCGCTGCGAAACGTGCGAACGGTGTTTCACTGGCGCCGTCTCGCGCGGCCATGGCGGCCGGTACCCGTATTATTTCTGCTGTGCGCGCGACTGCGCCAGCCGTGACAAGAACCATTCCGCCGCCAACGTGCACCGCGAATTTACATCGTTTCTCGATGACCTGTCGCTCACGCCGCAGGCAATTGCAAAGATCGGCGAACGGGTCATTACTTCTGTTGAACGGAGCAAGGCGGAACTGGACGCGCAACGCCGAGGACGGCGTGCGCGGAGTCGAGAGCTTGGGCGTGAAATCGAGGAGCTGATCCGCATGCGGGCCCAGAACTTGATCTCGGACGACGAGTTCCTTGCCAACAAAAAGAAGCTCGCCGAGCAGAAGGCCGTATCGGATCATCCGAAGGATGACGCAGTGACCGTCGATCAGGCGCAGGCTGATCTCGATGCAATCGTGGAGCCGTTGTCCAATCTGCAGGACACGTGGCGTTCGCTGCAGCCCCCGTTTCGACGGAGGTTCGAACGTGTCATCCTTCCCAGCGGATATATTTTCGGAAATATTCGAACCTCCACTTTGGGACTTCTTTTCAGCACTTTTGGCCGATCTGAGACCGGGTTGTCATACGGGGTGCCCTCCGTCTGCACGCCCTTGAACCGTATATGGGCCGAAATTCACGCCCTTGCTGAGATCCTGCACGGCGGAGGACCTCCAGTTCCGCCGCCGAAACAAAGGTTCGAACATTCGTAAAGGACCAGACTCTGATGGCGTGGATCGAACCGACGACGCATCAGGTGCGCGCTTGACTGATCTCCACGAGATGGTAAATGTCAGCTTCGTTGACTTTTCTCCCAAACACTGTCGATCGTAGAGCAGCTGTCCAACCTGCAGGACACGTGATGCTTGCTGCAACTCCGGAGTTGCAGGATGCCGGCCTTGCTCGACTGTCCAGGGGAAGAGCATGGAGTGATTTCAGTTCTCATTGTCGCGCGGCCTTAAAGAGGCATTTTCCGAGCCGCATGTCATCGGGGCATAGTCCGCTCTGACTGGCCAAACGTGCTTTTATACACGTCAACCGTAAACTCCCAAGCCGCTAGAAGAACATATTCTTGGTTGGACAGCAACCCAATGTGCCGATTCCGTTCGAATTTGCGTTTCAGGGTGACCCGTGTCACTTTCGATCCCTTCTTACCGCTGGGCCTGTTTGCAGTGACCTGGCACCGGATACCTCGGAGCGCAAAATCCTCGCCCCGAGTTACAGCAGTACGAAACTCGCCGTCCGCACAATATTCATCTTCAGTCATCCCCACGAGCAGCGCCGCATCCAGTTCAGAAAGAGCCCTTGTTATGTCCGGAGCGACGCCAAAGGCGTCCTGCCAAGCAAGAGCGATCCTCACCAAATCGGCGCGGAACTCGGCGGCATTGCCGCCGCTGGAGTGACGAAACATAATGTCATTTCTCATCCGTCCGAACAGGATTAGTCGGCAAGCGCTTTTCGATGGGATGCTTATCGCCTTCCTTACAGCGCTAGAATGGGGCATGCCAACTTCGAAGCGAGTCGCCTCGCAAGCAGGCAAGGATCTGCGGGACCCGAAGACGCCCAAAAAGGACCGCCCGCCGATCGCGTCGGACCTTGCTCAGGCCAAACAGAAGCCCAAGAAGAAGTAATCGGGCTTCTGAACCGTCAACCCTCAGTCGAAAGCCGCCGGTTCCCCCTATGGAAACGGCGGCCTGATCGTTTATAGCAGCTCGCGCTCCTAGTGTAGAGTCCAGACCATCTGCGTGTCGAATCCTTGAAAGGTACGCCTCCAGTCGGTTCTTGCGTTAGGAATCACCGTCGCACTGGTTGCAGGTTTCACCACTACACGAACCCTGGGGCGACACTTTCGGAACATGATGGATAAACTTGCCAAACGAACTCTGGCAAAATGCCGCGTAATCGCGGGTGAACAGCAAGAACGTGTGCCAGAGATCGTCAACATCCCGTGAAGGAGGGGATAAAGGTTCCACAGCCACCACCGCCCGCCCAAGATACTCTTTGAGTTTGGCGAAGCATACCTCTGCCTCCTCAGGAGTCTTCCGGTAGTCGCGAATATACCGCTCCAGGATGGCCGGATTGCGGTATGCGGCCGGGTCTTCAAACACGGGGCAGGCGGATGACGTTTCTTTCAGGACATCCGTCGCTGGAAATCGGGTCAATGTTGCCATATGCCTCCTTCGACCAGGGCAATGAAGTCGTTGAGTCCCTATTCTACGCCGGCAGAGCCTTCCGCGCCATCCCCTGGATACGATGCCAAAACTTACGGTCGCCGGCGGCGTCCAAACCTTCACCCCTACTCTCTCTGATTTCAATGAGACGGGTGTGCGGATTCCGACGAAGGCGAACGCTTATTCCGGAGGGAAGCCGAACAGCATTCCGGGCGAAGGCGAACACCATCGGAGCGTAGCGACGCTGGCCTTCTGATTTTCGGAGAAGTGTTCGGCTTCGT
>JAJYCN010000118.1 GCA_021778335.1 Acidobacteriota bacterium | reverse complement strand
CACGGATCGAACTCTACCTCCGGGAGGTCAACGAGACCCCCGTCGTCTACCGCTGGAAGTACACGCTGGAGACATTGTCGGTCGTCTAGTATTGATATATTATTTTGGAATCACCATACTAGGGCAGGAGACTCGCCCAGAAAGGAAAATAAGTTAGTAGCTATGAATCCTGCGTGGGCAGGAATGGGATCCGATCCAGGGATGACTAAGATGCCATCGAACGGCACGTAGCGATACCAGCAGGTGTCTTCGAACAGATCGCGCTGCGTTCGCCACGCAGCCAATTCGGCAGGGGAGACGCCGGCTTTTGAGAATTGAGGCAGGTAAGTATCCCAGACAGCCAGAATGCGGCCGGGTTGCCGGAATGGTAATGGTTCCAGGAGGACAGAGTGGACCATGCTGAAGATCGCCGTGTTGGCGCCAATGACCAACGCCAGGACAAGGACAATCAGAGCGTTGACAAGTTTTCCATTGCGCAGGGCACGCGCGGCATAGCGGCAATCGAAAACAAGCCCGCCGAGCATCGCTGTCACTCAGTGCCGTCCGCGGCCATACCACCAGAATGATGCGGGCCCGGGCCTCTGTCAAATTGCTCTGGCCACAAGAAGCGGAGTGCGCGCAGTGCGAAAATGACTCACACTGGCGATATGCAAGCCCGGAAAAGCCAGGATGACGCGCGGTGGCAAGCCGTTCTGAATCGCGATCGAAGACACGACGGTGAGTTCGTCTATGGTGTGCTCACTACAGGCGTCTATTGCCGCCCATCCTGCCCATCGCGCCGGCCGCGGCGTGAAAATGCACGGATCTACGCCTCGCCCGCCGACGCTGAGCGCGATGGACTGCGCGCCTGTCTGCGGTGCAGGCCCACCGAAGCAGATGCGGGCGACATGGTCCGGCTCTGCCGCTTCATTGAATCTCACGCTGACCAAAAACTCACCCTCGCCGTGCTCGCGCACGAAGCCGGAATGAGCCAAGCCCACCTGCAGCGAAGGTTCCGCGGAGAGATCGGGGTCAGCCCCCGCGAGTATGCGGAGACGTGTAGAATGCGACTCCTCCAGCAGGAACTGCGAGACGGAGCGAGCGTGACCAAGGCCGCCGCCGAAGCAGGCTATGGTTCCTCGAGCCGTCTGCACGAACGTGCGGCCAAGCGCCTGGGAGTCACGCTTCGGGCGTATCGCAACGGCAGTCCGGCGGAACAAATCAGCTATGCAATTGTTCCCACGCGCGTCGGTTTGCTCCTGGTCGCCGGAACCGGCCGGGGAGTCTGTCAGGTAGCCTTGGGCGATCGGAGCGGCGCTTTACTAACCTCGCTCCGCGATGAATATCCCCAAGCGGAGATACTCAAAGACAGTGCGCGGGCCAAGGACTGGGCCGAGGCGGTGCGATCAGTCGCCGACGGCCTGACGGGCGCCGCGAACGTTCCACTCGACATCCGGGCAACGGCGTTTCAGCGTCGCGTCTGGAATTTCCTGATGTCCATTCCGAGGGGTGAGACGCGCACTTACTCCGAGGTCGCCTGCGCCCTCGGCCGGCCCTCGGCCTCCCGCGCGGTCGCCCGGGCCTGCGCCACGAACCCGGTAGCCCTCGTCGTCCCATGCCATCGCGTCATCCGGGGCGATGGCTCGCTCGCCGGCTACCGCTGGGGCATCAATCGAAAGAAGAAGTTACTCGACGCCGAGAAAACAACGGCGTAGCTTCAAGGATGCGGAGGCGGCGCGGCGGACGAAGGCGCCGGCTTTCCGTCAACGGTGGCCGGCTCCATAAGCTCAATCCGCGTCCCGTCCGGGTCAAACAGGTTCGCCTGGCGTTTGCGATTTATTCCCGTCTTGACTTCGATCGGGCGCGCGTAGCTGGCGCGATACGGACTCGCATTCAGTGCGGCTACGGCATCCGGAACCGAAGGCACTTCCAGGCAGATGTGGTGCTGCGTGCCTCGATGATCCTGCGCGGGCAGATCGCCGTAAAGCATGAACTCTACATAGTCCGTGCCATCCGGGGCCCGAAGGTTCACCCACGACAGGCGCGCGGGTGTCGGGGAACCCCGCCACGTCTCAACAAATCCAAGAATTCCGGAGTAAAACCCAACCGCCGGCTCCAGGTTCCCAACCAGAATGCCCGCATGCATCATCCGCGTAGAGACGCGCCGCGGGCCCAGGTGTTTGCCCCTGTCGCGCGCGCTCCACCCATCACCCAGATATTGGACGATCTCAACCGTATGTCCATCCGGATCCCGCACCGTAAAATTCGCGTTGCCGATCCGGCCAACCGGAGTGTGATCCGGCACTCTCACGCCACGCGAGGCCAGATACCGGCGCATCGCCTCGGCATCGTTCGTCTCGAGCGCGATGTGATTCAACCTGTCCGTCGAAGCCGCAGTCTCCGGAGCCAGTTCAATGAATTGCCGGTCGTTGATTTTGATAAACGCCATTTCCCCATGGCCGTTCACCGCGGGAAGCGAGAACGATTCCTCGAAGCCGAGGAACTGCGTATAAAACGCGCGCGAAGCGTCAAGGTCATGAACATAAAGCGACACGTGCGCCAAGCCCCGGATCCGCGGACGTGGCGTCGATTGCGCGGCAGCGATCGAGGCAAGAGTAAAACACAGCAAAGACAGGCGCATCGGTCAGCCTTTCGGGTGCTGCTTGGAACGCGCGATCGGGGCCACCCGCGCTTCAGTCACGCGAAGATAGTCGGCCGGCGAAAGCAGAATTTGCGTCCCACGGACGCCGGCCGAAACCGATATCACGTCGAACAGCTCGATCGTTTCATCCGCGAACACCGGATACGGCTTCCGCACGCCGAGCGCCGTAACCGCGCCCCGGATGTAACCCGTCAGAGGCTGCACATCCTTGAGCGGGACCACATCCACGCGGCGGTCGCCGGAGGCTCGGGCAAGCGCCTTCTCATCGACCTCGGCATCCCCGGGAACCACGGCTAAGTATACGTCGCCCGAGGACGCGCGAACCACCAGCGTCTTGAAAACCTGTTCCGCCGGCAGTTGAATCTTCGCAGCGACGGTCTCCGCCGAAAGATCGTTCGGGTCCACATCATAGTGCCGGAGTTCGTATCGCACGCCGAGCGAGTCGAGCAGGCGTGCGGCATTGGTCTTACTTTGCGAAGCGCTCATCGGACGTCTTGAGCTTTCAGGCTACAGAAAAAAACCGTCCGGTTCTCACCCCGCGCCCGCCACCTCCCGATCGGGGCGGAACGAGGTCGCGAAACGGTACCCTGATCCTGTAAGGTCGATCGATTGTTCAAACGCTGGCTCCTCCTGTTCTGCGCCTCGGCCTGCGCCGCCGCGGTATTCGAAACCGTCAAACCACCCGGACTCGATTTCCTCCACCAGAACTCGCCTACCCGCCAAAAATACCTGGTCGAGACAATGGGCGGAGGCGTCGCGCTGCTTGACTACAACAATGATGGCCTCCTGGACGTTTTCCTGGTCAACAGCGGCAAAATCGAAGACCGACCGCGCGCCCCGGAAACCTTCGCGCGGAACGATCCCCGCTATTGGAACCGCCTTTTCCGGCAGAACCCGGATGGCTCCTTCACCGACGTAACCAAACAGGCCGGGCTCGCACAGGCCGGTGAAGGAAACTACGGCATGGGCGTCGCCGCCGCAGACTACGACAACGACGGCTACACGGATCTGTTTGTAACAAGCCTCGGAAAAAATGTTTTATACCACAACAACGGCGACGGTACTTTCACCGACGTAACCGCCCGCGCGGGTGTCGCCGGAGGCGGCTGGTCCGTCTCCGCCGGCTTTTTCGACTACGACAACGACGGCAAACTCGACCTCTTCGTAACCCGCTACATGGAGTGGGACACCGCCCACAGCAAAAGCTGCAACGAGCCTATCCATATGTACTGTCCGCCGGGGGAGTTTCCCGCCACCACGAATCTGCTCTATCACAACCTCGGCGCAGGGCGTTTCCAAGACGTGAGCGCGAAGTCGGGAATCGCGGCAATCAAAGGCCGCGCCCTCGGCGTGGCATTCAACGACTACGACGGCGACGGCTTCCCCGACGTCTTTGTCGCCAACGACGGCATGGAGGAGTTCCTGTTCCACAACAACGGCAACGGCGCCTTCACCGAAAAGGCCCTCGACGCAGGCGTCGCGCTCTCCGCCGACGGCTCTCCGTTTTCCGGCATGGGCGTGGACTTTCGCGATTACGACAACGACGGCCGTCCCGACATCCTGGTCACCGACCTCGCCCGTCAGACGTACGCCCTCTTCCACAACGAGGGCCACGGCACGTTTCAATACCAGAGCCTTCAGGCCGGCCTGGGAGCGATTTCGAGCGGAAGCTCCGGCTGGGGAATGCGCTTCGAGGATTTCGACAACGACGGATGGAAAGATCTGTTCGTCGCGCAAGGCCACGTCATGGACAACGTGGAGAAAGTAGATCCTTCGCTGCACTGGCTCGAACCTCCCATGCTCGCCTTAAACCAACATGGGCACTTTGAGAGGGCGGACGCGGGCTTTCCGACGCCCGTCGCGGGCCGCGGGGCGGCTTTCGGCGACATAAACAATGACGGATGGACAGACGTCTTAATGTCGGTTCTCGGAGGCCGGCCCATCCTGTTCCGCAACCGCGGCGGGACAAATCACTGGTTGACAATTACTCTTCGCGGTACGCAAAGTAATCGCGATGGATTCGGAGCGATTGTGAAAGTAAACGGACAGACACAATACGCGGGCGCGGCGGGAAGTTACCTGTCGTCGAGTGACAAGCGGGTCCACTTCGGTCTCGATCAGGCGGCCAAAGCGGACGTAGAGGTTCAGTGGCCCAGCGGCATCGATCAGAAGTTGACCGGTGTGGCTGTCGATCGCTTCCTCACAATCCGCGAACCGGAGAACAAACAATGATTGCGGTTCTCTGGATCTGGCTCGCCTGGCAAGCGGCGCCGAACAATGAATTGCTCCAGCACGTAAAAGCCGGCATGGCCGCCAGACAAGCGGGCAATCTGAAGGAAGCCGTCGCCGAGTTCCGCAAAGTCACGGAACTTGCTCCCACCCTCCCGGCGGCGTTCGTCAACCTCGGCGCCGTCGAACTCCAGGATCGCGACTACGCGGAAGCCACCAAAGCCTTGCAGCGCGCCCTGCAATTGCAACCGGACCTGACCGGCGCAGAACAGTTGCTCGGCTACTCACTCCTCGCCCAGGGGTACGCCGCGGACGCTTTGCCACACCTCGAAAAAGCCGGCGACCCAGGAGCCTTAGGCATCGCCCAGGAAGAGACGGGTCACTTTCCGGACGCCATTCAGAACCTCTCCAAAGCCCTGGAACAACACCCAGGCGATCCGGACCTGTTGTATTACCTCGGCCGCGCGTCCGGCCTCCTATCCAAGCAGAACTTCGATACTCTGCTTGCCACGCAGCCCGATTCCGCGCGCGCCCACTTAGCCGAAGCCGAGAACCTGGCCGTACTCCGGCGGGTACCAGAAGCCGAGAAGGAATTTCAGGCCGCGCTGCGCCTCCGCCCCGACTTGCCCGGAGCTCATCTCGAGTTAGGCAAACTCTACCAAACCGCCTCGGACTGGACACAAGCCGAGCGCGAGTTCCGGGCAGCGGCACAACTCGAACCTGGAGACGCGGAAGCCGCCTACAGGCTCGGCTCGGCGCTGCTTGAGGAAGGCAAGCCAAAGGAAGCGCGAGTCGCACTGGATCGTAGCAACTCGCTGCTGCCGAAAATGCCGGAAACGCTATATTCTCTCGGCCAGGCTGCATCGATGGAGGGCGACGCGGCGGCGGCCGAGCAAGCATGGAATGAACAACTCGCGGTGGAGGATCACACGCCGTTGGCAAAGAAAGCGCACTTCGGCTTGGCAACGCTGTACCGCAAGCAGGGGAAGACGGCGGAGGCGGCGAAGCAGATGGAAGAGTACCGCGAGACAAGCCATCCATGAAGCGGGCTACCAGTCTTCACCGGTAGCCCGCCGGCTCCCAGCTTCGAGTTAGAACCCGAAGCGAAGAGCAAATTGGATGATGCGAGGAAGATTCGCCTGGTCGCTGACGACACCGAACTGCGGTGTGCCGAGAGTCTGGCCGGGGAACCCGAATTGGACGCGATTGAACAAGTTGAACACCTCGGCGCGGAACTGTAAGTTCAGCCGGCCGTCGGGACCGAACGGGAAGTTCTTAAAGGCAGACATATCCCAGTTCGCAATCCCCGCCGCGCTGAGCGTCGGATCCACGCGAGCTTCATTACCGAACGTATACGCCGCAGGCTGCGTGAAGCATCCGGTATTGAACCATCCATTCAGGCGCGATGTCGCCGAACCGCCTATGCCGGAGTTACAGCCATAGACCACATTCGGACGCGAGCCGCCGCCAAACGAGTTCGTCAGGTTCACAGCCGTCCCGAAGTGCAGCGGGAAACCGCTCTGGAGCGTGGTGACACCCTCCAGTCCCCAGCCGCCAACGATCTGGTTCACGAATCCATTCACGTTCGAAAGGAAGTGCTGCCCCTTGCCGAACGGCAGATCGTACACATAACTGATCACCAGACGCTGCGGAACGTTGAAGGAAGCCAGCGATCGTTCGCCGCGAAGGTTATTCCAGTTCTGGAACCCGCCGACGCCGCCGCCCTCCAACCAGCCGGTGATCGTATCCGTGTTGGCAATCAGCTTCGAGAACGTATATGCCGCGCTGATCACGGCGCCGTTCGAGAATCGCTTCTTAAACTGCACCTGGAGCGACTCGTACGAGGAGTTGCCGACTCCCTCGCCGGCATAGCCAACGCTGGTGTACTGCGGATAAGGAAGCAATGTCTGACCATACGGGATGGTCTTCGCCGCCAGCGAGCCCTGCGTGACGATTCCGTAGAACGGATTGGGAACGCTTTGAAGCAACTGGCTTCCCAGAGACATATATTGCGTTGGTAGCTGGTTGAGGTCCGGACTTTCAATCGGCAAGTGCGTGCCCTTCGCGCCGGCGTAATCCACCTCGAGTAACATACCGCTGGAAAGTTCCTGCTGGACGCCGAAATTCCACTGCTGCGCATAGCCGTACGGATTCTGAGGCTGGGAAAGCGTTACGCCTTGGCCGAGTAAAGACTGTTGGTATACAGGATTCCGTCCCGGCGGCTGAAGAATTCCCTGGGGGAACGGATTCGACAGGTTGTTGTAAGGAGTGAGTCCGCCGTTGATCGAAGAAACAAACGGTGTCCCAATGCTGTTTACAGGGTCGTTGTTGGGGCTGTAAGCCCACGCAACGTCGTTCGGAATCCAAAAGATGCCGTATCCCATGCGCAGTACGGTCCGGGAAGTAAGCTGGTAAGCCGCGCCGAGACGTGGAGCGAACTGCTTCCAATCCGGCATGATGTTGCTTCTGTAGCCGTAACCGGGCGAATTAACAAGCCCGATGGACCCGTCGTAGGACAGGCCGGCGTTCTGCAATATCGGGTTTGGTGTGCCAGGCTGGAAGTAGGTCATCCGGTTATAACGTTCGGTCCAGGGGCCGTCGTGTTCCCATCGGATACCTAGGTTGAGCGTAAGTTTCTTTGTGACCTTCCAATCGTCCTGCGCGTATATGCCGGCGTAGAGTTGCTCGGCCGCAACGAGAGCTGGTGTGCTTGCACCTCCACCGTCCGGATAGCCGAGAAGGAACGACGCATATCCGTTGCCGGTGTTGCCGGGGTTGATCGGGTTGCCCGCGGTGAACCCCGAATTGAAATCGAAGATACCGGTGGGCGTATTCGTCTGGGCGTAATTGTGGGTGATTCGAAGGAACTCGCCGCCGAATTTCATCGTGTGCGCTCCGATGATCTTCGTCAAGCTACCGGCGATCCGGTCGTCGTCGTTGCGGTCAATGATGATGCTTCCCGCACCCTGGCTACAGAAAATGTTCGCGGGGTCATAACCCGTGATGCACGGCACGGGAATGTCGCTGAACGCGAATTGGCTGTTCAGCGAAGCCGGCCAGCCAAGTTGCGTAGCAGGGTTGTAACCCAGCGTCGCCGGCGTCCGGTCGTAATTGAAGCGCTGATAGCTGGCTTCCAGATCCATGATCGTCGTCGGACTTAGCGTATATACGTCGTCGAGAACGAAGTTGTTGGTGTTAAACAGTTCCGTACATCGGTCCTGGCAGACGCCGTTGTTGAACGGATCGATCGGAAGGTTCGTGTTGCCCCAGTAGGTGTAGCGAGCGAACAAGTGCTGCTTCTCGGAGATGTTCTGATCGAGGCGCACGACCGTCTCGTTGTTGCTCCCGCCCACGCTGGCGTTTCCGACCCAGTTATTGACACCCGTAAGAGCATTCCCAAGCGCGTTCGGCATCGGATAGAGGTTCTGCATCTTCAACGCCGCCGGGTTTAACAGGTTTGACGGGATGATGTTTCCCGGGTACGGCGTTCGCATATATTGTCCGGGCTGGCTTGGATTCGGGACCGTGGATGTTGGGTCATAGATCGGGATAACGTTGCCATTGGCGTCGCGTAAGTCCGAAAAGTTCCCGGTACGCTCGGCAGCCGTCGGCACTGTCTCAGTAAAGCTCTGGCCCTGACGCAGGCGGAAACCCTCGTAGTCGACGAAGAAGAACGTCTTGTTCCGGCCATCGTACAGCTTCGGAATCACCACGGGTCCACCCAGGTTGAATCCGAACTGGTTCTGTGTGAACGCCGGCGTGCCAATCCCAGCCTGGTTGTTGAAGAAGTCGTTCGCGTTGAGCACCTTGTTGCGAAGATACTCCCACGCGGTCCCGTGAACCTCGTTGCTGCCCGACTTTGTCGTAAGGTTAATGACGCCGCCGGCGAACCGCCCAAATTCTGGCTCCAGATTGTTGGTCTGCACCTTGAATTCTTGGAGCGAATCCTGCGTCGGTACCAGCGCCGTGATGTTGAGATATCCGCCGTTCACGGGCGAGCCGTCAAGAAACGTCGTGCTCTGGTTGGCCATGCCGCCGCCGATCTGATAATTGCCCCACGCAAACGGGTTCGTCCCGTTCGGATTCCCCATGGACTGGCCCTGTGGCACCACCGAGGGCACCAGTGCCACGAGGTTCAATGGGTTGCGGCCATTCAGCGGCAGCTCGTTCACTTCGCGCTTCTGCACCACCTCACCGAGCGAGGTCGTTTCCGGCTGCAGCAGCGGCGTCTGCGCCGTGACTTCAACGGTCTGGCTCACGTCGCCAACCTGCAAGGTGACGTCAATGCGAACGGTGTTCTGAACCTCAAGGACCACCGGGGTGCGGCTGAACTTCTTGAACCCGGATTTCTCCGCGTCGACGCGGTAACGTCCAGGAGTCAGGTTGACAAATTGATAAATCCCCGCATTGTTTGTCAACATTTGACGCTTTTCTGCTGTATCCAGGTTCGTCACGGTAACGTTTACTCCCGGGGTCGGAGCAGCGGTGGAATCCGTAATGGTTCCCGTAATCGAACCAAAAGTGGTTTGTGCATGGGTTGCTACCGAGAAAACGCCGGTGGCAAACAGAATGAGCACTGCAAAGTAG
Organism: Acidobacteriota bacterium; assembly: GCA_021778335.1. Classification (GTDB taxonomy): domain Bacteria; phylum Acidobacteriota; class Terriglobia; order Bryobacterales; family Bryobacteraceae; genus JAJYKC01. The sequence continues at coordinate 6,779 of JAJYCN010000118.1, read as the reverse complement.
AAGATGCGGCTACACAGACACGGTGTATTACGACTCACAAAGTTATCCTCTTCACCAAAAACTACCCTAAACACTATTAAAGATATGGCCCTTGTTGGACCGATTCACAAGACGCCTTGAGTCGGATATTACATCGGTTCGTAATAATGGTCAATGACTATTTTTCGGGGAAGGAAGTAGCATTCCGCACCAAATGTATAGACGATGTACGTGAAGAATACCGCCGTTCTGACGTTACTGAAGTGACGCTTCCGCGGATCCCCCGCTCGGGACGAAAATGCCGGCTGAACAGGTGCTCGCGCCCGCCGGATCCGATCCGGCATGCGCGGCCGTACGCCGGCCGTTGACGAACATGGCCCGGCACGCACCGCGGAAAGACGCTCGCCACGGCAGTGCCGGACCGGCCTCATTCGTCAGCCGCGTCCTCAAGCCCCCATTCACGTGTTCAACCGAGATTAAATTGTCCCGAACGGGCAGATGACGAATATCTGCGGAGCGAATATCCCCGAGCGCCGGCAGCGTAGTAACCTCCGTCGTCATACCCCGCGATGGCTCAGCGGCATCTACGCCCATCAACCCGGTAACAATCGCCCCAATCACCGAGTAAGACACCTCCGGATACTCCCGCCGGGGATGATTCGGCCGCGCAAGATCCAGTATCTGCGCGGTCGCGCCATCAGAGATGCCATAGTGATACAGCACTTCGGCGAAATGCGACTGCTCCTCAACGTTGGGCGGCGGCTCCTGTCTAGCGCGGCGTTCGAGGCTCCTCACGGCGGCCATGATCTTGGAGCGGTCGCCCACCGCACGCCAGTAGAGGACACTCCCATCGTCGTACCCGGCGAACTTGCCTGACGAGGTGAGAAAAGCATGGAAACGCTTAGCATCCGGGTCCCACCAACGGCTTTCAATCAGACGGCGCAGCGCGTCAGCCCGCATCTCTGCCGCCCTCGACGAACTGTCGTCGCCTCGGGCCTCGAGGATGCGGGCATATGACGCAAGCCCCGCGTGTTCTGCCGCAAGCAGATCGGCGCCGAGCACGAAATCGCGCCGCGCCTCCTCATAACTCGGATTGCCTCGGTACATTTGAAGCCCGTCCCGCGGGTGGAAGGGTTCATGAATGTTGAGTAACCGAGGCGGAACATAATCCGCGATGGATCCAGTTGCCATCGTGCCAGGTAGTCCGACGCCGTATGACGGTAGAAATCTTGAAAGACTGTGTTATTCAGATAACTCGAGTCGCCGGACCAGCGATACATTCGATAGCACGCGTCAACCAAATCGAAGTTAGCCGGAAGGCAGTACCAAAAATGCGAGTCGTGTCGATAATCCTCCGGAGGGGGACGATTGAAACGATTGATCTCCCAAAAGACGCACCAATCGCGAGAGCCGGAAATACTTGCGGCGAAGCGGAGAAGCATATTCCGCGTATAGTCCGCGAGTCCAAGTGCCTGCGCACCCATCGCCTGATGCGACACGTCGCGCATGCAGAACGCCGCGCGGCCCGGCAAAGCGGCCTCATACCAGCGCCCGACCGAGTCTCCCTCATGAGCATAGGCGAGCGCCTGCTGCTTAGCCCACGCAAACGCGCGAGTAAGTTCGGGAGAAGACGATGTGAACTCGAGGCGGGAACTGGCGGCGTGAAGCGATCCGGAAATGCTTACTGCCAGGGTCAACAGAGCACATACGTGCAAGCGGCCGAACTTTTCTAAGGCCATGGCGCAAGAATAACGCGGCGGGCCGCCCGGTGAAAGGCGGCCCGCCCCCTGTTACCAGCGCTTTAGAAGCTAAAGCGAAGCGCGAACTGCACCAGGCGAGGCAGATTCGCCTGGTTGCTGATCACACCGAACTGAGGTGTACCAAGCGACTGGCCAGGATAGCCGAACTGGACGCGGTTAAAGATGTTGAAGAACTCCGCGCGGAACTGAAGATTTAGCCGGCCGTCATGCCCGAATGGGAAGTTCTTAAACGCCGACATGTCCCAGTTCGCGATCCCCGGCGCTTCCAGGTGCGGATCCGTGCGGGACGCGCTGCCGAACGTGAACGCGGCAGGCTGACTTAAGCAGGAGGTGTTGAACCACTCGTTCAGACGCGACTGCGCCGAGCCGCTAATCCCCTCGTTACAGCCATAGACGATGTTCGGGCGCGACCCGCCGCCAAACGAATTCGTCAGGTTCTGCGCCGTGCCGAAGTGAAGCGGGAAGCCGCTCTGCAGAGTCGTAACTCCCTCCATGCCCCAACCGCCGATGATCTGATTCACGAAGCCGTTCACGTGAGAAAGGTAAGTCTGTCCTTTCCCGAACGGAAGGTCGTAAACGTAGCTCAGCACCAGCCGTTGCGGTACGTCGAAGGAAGCAAGCGAACGGTCCAGTCGCAGATTGTTCCAATCCTGATGCCCGCCCACACCGCCCCCCTCGAGCCAACCAGTCACCGTGTCGGTGTCGCTGATAAACTTCGAGAACGTATATGCCACATTGATGGACGCGCCGTTCGAGAACCGCTTCTTAAACGATACCTGCAGGGATTGATAGCTCGAATCGCCGATGCCGGCCCCGGCAAAACCCACGCCGGTGTACTGTGGAAATGGCCGCAAAAGCTGCCCATAAGGAACGGTCTTCGCCGCCAGAGAACCTTGCGTTACGCTTCCGTAAAAAGGATTCGGAACACTGTGTACAAGCTGGCTGCCCAGCGAAAGATACTGGTCCGGCAGTTGGTTCAATTGCGGTGTGTCTATAGGCAGGTGAGTTCCCTTGGCGCCCGCATAGGCCACATCGAGCAGCATGCTGTTGCCGAGTTCCTGTTGCACATCAAAGTTCCACTGCTGTGCATAGCCGTAGGGATTGCTGGGGAAGGGAATGGTAAAACCCTGTCCGAGCAGCGACTGCTGATACACCGGATTTCGCCCCGGCGGCTGCAGAATCCCCTGCGGAAAAGGATTCGCAAGATTGTTATAGGGAGTCAGTCCGCCGTTGATCGACGACACAAACGGAGTCCCGATGCTGTTCACTGGATTGTTGTTCGGGCTGTAATCCCACGCCACGTCGTTGGGCAGCCAGAACACACCATAGCCCATGCGAATCACGGTATGGGACATGAGTTGGTACGCGGCGCCGACGCGCGGGGCAAACTGCTTCCAGTCCGGCAGAATCGCGCTGCGATTGCCATACCCGGCTGAGTCCACCAGCCCGATCGAGCCGTTGTAAGCAAGCCCGGCGTTCTGCAAGATCGGGTTCGGCGTAGTGGGTTGGAAGTAAACCAGACGGTTGAAACGTTCGGTCCAGGGTCCGTCGTGCTCCCACCGAAGCCCGAGGTTTAGCGTGAGCTTCTTCGTCACCTTCCAGTCGTCCTGCGCATAAATCCCGGAATAAAGCTGCTGCCCCGCCACCAACGCAGGGGTGCTCGCGCCGCCGCCCGAAGGATAGCCGAGCAGGAATGACGCGTAGCTGTTGCCCGTACCGGCGGGCTTCAATGGATCCACGGATGTGAAGCCCTGATCAAAGTTAAAGATACCCGTGGGGGTATTGGTCTGCGCGTAATTGTGAGTCGTCCGAAGGAACTCGCCACCGAACTTCATCGTATGCGAGCCTGCGATTTTCGTAATGCTGCCCGCGATGCGGTCGTCGTCGTTCCGGTCGATGATCACGCTGCCTGCGCCCTGGCTGCAGAAAAGGCCCGCCGGGTCATAGCCGCTGATGCAAGGAACCGGAAGATCGCGGAAGGCAACCTGCGAATTGAGCGAAGCCGGCCAGCCGAGTTGCGTCAGATCGTACCCCATCGTCAGAGGCGTCCGGTCGTAGCTGAACCGCTGATAGCTCGCCTCGATGTTCATGATGACCGTAGGGCTGAAAGTGTAAACGTCGTCGAGAACGGCGTTGTTCGTGGAAAATGTCTCGGTGCAGCGGTCCTGGCAGACGCCGTTGCCGAGCGGATTGATCGGCAGGTTGAGATTGCTCCAGTAACTGTACCGGGCAAACAGGTGCTGCTTCTCCGAGATGTTCTGATCGAGCCGGACCACCGTCTCATCGTTGTTCCCGCCCACACTCCCGTTCGCGATCCAGTTATTCACGCCCGTGAACGCCGTTCCGGTCGTGTTCGGAAGGGGATAGAGATTCTGCATCTTAAGCGCCGTAGGATTCATGAGCGAGTTAGGAATGATGTTGCCGGGATACGGCGTCCGCGCATAGAGACCCGGATGGGTCGGGTCGGGTACGGTCGAGTTCGGGTCGTAAATCGGAATCTGCGCGCCGCTCGAGTTCATCAGCCCGGAAAAGTTGCCCGTCCGTTCCGCGGCCGTAGGCACCGTCTCCGTAAAGCTCTGCCCCTCGCGCAGCCGGAACCCTTCATAGTCGACGAAGAAGAATGTCTTGTTCCGTCCGTCGTATACCTTCGGAATGTAAACCGGTCCACCGAAGTTAAATCCGAATTGGTTCTGCGTAAAGGCAGGACGGGAGATCCCGGCCTTGTTGTCGAAAAAGTTATTCCCGTTCAGGATTTTGTTTCTCAGATACTCCCACGCCGTGCCGTGAATCTCGTTCGTCCCCGACTTAGTCGTAAAGTTGATCACGCCGCCAGCGAACCGCCCGAACTCCGGCTCCAGGTTATTCGTTTGCACCTTGAATTCCTGGAGCGAATCCTGCGTCGGCACCAGCGCGGTGATGTTGATATAGCCGCCATTCACCGGCGCGCCGTCAAGAAACGTCGCGCTCTGGTTGGCCATCCCGCCGCCAATCTGGTAGTTGCCCCATCCAAACGGATTCGTTCCGTTGGGATTCTGCATGGACTGGCCCTGCGGCACAACCGACGGCACCAGCGCAACAAGGTTCAGCGGATTGCGGCCATTCAACGGCAGTTCGTTCACAGCGCGTTGGCTCACCACTTGTCCGAGCGAGGAAGTCTCCGGTTGCAACAGCGGCGTTTGGGCCGTCACTTCAACGGTCTGCGTCACCTCGCCCACCTCGAGGGCGAAATCGATCCGAATCGTCGTCTGAACCTCTACCACCACCGGGGAACGGCTGAACTTCTTGAACCCGGCTTTTTCCGCCTCCACCCGATACCGCCCGGGCGTCAGGTTCACAAACTGATAAATTCCATCGTTGTTCGTCGCCATCTCACGCTTGTCCGCGGTGTCGATGTTGGTCAGGGCAATCTGAACGCCCGGCGCCGGCGCTCCCGTGGCATCGGTCACAGTCCCGGTAATCGAACCGAAAGTTGTTTGAGCCTGAAGCGTCACCGGCAAGGCAAGAAGGGCCACTATGACGGCGAGTGTGGATGAAAATATGTAGATACACCTGCGACGTGTGATATCGAACACGGATTCCCCCTGGATACTGAGCTTTAGCGCTGAAACCCATTGGTCCAGCATAAAACCGTGGATCGTTTCATCTAGCGCATTGGTGGATCTTATATCGAATTGTTACCCACGTCAATCGAAAAATTGGACAAATCGGAAATCCGCCTGAAAACACACATCGGATAGGCCATTCTCGACAACAGACGTAATCGGTGGTGTACGAACCGTGACGCCTGCACGCGCTTCGGCAGGCCAGGGGGAAGGAAGGTGGTACGCCCGAGAGGATTCGAACCTCTGACCTTTTGCTCCGGAGGCAAACGCTCTATCCAGACTGAGCTACGGGCGCGTGAACTTCTCTTATTCTAGCGCGCCCGGCGGCCGGCGGGCTCAACTCCAATCACCGCTCCTCTCTCCCCCCGGAGGATGTGAAAAAATACCGCACATGATCCGTCGCCTCATGATGTGCGCCGCGTTGGTCGTGGGAGCGGCCCAGGCCGCCGATTACGCCCGCCTCGTGGAAAACAAAGTCGCCGAAGTGGACAAGGTTGCCTCGCAAGGGCCCTACGCTGCCTCCTGGCCGAGCCTGGAGGCGTACAAGGTCCCCGCCTGGTACGAAGACGCAAAATTCGGCATCTTCATCCACTGGGGCGTCTACTCCGTGCCGGCGTTCGACAGCGAGTGGTACCCGCGAAACATGTACATTCTGAACAGCCCCGTGTACAAGCACCAGGTGGCGCTCTACGGGCCGGAAACGAAGTTCGGCTATAAGGACTTCATCCCGAAGTTCACCGCGGCGCACTTCAATGCGGCGCAGTGGGCCGCGCTCTTCCACAAGGCGGGCGCGCGGTATGTAGTCCCCGTCGCCGAGCATCACGACGGATTTCCGATGTACGACTGCTCGTTCACCGACTGGTCCGCCGCGAAGATGGGCCCCAGGCGCGACATCGTCGGCGAACTGGCCGCGGCCATCCGCCGGGAGGGTCTTCACTTCGGCGCCTCGTCTCATCGCGCCGAGCACTGGTGGTTCTACAACGGCGGCCGCAAGTTCCCTTCCGACGTCCAGGACCCGCGGTACCAGAGCTTCTACGGCCCCGCCGCACCCGATAAAACTCAGCCCAACCAGGCCTATCTTCACGACTGGCTGGCCCGCACCTCCGAGATCGTCGACAAGTATCATCCGGAACTCGTCTGGTTCGACTGGTGGATCGAGCAGCCCGTCTTCCAGCCCTATCTCAAGAAATTCGCGGCCTTCTATTACAACCGCGGCAAACAGTGGGGCCAGGAAGTCGCCATCAATTACAAGAACAAAGCATTCCCGGACCGCGCAGCCGTTCTCGATATCGAGCGTGGCAAGCTCAATGCCATTCGCAAACAGTTCTGGCAGACCGACACTTCGATCAGCATCAAGAGCTGGGGCTATATCGATAACGACCAATACCGCGATCCCGGCTCTCTGATCGACGAACTGATCGACATCGTCAGCAAAAAC
>JAJYCN010000117.1 GCA_021778335.1 Acidobacteriota bacterium | reverse complement strand
CGATGCCGGTGAAGTCGTCGGGGGTGCTGTTCGAGAGGGCGGCGAAGAAGCTGGGGCTGCATCCGTTTCCGGCGCCGGTGGCGATACTTTCGCGGCCGTATCAAGGGCGGGCGGCGTGCTCGAACTGCGGTTTCTGCGAATCGTTCGGGTGCGAAATGGGGGCGAAGTCGAGCACGCTCGTGAGCGTGATTCCGGCGGCGGAAGAGACGGGGCGGTGCGAGGTGCGGGCGAACTGCTACGTGCGGAAGATTGAAATTGACGGCGCGGGGCGGGCGACGGGCGCGGTTTACTTCGACGGGAACCGGCGGGAGATGTTTCAGCGGGCGAAGGCTGTGTTTGTTTGCGCCAATGGGGTGGAGACGCCGAAGTTACTGCTGCTGTCGAAGTCGGCGCGTTTTCCGGAGGGTTTGGCGAATTCGAGCGGCCTGGTGGGGAAGTACCTGATGTGGGACCTGGGCTGCGATGTGGAAGGCGTGTTCGAGCATCCGCTGAACGAGTACAAGGGGATTCAGGTGACGCGGCTGATTCACGATTACTATGCCGCGGATGCGAAGCGCGGATTTTATGGCGGGGGCGGGATTGACGCGCGGTTCGACTTTTATCCGGCGGGGTATGCGCTGAATGGTCTGCCACCGGATGCGCCGCGGTGGGGGAGTGAGTACAAGAAGATACTTGGAACTTACTTCAGCCGGACGATGACGCTGTTGTCGCACACGTCTTCGCTGGCGCAGGAGAAGAGCACGGTTACTTTAGATCCCCAGGTGAAAGATGCGTGGGGGTTGCCGGCGGTGAGGATTACTTACGACTATCATCCGGACGATGCGGCGACGATAAAGTGGCTGATCGGGAAGCAGATCGAGATTCTGGACGCGGCGGGGGCGAAGAAAACGTGGGTTCAGCCGTGGGAAGTTACGGATGGAATGCCGTGCCGGCACCTGATGGGGACTTGCCGGATGGGGCGGGACCGGTCGAAATCGGTGGTGAATCCGCATAGCCGGGCGCATGATGTTCCGAATCTGTTTCTGGTGGATGGGAGTAACTTCGTGACGTCGGGGAGGCAACAGCCGACGGCGACGATTCAGGCTTTGGCGTACCGGGCGGCGGAGTATGCGGTGGGAGCCGCAAAGGGCGATGCGCTCAGAAGGACAGGCGGGCGCTGAACTGGAGTTCGCGGCCCGGGGTGGAGGCCTCGGTGATGGTGCCGAACTGGGGGGTGTTGACGAAGCGGTTCGGGGTGCCCCAGTTGGAGTGGTTGAGCGAGTTGAAGGCTTCTGCGCGGATGGAGAAGGAGGCGCGCTCGGTGAGGGTGAACGAGCGGGTGAGGGCGAGGTCGGCGGTCGCGAGGCCCGGGCCGTAGACGGTGTTCCGTCCGAGGTTGCCGAAGGTGTAGGCGGCGGGCGTCGAGAAGGCTTGGGGGTTGAACCAAGCGTTGGTGTTCTGGGTTCCGGCGGGGAAGACGGGCAGGCCGTTGTAGTTGGCGCGGATCGGATTTTCGCCGAGGATGGTTCCGGCGTTGGCGGTGTCGCCGAAGACCGAGATGGTGAACGGGAAGCCGGACTGGACCTGGACGATGGTGGAGACATTCCAGTTTCGGGTGAGGCCGCGGACCCAGTTGGCGCCGGCGAGGGTGGGGATGTCGTAGACGGCGCTGGCGGCGACACGATGGCGGACGTCGCAGGCGGGGCCTTTTTCGGCGTTGAGGTTGTAGTCGTTCTGGGGGATGGCGGATTCATACATGGGCGAGCGGAAGTCGGGGGCGTCGCTCAGGTCCTTGGCGAAGGTGTAGTTGGCCAGGAAGGTGAGTCCGCTCGAGTAGCGGCGGCGGAAGTTGACGTAGCCGGCGTCGTACCAGCTTCGGGCGCGGTTCTGGAGCTGGTTCACGGTGCTGACGGGGAAGCTGAGGGTGGAGAGCGGCTGGCCTCCGTACTCGGCGCCGGGTGCGAAGGTAGCGGTCTGGAACGGGCGGCGGGGTTGGAGCGCGCCGGGGCCGGGGAGGGCGTTGTTAATCAGCACGGCTTCCTGGAGATTGAAGCCACGTTCGCCCTGGTAGCCGGCTTCGAGCGTGGTGGATTTGCCGAGGGATTTTTCAAACGATCCGCTCCACTGCTGGACGTACTGCGCGGGGGCGTGGGGATCGAAGGCGGTGAAGGCGACCACGGTTTTGCCGAGCACGGGCGGCGCGAAGTTGAAGCCCTGGAACTGAGGGGTGAAGTTGTCGCTTTGCTGCGTGACGGGGAAGACGAGCGGCACGTTGTGCAACTGGTTGCACCAGGTGTTCAGGTCGACCGGCGTGTAGAAGATGCCATAGGAGGCGCGGAAGACGAGGCCGTGACCCTGGAAGTGATGGGCGAGGCCGAAGCGCGGCGCGAAGTCGAGTTTGTTGGGAAACAGCAGGCCGCGCGGCATGCCGGCCTGGCCGCCGATGAAGGCCTGAAGCTGGCCGTTGGCCTCGTAGAGATTCGACCATTGGCGGCTGGTGTCGACGAGCGGAGACATGAATTCGTAGCGGAGTCCGAAGTCGATGGTGGTGGAGGGGGTGATGCGCCAGGTGTCCTGGATGAAGGCGTCGGCGGACCACTCGCGGAGGTCCATGGTGGGAACGCCGGCCTGCTCCTGGCGGGTGGCGGGGAGGCCGAGGAGGAAGCTGGCCAAGGCCGAGCCGGTGCCGTCGTTGGTGGCGGTTTGGGTGGTGAAGCCGGGGGTGAAGGCGTAGTAGCCGCGGCTTTGCACGAGGGCCTGCATCGGCCAGATGTACCAGCGGTAGCTGCCGCCCATTTTGACGCTGTGGGAACCGAGTTCCCAACTCAGGGCGTCGCGGCCCTCGATGTCGGTGTCCCACATGTGCATGGGCGTGGCGAGCCACTGGTCGCCCATCGGCGTATAGCCTTGCACGTTGAAGTAGGGAGCGCCGTAGCCGAGGGCTCCTCCGAAGCCGACGCCCTGAATGCCTAATTGCGACACGATGTTGTTGACGTTGCTGTTTTGCGAGAAGTGGTCCATCGCCAGTCGCGAAAGAGCGACGGAGGCGGTGTTGACGGCGGTGCTGCTGAGCACCTGGGTCCAGACGACGGCGGCGTTTTGCGCCATGTTGGCGTGGTAGAAGCCGAAGCCGGGCTCGTTTTCCGGCATGAAGCCGTGCTCGTTATCGGCGGAGTAACGGAAGAAGACGGCGCCGCCGGCGGGCAGGACCTGGTCGACGCGGACGGTGCCCTGGTTGTTGAGCATGAGCATGTTTCGGACGTCCTGGTAGTTGTTGGAGTCCAGGCCCGCGCCGAAGACTTGCGGGGTTCCCATCATGGTCATGCCGAGGCCCATGCCTCCGGTCATGTTGGGCCGCGGCACGTAGCGGCTGAGCATGGTGGTGGAGACGGGGCTGAGGAGGGTGGCGGGGATGGTGTTGTTGGGAAACGGCGCGCGGATGGTTTTGGGGTTGGTGGGGCTGACGGGTTTGTTGGGATTGAAGTTGGGATTGGGGGAGGCGGAGAAGGGATCGAAAATGTTGACGCCGCTTTGGCTGAAGTTGCCCGAGTCTTCGAGCGCGGTGGGGACGGTGTCGATCATGGTTTGGGCCTGGGCCTGCCGGAAGCCTTCGTAGTTGGCGAAGAAGAAGGTTTTGTGACGGGTGAGCGGGCCGCCGAGGGAAGCGCCGAAGTTGTTCTGGGCGAGGTGGGTTGTGCCCGGCATTTCGTTCCAGGTGCGGGCGTCGATGCCGCTGTTGCGAAGGAACTCGTAGGCGGTTCCGTGGAACTGGGCGCCACCCTGGCGGCTGACGATGTTGATCTGGCCGCCGCCGGCGCCGCCGAGTTCGGCCGAGTAGCTTCCGGTCTGGACCTGGAACTCCTCGACCGAGTCGGGGGAGGGGCTGAAGTTCATGGTGTTGAAGGTCGGGTCGGTGTTGATGACGCCGTCGATGAGGAAGTAGTTGGCGTTGGGGCGGTTGCCTCCGATGGTGACGGCGGAGGGTTGGCCGGGGCGCCAGTAGAGCGGGTTCGTTGTGCCGGTCTGCGCGCCCATTCCGACGTGTGCGCCGGGGACGGTGAGGACGAGATCGATGAGGAGGCGGCCGTCGAGGGGAAGATTCTGGACCGAGCGCGGTTCGACGACCTCTCCGAGGCTGGTGTCCTGGGTTTTGAGCAGCGCCTCAGTGTCGTGCACGGCGACGGCTTCGTGCTGTTCGCCGACCGTAAGAGATGCGTCGAGAGCGGCTTTCTGGCCGACTTCGAGGATAAGTTCGCGTTCGACAGCGGCCATGCCGGGTGCGCGGACGGTGACGGTGTAGGGGCCGGGGTCGAGGTCGGGAAGGACGTAGAGACCGTTATCGCCGGACTGAACGGTGCGCAAGGCTCCGGTCGTACCGGCGCGGGCGGTGACGGTGGCTCCGGCGACGGGCGAGTGCGAGGAATCTTCGATGCGGCCGCTCAAAGTGGCGAAATTGCTTTGGGCGAAGGTGCAGACAGACAGAAGGAGCAAGGCCCCCAACAACCGAGACATGAGGTTGATTGTACGGATCGGGGGTAGTGGAAACTATAGTAAGAAGCTATTAAATGAAAGTCCGAGGGAGGCGGATGGGGGAGGAAGTAAGAAGCAGGGAGCAGGAAGCAGGGAGCAGGAAGCAGGGAGCAGGAAGCAGGGAGCAGGAAGCAGGGAGCAAGAAGCAGGAAGCAGGGAGCAGGAAGCAGGAAGCAGGGAGCAGGAAGCAGGGAGCAAGAAGCAGGAAGCAGGGAGCAGGAAGCAGGGAGCAAGAAGCCAGGAGTACGCTTTGGCCGCGGGGGGGCCGGATTGAGCAATTTGTGGCTCTGTGCGAGGAGTCACGGGCTTTTTCAGATGGCTTTGTCCATCAGAATGGGGACTCCGTGGCCGACGATCGGGGTGAAGACGGGATTCAGGACGTAGGAGCCTTGGACGCGTTCGACGAAGTTGTTTTTGCGGAATATGTGCTGGGAGGTGCGGTTGGTTGCCTCGGCGACCGCCAGGCGATAACCGCGGCGCGCGGCGGTGGCCGTCGATTCGGCGACGAGGCGCTGGGCGATTCCTTGTCCGGCGAAGCGGTGGGAGAGGCCGAGCAGGTAAAGATGAACGGAGGCGCCCGGATTCACGGGGCTGCCTTTCCGGTATTCGTCCTCGAGGTGACCGAGGATTTCGAAGACCGGCAGGAACTTGGGGGGTAGCCGATCGAGGCTTTCGGGCATTGGCGAGGCTGAGTCGAGGGAAAGCATGACGCCGGCGAGTCATGCTTGGGAAAGACGTCTCCGAGCAGGGGGACGATTTCTTCGGAATCGACCGGCGCTGCGAGCCGGTGTGTTGTCGACCCCGTGTCATATCCGATTTGCGCGCGAACAGGCCGAGGGTTTACTTCCGGCTTTTCTTTCGATCGCGCACGACGGAGCCGCGCGGCTTGCGCCGCTCACGGGCCTGTGGACTTCTGATTTAATCGCGCACGACGGAGCCGCGCGGCTTGCGCCGCTCACGGCCCTGTGCGCTTACGGCCCTGTGCGCTTGCGTGTCATCCGCCATAGGCTGAAACTATAGTGCACGCCGGTCGCGACGATCTTTCCATCCGGGGTCCAGCCGGGAAACCAGATGTCGCCGTCGTAGTCTACGAGAATCAAATCGAGGCGTCCGGATTTCATGCCGGCCGCCGCCATACGGTAGAACCACATCCGCGGTTCGTTCACCTGCACCAGGACTCGCCCGTCCGGACCCACGGCCGCGGGATGGAGACTGGTCTCCGTTAGCACCGGGCTGGATGGCAATGGAACTCTCACGGCTTCTCCTCCCCGCAGGGGAACCCGTGACAGGTGGATTCCGTCGTTCGCATTCGAGGTCACTGCCAGTTCTTCGGAGCCGGCGGCGACGCCGTCCCCCTCCGCGATTCTCGTTGGTTCGCCGCCTTCACTCGGGACGGACGAGATCGTCTGGCCGGAGACGTAAAAGAGGCGCCGGCCATCGGGAGAAGAAGCCAGGGCCTCGACCTCTCCGCCCGGAACCGGCAATCGGCGCACGATTCTTCCGTCCGGCAGCGACGCGATGGCAATCACTCGGCTCCCCCGTGGTCCCAGGGGAAAGGCAACCGCGGTCTCTCCCAGTTTCGTCATCGAAACGCCGTTCTCTTCGCGAGTTTCGGAAAGCGGAGTGAGGCCGCTGCCCGGCCGTCCCATGGCGATTCGCTTGTGCCCGGCGAAAATGCTCGAAACCAGCAGAGATCCATCCCCTCGTTCCAGCACCGGGCCCAATACGATGCCGCCCATCAGCCTTTCCGGGCGGCCGCCACGAGGAGGGAAGCGCAGGGCCTCGGGCCGCTCCAACACCTGGTCCATGTAGAGGCTGCCGTCCGGACCGGCGTCGAGGTACCAAAGACTCTGCGTCAGAGTGAGCCATGTTTGCGGGGCGCCGTTTCCGGTCCGGGGAATGGCCACGATGGTCCGCATGTCTCCTCCAGGCTGGCGCAACAGCACCTTCGCCCCGTCGGGTGTGATCGCCATGGGGAATCCGATTCCGGCCTGGTGAGGCGCGATGACGCGGCCCGGCGCCAGACGGCGGGATTTGCCGGTCGCCAGGTCGAGAGCGTACAGGGTTCCGACAGGATTTTGGCCACCCCCCATCGGCCAGCCAACGTAAGCCGCCTCCTTTCCATCGGGGAAGGTTCTCAGCGGTGGGGAGAGTGGGTCGAAATAGAGTTCGGCGGGCAGGGCCTGAAGTCTTCCGGTGTCCGGCCAAAAGCGATAAATCTGAAACCTTCGTTTGGGGTCGGCCTTGAGAACCAGGAGGCTCCCGTCCGGCAGCATTTCCGGATTCAACGCATCGTCGAGGACCAGCCGTTCTTCGCCTCCAAGGACCGGGATGCTATAAATGCCGGTCCGGCCCAGCAGTCGAGCGAAGAATATCTTTGTTCCATCGGGCGACCATGTGATTTGCTGCACCGATCCCCGCTCGCGTTCCCGCGTGAGAACGGCCCAGTTCCCCGTTTCCGGCTTCATGACGGCTACCTGAAACAGGCCGTCCGTCATGGCTTGAAAGGCCAGCGTCTTGCCGTCGGGCGAGATGCGCGGATCGATGGCGTACTCAGGCCCGCCGAGGAAGGTTCCGGTCCAGGGAATTGGCGCCGGAGGAGAAACGATTCTCGATGAGACATACGCGGCGAGCAGAGTTACCGCCGCGAGTAGCGCGGCGCCCGCGAGCCACCAGCGCCGGGGATGCCTTGGGGGGAGTGGAGTTTCTTCGTCCGCCTCGTCGATCCAGATGCGTGCGTCGCCGATGTGCCTCAGCCGCTCGTTCAGGTTCTTGCGGAGACATCGCCGCAACAGGTGGAGGCTGGGGGGCGGGAGGTTTGGGGGACAGAGGGAGTAATCCGGCTCGGTGGTCAGGACGGCGGCCAGGGTATCGGTGACCGTTTTGCCCTCAAAAGCCCGGCGGGCCGTCAGCATTTCGTAGAGCACGGCTCCAAACGCCCAGATGTCCGCGCGCCGGTCCACGTCTTGCCCGCGCGCCTGTTCGGGCGACATGTAGGCTGCCGTGCCCATGATTGTGCCGGCGACCGTCTGTTGCATGGTCAGAGTGAGTGAGGATTCCGGGCTGCCGGGCGCAATCTGCGTGGCAAGCGCCTTCGCCAGCCCGAAATCCAGCACTTTTACCCGTCCGTCCGGGGTTAGCTTGATGTTGGCGGGCTTCAGATCGCGGTGGACCACGCCGCGATCATGGGCGTATTCGAGGGCTTCGGCGATCTGCCGCGCCACCGCGAGCGCCTCCGTGGGAGGCATCGGAGCTTTCCGGAGAATCCCGGCCAGAGTGGGGCCCTCGACCAACTCGAGCACCAGGGCATTTTCCTCCACGCCGTAGATGGCCGCGATGTTGGGATGGTTGAGGGAAGCGAGCACCTGCGCTTCGCGCTTGAAACGCTCGATGCGGGCGGCGTCCTGGGCGAAGGCCGGGGGTAGAACCTTGATGGCGACATCGCGTCCGAGCGTGGTGTCGGTGGCGCGATACACTTCGCCCATGCCGCCCTCGCCAAGCTTGGAAACAATCCGGTAGTGGCCGATGACGGAGGGCGGCACTATCTATGCTCCCGCTCCGGGGTGAATCGCCATAACGTAGAGCGATTGCCCACGCGCAGGGCGGCCATCCGCCCGTCCGGCAACCAGACCATCGAAACGTAATTGCTCGTCTTATCAAATGGCAGGGGTTGGACAAGGCCGCTCCGGGTATCCAGCACGGCCGGCGCCTCGAACCACGACTCGGAAAGCGAAGTAAGCAAGCGGCCGTCCGCATTCCAACTGCCGGCGGAGAGGTGCAAGTACCTGAGTGCGTTGGCTGCATCGACGGGGACTTCCACCTCGGGCGCGCCATCGAGGGGAACGCGGAACAGGCGCATGTTTGGGCTTCCCGGCAGGCTGACCAGCAGCGCCCGGCCGGACGGGCCGGCAACGACGCGATTACCAGGCCGGATCTTCCGAGCCTGACCCCCGGCCGACGGGATGGACCAGATCATGTCCCCGCTGGCGAAATACAAAGTGCCGCCGTCAGGAGATGCCGCCAGGGAAACGATTTCGCCTTTGCCTGGCGAAATCCGGTGCGTGATGCGGCCGGTTTCGGTATCCGCGAATGCGATCGTCGCTCGCGGCGCGGCGCCGATCAGAAATGCGATCTCCCGTGGTCCTGCGACCGTCACGGGTGCCGACGTCTCCTCCGTGGTAGCGACCATGGAAACCGGACTCTTGCCGCGCTCCACAACCACGAGGCGTGCGCGCCCAGAATTAAGCACCGTCAGGGCCACTCGCCCGTCCGGCAGCGCGGTCATCAGGTCCGGATCGGACACCTCGGGGAAACGAGCGAGCGTTTCCTCCCGATCGCGGTCGAGGGGGCGGGTCACTAACTCGGCGGGCAGATCCGTGATACAAGCATAGATGCTTCCATCGGGCGCGCTATCCACTCCCCAGATTTCATGAGTCGCCGTGAACAGAGTTTGCGCCGGTCCACGGCCGTGAGTTGGAACCTTAATCACGCGCGTAAACTCGCCCAGCTCCTGTGCAATGAGCCCGAATTTTCCGTCCCGGCTCACGGCGTAATCCGGCGCGCCAGTGCCCCTTTGAACATCGGGCGCAAACGGCCGGGTGGCGCCGGTCGCGAGATCCACGACCATCACTCGCGGGCCGCCGGCTTCCTGTCCCAGCGGTTCTCCATCGACCAGCGCTTCTTTGCCGTCCGGAAACACGCGCGGGTTTGCCAAACTATTTCCGGGATCGACGGCCGCGACTGGCAGGTCCTGCACCCGCCCCGTTTCGGGCCAGAAGTGGAAGAGCTGCCATTCATGGGTGGAATTCAATTTAACCGCCAACAAACTGCCGTCGGGAAGAACTTCGGGGCGGTAAGCGTTCGCGAAAACCAGGTGCTCGTCACCGCCGAGCACCGGAACGTTGTAAATCCCCCGCGGCACGGCCGCCTCCCGGTCGTAATAGATGGAGGAACCGTCCGGCGACCAGGTGACGTTAGTCACGTTTCCGTGCTGCTGGCTATGCGTCAGCATCGACCAGTTGCCCGTCTCTGGTTTCATTACCGCGACCTGCGTGTAGCCATCTTCGATGGCGTAGAAGGCGATGAGGTGTCCATCGGGCGAAGAACGCGGCCGGTAGGCGATCTCCGGCCCGCCCAAAATCGCTCCCGTCCAACTCGGCGGCTGCGGCAAGGGAACCAGCAGTTGATAGATGAGGACCGCGAGCGCCATTAAAGCGACCGCGCCCGTGGCGGTCAAGGTCCGGCGGCGCCAGCGGGGCGCTTTCGCAATATGCAGGGTCGTGCTGGTCTGGCCGGAGCCCTGGGAGACCGCCTCCAGGGCAAACGACAGATCGCGCGCGGACTGAAACCGGTTGGCGGGATCTTTCTCAAGACAATGGTGCAGAGTTTGCCGAACGCCGGGCGGCACCGTGTCCGGCAGATCCGGCAAGTCCTGCTTGAGAATCGCCGTCATGGTTTCGACGGCCGTATCGCCATGAAAGGCACGGCGCCCGCTTAACAACTCGTAGAGGATTACGCCGAAGCTGAAAATATCGGACCGGGGATCGGCATCGCGGCCTCGAACCTGTTCCGGCGACATGTAACCGGCGGTTCCCAAAATGACGCCGGGCCCGGTGTGGACCGTCACCGTTTCGGTGGCCGCGGCCGGCGTTTGCACCGGACTCACCTTGGCCAGTCCAAAATCCAGGATCTTGATGCGCCCGTCGCGGGTTAGAAAGATGTTGTCGGGTTTCAGATCCCGGTGGACGATGCCCGCTGCGTGCGCCGCGGCAAGTCCGTTAGCGGTCTGAATCGCGTAGTCAAGGACTTTCCGCAAAGAGAAGGCGCCTCGCAGCGGTTCGCCATCGATCAACTCCGTGACGATGTACAACGCGCCGTTTTGTTCTCCGACGTCGTGGATGGCGATGATGTTGGGGTGATTGAGGGCGGCTATGGCGCGTGCTTCCGCCTCAAACCGGTGCCGGCGGGCTGTATCCCCGGCGACGTCTTCCGGCAGGATTTTCAGGGCGACTTCCCGTTTCAGTCTCGTATCGCGAACCCGGTACACCTCGCCCATGCCGCCCGCCCCGATGAGGGTGAGGATTTCGTAGGGACCGAAGCGGGTTCCGGCAGCGTGAGGCATAGCGCGTTCGAACAATTCTACCCTTGGGGTGGGATTTCGGCATCCGCCGGTTTGCTGTCCGGTCAGAAGGAAAATGTCGTGTGGTCATGGGGATGAGCGATATGCGGGACCCAAGATACGAGTCGGCGAAGCGGTCGGTGCAGGCCCTCGGACCCGCCGATCAGTTGCGTCTCATCGCTGAGCTCGCTGCAAGTTTACGCGGTGAGGTCGGGGGTAAACCTCAAAGGAGCGTGCTGGAACTCCAGGGCTTGGGTAAGTCGCTCTGGCAGGGCATTGACGTCGATCAGTACCTGCGCCGGGAACGTGCTTCGTGGAATGGCTAGCGGCGCTACGCGGAACGACCGTAGGTCTGGACACCAGTCCCCTGATCTAGCACTTGCGACGGCGATGCGCTCCGGAGCGTCGTGGTTCTTAACCAACGAATCGAGCCTGGCCGCCGTTCCGGGCATCTCGGTACAGATACTGCAGAACCTGGCCTGGATTTAGACCACGCACAACGGAGCCGGGCGGCTGACGCCGCTGGCGGCCCTGTGCGCTCTTTCCTTACACCGCGCACAACGGAGCCGGGCGGCTGACGCCGCTCGCGGCCCTGTGGGCTCTTTCCTTACACCGCGCACAACGGAGCCGGGCGGCTGGTGCCGCTCGCGGCCCTGTGCGCTCTTTCCTTACACCGCGCACAACGGAGCCGGGCGGCTGGTGCCGCTCGCGGCCCTGTGCGCTCTTTCTTACGTCGCGCACAAGGCAAGCGCGCGGCTGACGCCGCTGGCGGGCGGGGTGTCGGAGTCGCCTGCAGTCGTCTTCGGACGGGTCGATTTCGTATTGGCTCGTGTTTTCGGCGTGCATGTTTCGGCGTGCATTGACTGTAGTGCGAAACGGGATTATGCTTTGGGTGGGAGAACATAGAGCACCACGTAAAAGTGGTGGTTATAGATCAGATACGAGGGAATTGCGGCATGGTGTGGCGGGAAGAGTACGAGGCGAAGAGGAAGACGGCGCGGGAGGCTCTGCGGGTGGTGGAGTCCGGGGACCGGGTGTGGATCCAGCAGGGGAACGCGACGCCGCAGCCGTTGGTAGACGCGATGGTGGGGCGGGCGCCGGTGCTTCGGAACGTGGAAGTGGCGAGCATGCTTACGCTGGGGGATGCCGCGTATGCGAGGCCGGAGTATGAGGGGATTTTCCGGCACAACGCTTTGTTCATGGGCTCGAATGTGCGGGAGGCGGTGCAGAGCGGGCGGGCGGACTACACGCCGGTTTTTTTGAGCGAGATTGAAGATCTGCTGACGAATGGGGCGCTGCCTCTGGATGTGGCTCTGGTGCAGGTTGCGCCGCCGGACCGGCATGGGTATATGAGTTTCGGGGTGGCGGTGGACTGCTCGCTGACGGCGGCGCGGTCGGCGAAATATGCGATTGCGGAAGTGAACGGGGAGATGCCGCGGACGTACGGGGACTGCTTCCTGCATGTGAGCGAGGTGGACGCGGTGGTGGAGACGAAGCGGCCTCTGCTCGAGTTCGAGAGGGAGCCGTACACGGAGGTACACCGGAGGATCGCGGAGAACGTGGCGACGCTGGTGCCGGACGGGGCGACGCTGCAGTTGGGGATCGGGGGGATTCCGGATGCGGTGCTGACGTGTCTGGAGGGGCATCGGGACCTGGGGATTCATTCCGAGCTGGTGTCGGACGGGGTGATTCCGCTGATTGAGAAGGGCGTGATCAACGGGGCGCGGAAGACACTGCACACGGGGAAAGCGGTAGTCGGGTTTGTGCTGGGGACGAAGAAGCTGTTCGATTTCCTGCAAGAGAATCCTTTCTTCGAGTTTCATCCGATTAAATATGTCAACGATCCGTTTGTGGTGGCGCGGAACGACAACATGGTCGCCATCAACTCGGCGATTCAGGTGGATGTGACGGGGCAGGTGTGTTCGGACTCGATTGGGACGCGGCCGTACAGCGGGTTTGGCGGGCAGGTGGATTTTCTGCGTGGCGCGGCGCGGGCCAAGGGCGGGCGGCCGGTGATTGCGCTGCCGGCCACGGCGAAGGGCGGGACGATTTCGCGGATTGTGCCGATGCCGGACGCGGGGACGGGCGTGGTGACGTCGAGGGCGGACGTGCATTACGTGGTGACGGAGTTCGGCGTGGCGCCGCTGCACGGCAAGACGCTGCGGCAGCGGGCCGAGGCTCTGATTGGGATCGCGCATCCGAAGTTTCGGGACGAGCTGGCCGAATACGCGTGCAAGGCAAAGTACCTGGCGCCGGCGCTGGTGGGCTGAAGGAGGCGGTATGGCGGAGAAGCTGGATAAGGGTTGGGTTGAGATTGACGGGGACGAATGCAAGGGCTGCGGGCTGTGCGTGGAAGCGTGCGTGCCGAAGGTGTTGAAGCTGGGCGAGGGGCTGAACCGGTACGGGTATCATGCGGCGGAGTATGAGGGGCACGGCTGCAGCGGGTGCGGACTTTGCTTCTATGTGTGTCCGGAGCCGGGGGCGATCCGGGTTTATAAGCGGTTGCGTGCGGCGGCTTGAGGTGAGGTGGCGCGATGGGCAAGCAACTCATAAAGGGAAATGAAGCGATCGTAAAGAGCGCGATTCTGGCCGGATGCCGGGCGTTTTACGGATACCCGATTACGCCGGCGAGCGAGATTACCGAGGCGGCGGCGAAGTATATGCCGCCGGCGGGCGGCGTGTTCTTGCAGGCCGAGAGCGAGACGGCGGCGATCAACATGATTTACGGCGCGGCGTCGGCGGGGGTGCGGGCGATGACGTCGTCGTCGGGGCCGGGGATCAGTCTGATGCAGGAGGGGCTGAGTTATCTGGCCGGGGCGGAGTTGCCGTGCGTGGTGGCGGACATCATGCGCGGGGGGCCGGGGCTGGGAAATATCGCTCCGGAGCAGGCCGATTACCGGCAGGTGGTGAAGGGGGGCGGGCATGGGTCGTACCGGACGATCGTGCTGGCGCCGGATTCGGCGCAGGAGATGGCGGATTTGACGGCGCTGGCGTTCGAGTTGGCGGACAAGTACCGGAACCCGGTGTTCGTGCTGGCGGACGGGATGATCGGGCAGATGATGGAGCCGGTGGAGTTTCTGCCGCAGGCGGTGGCGCCGCCGCGGCACGACTGGGCGGTGGAGGGGACGGCGGAGACGCGGAAGAACCTGATCACTTCGATTTTTCTCGAGGCGGACGAGCTCGAGGCGCACGTGCTGAAGCTGGAAGAGAAGTACCGGCGGTGCGAGCGGGAGGAAGTGCGGAGCGAGGAGATCCGGACCGGGGACGCTGAAGTGGTGCTGATGGGCTACGGGATTGTGGCGCGGCTGCTGAAGTCCGTGGTGGAGGAGATGCGGGCCGAGGGTTGGCCGGTGGGGCTGCTGCGGCCGGTGACGCTGTATCCGTTCCCGGTGGAGGCGGTGAAGCGGCTGGCGGGGCAGGCTTCGTTGTTTGCCGTGGTGGAGATGAGCACGGGGCAGATGGTGGACGATGTGCGGCTGGCGGTGGAGGGGCGGCGGCCGGTGGAGTTTTATGGGCGGAGCGGGGGGAATGTTCCGTCGACGGAAGAGATCATCCGGCAAGTGAAGGGCATGTGCGCGCGGCATGGGGTGATGGCGCAGGAGCCGGAGCTGGAGGTGGCGCATGTCTGACGGCGGTTTGGATCCGGTGCCGGAGGGGATGGAGATTCTGCACGAGAAGGCGGCGGCATTTTACGGCCGCTATGAGCGTAAGGCGGAGCTGCAGCACCAGACGCATTACTGTCCGGGATGCGGGCACGGGGTGGCGCACAAGCTGCTGGCGCGGGCGATTGACGAGTTGGGGGTGCAGGACCGGGCGGTGCTGGTGAGTCCGGTGGGCTGCTCGGTATTTGCGTATTACTACTTCGATGTCGGAAACGTGCAGGTTGCGCACGGGCGGGCGCCGGCGGTGGCGACGGGGATCAAGCGGGCGCGGCCGGAAGCGGTGGTAGTGAGTTATCAGGGCGACGGCGATTTGGCGGCGATCGGGACGGCGGAGATCCTCCATGCGGCGAACCGCGGCGAGCCGATTACGGTGATTTTCATCAACAACGCGATTTACGGGATGACGGGCGGACAGCTTGCGCCGACGACGCCGGTGGGAGCGGTGAGCACGACGAGTCCGTATGGGCGGAGCATCTGGAACGAGGGCTATCCGCTGCACGTGGTGGAGACGCTGGCGTCGCTGGAGGCGCCGGTGTACCTGGAGCGGGTGGCGTTGGGGAATGCGAAGCAGGTGATGCAGGCGGCGAAGGCGATCCGGCGGGGGCTGGAGAACCAGGTGAAGGGGTTGGGATTTTCGCTGATCGAGGTGCTGTCGCCGTGCCCGACGATTTGGAACGAAACGCCGGTGGAGGCGCAGAAGCGGGTGCGGGAGGAACTGGCGAAGATTTATCCGCTGGGGGTGGTGCGGGACAAGACGAGTGACGCGCCGATGCGGCCGGCGAGGAAGGCGGCGCCGGCGCTGAGCGAGCTGCCGAAGCTGCTGGAGATTGAAGAGAACGGGGTCCGCGCGGCTGCGAAGGCGGATAGTAGCGTGGACTGGCGGATCAAGGTGGCGGGGTTTGGCGGGCAGGGCGTGCTGATGCTGGGCGAGGTGCTGGCGGAGGCGGGGCTAGACGCGGGGCTGGAGATTTCGTGGCTGCCGTCGTACGGGCCGGAGATGCGGAGCGGGACCTCGAACTGCCAAGTGAGGCTTTCGGGGAAGCCGGTGGATTCGCCGCTGGTGTCGAAGCCGAATGTGCTGATTGCGCTGAACGAGCCGTCACTGAGGAAGTTCTTGCATGAAGTTGTGCCGGGAGGGTACGTGCTGTACAACGGCGCGGCGGTTCCCGAGGATTGCCGGCGGGACGATGTGCGCGTGATTGCGGGCGAGTTTGCGCGGATCGCGGACGAGCTGGGCAGTTCGAAGGCGGGGAACATTGTGGCGCTGGGGGCGCTGCTGGAAGCGGCGGATGTGGTGGGAGGGGAGTTTGCCGACCAGGCGCTCGAGAAGCTGGTGAAGCGGCCGGGATGGCTGGCGCTGGACCGGAAGGCGCTCCAGGCGGGACGGGAAGTCGTTCAGAAGGAGAGACGTCATGATAACGAATGAGCCGGATCCGAAGACGATTGTGTATTTCAAGAACCGGTACATGCCGCTGGGCGAGGCGCAGGTGGGGATATTGACTCATGCGCTGAACTACGGGACGGGCGTGTTCGAGGGGATACGGGGGTATTGGAACGCGGAAGAAGAGAGCGTGATGCTGGTGCGGCCGCTCGATCATTACGAGCGGTGGAAGCAGAATGCGCGGATACCGAACATCGAGATTCCGGCGGCGGCGGACGCGCTGTGCGAGATCACGGCGGAGTTGTGCGTGCGCAACGCGTTCACGAACGACATTTACGTGAGGCCGCTGGCGTTCAAGTCGGCGCAGCGGGTGGGCGTGAGTCCGGATGAGACGGACGCGTTCGCGATTGTGGCGATGCCGTTCGGGGTGTACCTGGATTCGGAGAAGGGGCTGCACGCGGGGGTGTCGGCGTGGCGGCGGGTGGAGGACAACGCGATTCCGGGGCGGGCGAAGATCTGCGGGGCGTATGTGAACAGCGCGCTGGCGACGGCGGATGCGAAGCGGTCCGGGTTCGACGAGGCGATTTTCCTGAGCGAGAACGGGCA
>JAJYCN010000116.1 GCA_021778335.1 Acidobacteriota bacterium | reverse complement strand
CCGCGAGCTTCCTCCCTGTTTGTCGATCCCGAGGGGCGCCATCCCATGCCCCATCAATTTGTGATGGTTCTCGCAGAGGTAGACGCAATTGTCAAGAACAGCAGTACCGCCGTGGAGAATCGGTTTGAGGTGGTGAGCGTTACCCAGCTCCGGTCCCGCCGTCCACGGTGTTCGAATTCCTATACCGCAGAAAGCGCAACGCCCTTTTTGCCTCAGTATGGCCGCCCTGCGCGTAGGATCATCGAAATCATTTACACGCGCCATGCATGGAGGTTCCTGTACAAGTATATGGCCCTCTGTCGCCAGAGTAAACCGGCAAAATGAAGCAGCCGAAGACGCAGGAATGCGCGGGCGCGGAGCCAGGGAGCGCATTACGCGCAAACCGGACAGAACCCGGGCGGCGCGCACTCGGTCGGAGGCGTTACGTGCCTGGCGGCGGGTAAGTGGAGCGACGGTTGTCCCGGTTAGTGGAGGGTTATGCCGGGAGGGGCGCGCGGGCCGGGTTAGCCGACGGTGAGCAGGAGGGTGAAGATGCCGACCCAGACGCCGTCCATGAAGTGCCAGAAGATGGTGATGACGTCGGCGATTTCGCGGCGGACTTCGAGACGGCGGCGGCGGCCGATGGGGAGCCAGGCGCAGAGGGTGAGATAGAGCAGCGCGATGATGCCGCCGAGTAAGTGGAGGCCATGGGCGGCGGTGAAGAGATAGAAGAACGAGCTGTGCGGATTTTCCGAGAGGAAGACGCCACGGGCCGAGAGGCGGATCCAGGCCTGGACTTGTAAGTAGAGGAATGTGGCGCCGAGGATGGCGGTGGCCAGCAGCCAGGCGCCATAGGCGGTTTCGCGGTAGTGGTGGATGGCGCGGCGGGCGGCTTCGCAGGTTACGCTGCTTAACAAGAGCGCGGCGGTGGAGTACCAGAGGATGCGCGGCAGCGTGATGGGCCGCCAGAATTTGGGCATCTGGCTACGGGCGACGTAGGCGATGCCTAGCATGAGGAAGAGGGTGCCGATGGCGGTGAGGGAGGCCCAGAGGCTGATACGGTAGACGCCGAGAGGCGCGTCGTCTTCATCGTCGCCGTCGCCTCCTCCGCCTCCGCCGTGGCCGCCGGGGTCGAAGTCGCCGGGACCATTATTGTTGCCCCCTCCGTGCCCGGTTTCGAGCTCGGAGGGGAACAGGAGATCTTCCGGCTCCGTAACGATGTCGAGGCCCGTTGCAGGCATGGCAGCTCCGCTCCTTCAACATTCTCTCAAATCCAGTTGCGCGCGAGGAAGGAGCAAGAAGCACGAAGCAGGGAGCAAGAAGCCCGGGAGTTAGCGGGCGGCTTCGAAGCCGTTTTCCAGATCCCAGAAAATGTCGTCGAGGTCTTCGCAGCCGATGGAGACACGGACGAGATCGGGTGTGACGCCGGCGGCGAGTTGCTCTTCGGGGGGCAACTGCTGGTGGGTGGTGGAGGCCGGGTGGATTACGAGGCTGCGGACGTCGCCGACGTTGGCCAAGTGGGAGAAGAGTTTCAGGGCGCCGATGAAGCGGCGGGCGGGTTCGTATCCGCCTTTGATGCCGAAGGAGAAGACGGCGCCGCCTCCTTTGGGGACGTATTTGGCGGCGAGCTTCGCGTAGGGGCTGTCTTCGAGCGACGGGTATTTGACCCAGGCGACTTGCGGGTGCTTGGCGAGAAAGCGGGCGACGGCCATGGTGTTGGCGAGATGGCGGTCCATTCGGGGGCCGAGGGTTTCGATGCCCTGGAGGATGAGGAAGGCGTTGAAGGGGCTGATGCAGGGGCCCATGTCGCGGAGGCCTTCGACGCGGGCTTTGATGATGAAGGCGAGGTTGCCGAATTTCTCGGTGAATTTCATGCCGTGGTAGGCGGGGGAGGGATCGCTCAAGAGGGGGAACTTGCCGTTGTTCCAGTTGAAGCGGCCGGCGTCGACGATGGCGCCGCCGATGGAGTTGCCGTGGCCGCCGAGGAACTTGGTGAGGGAGTGAACGATGATGTCGGCGCCGAAGTCGGCGGGGCGGCAGACGTAGGGGGTGGCGAAGGTGTTGTCGACGGCGAGCGGGATGCCGTTTTCGTGGGCGATGTTGGCGACGGCTTCGATGTCGAGGACGTTGCCGCGGGGGTTGGAGAGCGTTTCGCCGTAGACGAGCCTGGTTTTCGGAGTGATGGCTTTGCGGAAGTTTTCCGGGTCGTCGGGTTCGACGAAGGTGACGTCGATGCCGAGGCGGCGGAAGCTGACGTCGAACTGGGTGTAGGTGCCGCCGTAGAGGGTGCTGGCAGAGACCATGTGGCTGCCGGCGCCGAGGAGGCTGGTGACGGTGAGGAACTGGGCGGCCTGGCCGCTCGAGAGGGCGAGGGCGGCGGCCGAGTTTTCAAGCGACGCCAGACGCTGTTCGAGGACGGCGGTGGTGGGATTCATGATCCGCGTATAGATGTTGCCGAACTGCTCGAGGGCGAAGAGGGCGGCGGCGTGATCGGGGTTATCGAAGACGAACGAGGTTGTCTGGTAGATGGGAACGGCGCGGGAGCCGGTGGTGGGTTCCGGGGTATAGCCGGCGTGCAGGGCGCGGGTGTTGAAACCGAACGCGCGTTCTTCGGGGGTCGCGTTTGCCATAGGTGGTTTCCTCATCATACAAGGTCCGGCGTTGCGTTCCGGGGGCGGCGTCCCGTTCAATGGAAGTAGACGATGACACGCGCAATTATGCTGGACATGGGAAACGTACTGGTGAAGTTCGATTTCGGGCGGGCGTGGGCGCAGATGGCGCCGCGGCTGGCTGAGCCGGTGGAGGTGGTGCGGGGGAGGCTGCGGGAGAGCGGGCTGGTGAAGCGGCTCGATTCGGGGCAGATGGCCCAGGAGGAGTTTGTGGCGCGTTTCTGCGAACTGCTGGGCGTGGAGATGGGCTACGAGGAGTTTCTGGAGATCTGGAACCAGATATTTATCGAGCAGATTGTGCCGAACCAGACGCTGGAGGCACTGGGGCGGAGGTATCCGCTGGTGCTGCTTTCGAATACGAACCCGATTCACTTTGCGGAGATTGAGCGGCGGTTCGACTTCTTGCAGTATTTCGGGCGGAGGGTATTGTCGCACGAGGCGGGGACGATGAAGCCGGCCCCGGAGATTTACGCGCAGGCGGTGGCGGCGGCGGGGTGCGAAGCGGGGGAATGCTTTTTCGCCGACGACATGCCGGAGTTTGTGGAGGGGGCGCTGCGGCAGGGGATTGACGCGGTACGGTTTGAATCGGCGGGGCAGTTGGAGGGGGAACTGCGGGCGCGCGGAGTGGAGTGGTAGGGGCGCTTTACAAAACTTGAAGCGGGGCGAGGAACCTGGGCGGGCGGAGCGGCGTCCCACGCGGTGTTATGAAATACCGGGCGGGAAGTGTATTTGTGGCCTCCGCGGCGATGGTGTTCGCGGCGCAGGTGTGGGATTCCAAGGATTACAAACAGTGGACGGCGCAGGACGTTCAAAAAGTGTTGACGGATTCGCCGTGGGCGAGGAAAGCGACGGTTTCGTTTAACCGGCCGGGCTCTCAGGACAATGGAGGCGGGGCTCCGCGGCGGCGGATGGGCATCGGATACCCGGGCGGCGGGATGGGGATGCCGGGCGGCGGGATGGGGATGCCGGGTGGAGGGATGGGGATGCCGGGTGGAGGGATGGGGATGCCGGGCGGCGGGATGGGCGGAGGACGCGGGGGCGGGATGGGCGGCCCTGGCGAAGGCCGGCGTGAGTTGCCGAAGGACGTGGTTGTGAGCTGGGTGAGCGCGATGCCGGTGAAAGAGGCGGTAATGCGGTCGGAGTATCCGGGGAAACTGCCGGCGCCGGGTGAGAAGGGGTACACGCTGGACCAGGCGGACAAGGATTACGTGATTGCGGTGTCGGGAATGCCCGCGACGCCGCAGCGGCGGCAGGGCGACGTTCCGGCGGATGGGCAGAATCCTCCGACGGATGAGCAGAGAAAGACGCGGCTGGTGGCGGCGACGAAGCTGGACCTGGGTAAGAACCAGTTGCCGATCGCGTGCGAGGACGTAAAGTTTAGCCAGCCGGCGGCCGATGGATCGACCGAGACGCTGTTTTATTTTCCGCGGACGGCGCCGCTAAGTCTGGACAACAAGGAAGTTACGTTCGAGTCGACGATGGGGCGGATGAAGATTGAGCGGAAGTTTGTGCTGAAGGATATGAAGTATCACGGAAAGCTCGAGCTGTGAGCTGCGGCGGGTGGAACGGATACGCACTTAGGGGAGACGATGGCCGATGGGAGCGCACCGCCGGTGGAGGCGAAAGCGCTGCTGGACCGGTTGAGGCGGCTTGCGGCGGAACTACCGGTGTCGGTGAGCGCGGTGCAGAAGGTGGTGGCGAACACGGAGGGTTTGCCACTGATTGGGAAGACGGTGGCGGCGGCGGAGGAGTTGAGCGCGGCGTTGGCGCAGATGCGGGCGCTGGCGAGGGATTTGGAGCCGGAGTCGGCGGATGCGTTGGCGCCGGCGGTGCAGGGCGAGCGGGAGCGGGACGGGGTGACGGGGTGGGCCGGGAAAGCGGGGTTGCGTCGGAGGCTTTCCGGGCTCAGCGAGCGCGAAGTTTTCCTGGTGAGCGTGACGGGGCGGCGGAACCTGGAGAGCCGGTTTGGAGACGCGGGGCTGCGGCAGGTTGTACTTGAGTTCGCCGAGCACCTTGCGGGGAGGATCAGCGGGCGGTGCGAGTGGTACGGATGGGACGGGGCCGGGTTTGTGGCGGTGGAGCCGCGGGGATACGGCGCGGGGGCGGTGTGGCAGGAGATTGAGGATGTGCTGCGGACTCCGTATCTTTGCGAACTGCGGCTGGAGAACCGGACGGGGCTGGTGAATGTGTTTGCGCGAGGCCATCGCCTGCTGCTGCGCAACGGGGCGATTGGGGCGTTGTTCGACGATATCGAGACGCGGCTGCGGGCGGCGGGTTAGTGGTTAATTAGTCGCGGCGGCGGAGCGCGCCTTGGAGCTTTTCGGCGAAGAGGCCGGCCTGCTGGGGCGTTGGGGGCGCGGAGGAGGCGGCGGGCGCCGAGGCTGGCGCAGGCGCGGGGGTGGGCTGTGGTTTTTCGAGGAACAGGGCTTTGCGGAGGGCGGTGCGGGCGAGGGCGGGGCTGTAGGAGGTCCAGAGCGCGCCGGAGGAGCTATCCCTTTCGATGAGGGCGCGCATGCACTCCATCTTCGAGTCGAGATTGTCGAGGTGGTGGAGGAGGAGGGCCTCGGGGAAGAGGGGTTGTTTGGGGGAGCCGAACTCGAGTTCGCCGTGGTGGCTGATGAGCATGTGCTCGACGAGGGTGCGGAGGCGGGGCGGGAAGTCGGGGAGGGTGGCGAATTTTTCGGCGAGCATGCGGAGGCCGATGACGATGTGGCCGAGGAGCTGGCCTTCGTCGCTGTAGCCGAAGCTGCGCTCGTAGGTGAGTTCGCTGAGCTTGCCGATGTCGTGGAGGACGACGCCGGTGAGGAGGAGGTCGAGATCGACGTAGGGGTAGTGGGCGGCCATATCGCGGGCGAGGCCGCAGAGGCTGAGGACGTGTTCGATGAGGCCGCCGAGGAAGGCGTGGTGGACGGATTTGGCGGCGGGCGCGAGGCGGTAGGCGGCGGCGAGTTGGGGGTCGGCTAAGAAGGACTGGAGGAGGCCGCGGAGGTGGGGGTTTTGGATGCCGGCGACGAGGGACTGGAGTTCGGAGAACATTTCGTCGCGGTCGCGTTTTGAGACCGGGAAGTAGTCGGCGAAGTCGACGGAGGCGTCGTCGAGGCGGGCGAGGCGATGGATGGTGAGTTGGAGGCGGTTCTGGTAGGACTGGGTCATGCCCTTGACCCGGATGAAGTCATCGCGGTCGAAGGTGTCCATGACTTCGGCGACGTTGTCCCACATTTTGGCTTCGATGTCGCCGGTTTTGTCGATTAGGACGAGTGAGAGGTAGGGCTCGCCGGTTTTTTTCTGGCGGACTTCCTTGGACTGAACGAGGAACGTGCCGGTGATGGCCTGATTCGCCAGCAGTTCACTTACATAGGGCGTTTTCATGCGAGCCTCGCGCGGGGACGCGGTTATTTGGCGCTCTTGGAAGAACTGGTGGCGGTGGTGCCGGGGACCGGGAGGACGCCGAGGAGGCGCTTGTGGCGCTTCTGGTTGGCGACTTCTTCCTTGGTGACGGTTTCCGGTTTGAGCTGCGCGGTGGCGACCCAGGTGGTGTCGATGCCGGGGGCGGCGCCGGAGTCGACGTAGCCGGGCTTGATTTCGAGGAACGCCTGGGTGCGCAGCTTGGTGAGGTATTCGCGGACGGCGGGCTGCATTTTCGGCGTGAAGAGTTTCTCCATGATTTCGTTGGAGACTTCGTCGAGAGTAGCCTGGCCGGCCTTCTGGTGGTCGTCGACCTTGAGGATGAGGTAGCCGTTATCGAGCGGGATCGGGTCGGTGACGAAGCCGCGGGGCTGGTTCCAGACGGCGTCTTCGATTTTCTTGGCGAGTTGGCCTTGCGACCAGCCGCCGAGTTCGCCGCCTGCCTGGGCGGTTACGGCGTCGGAGTTGTCCTTGGCGAGGTCGGCGAAGCGCTCCCCGTTCTTGGCGCGGGCGGCGAGAGCCTTGGCTTTCGCCAGAGCGGCGGCCATGCTGGTGGCGTTCTTGCCGTTGGTAGAGACGAGGATTTCGCTAAGGAAGACTTGTTCCTTGCGGACGAATTCGCTTTTGTGCTCGTTGTAGTACTTCTCAATGTCCTCGTGTTTGACGACGATGCGGCTGCCGACTTCCTGGCGGATGACGCGCTGGGTGACGATGCCGTCCTTGGCCTGCTGGACGAAGTCCTCGTAGGGCATGTGGGTCTGCTCGCGGACGTATTCGTGGAACTTGTCGGGGTCGGCGATGCCGGAGTTTTTCTGGAGTTCGGCGAGGTACTTGCTGAGATCGCTGTCGACGTTGATGTCGAGATCCTTGCCTTTCTGAACGAGGAGGGCCTGGTCGATCTTATTGCGCAGGATGTCGCTCTTGTCCTGTTCGTAGGCTTTTTCGTAGTCGGCGCCGGAGAGGCCCTGGTGGTGGAGGTCGGCGTCGAGGTCGCGCTCGGCGCGGACGAGGTCACCCTTGGTGACGATTTCGCCGTTGACTTTGGCGACGATCTCTTCGATGATTTGAGGGTTTTCGGGGACAGGCGTATTATCGGCCGCCCGGGCGACGAAGGCGCCGGCGCACACGAAACCTGCCAGCGCGAGGACGAAATACCGCATTCCTACATTATGGCTTAGGCGGGGAAGGTATGGTGAGAAGAGATGGCGTGGACAAGGGGAACGACCGCTCCCTGGCGGTCTCAGTCAGATCGTCCGGGTGACGACGGCGGCGAATCGCGGCCGCGCTGCCGGGCGGATAGGGCGGAACGCGGGCGGGGCGGGAAGCGTCTGAGCACTATTCGCGGATGCGGGATGTTGAATGTGCGCAGAGTTTTAGCTTTGTTGGCGCTGAGCACGGGATGGGCGGCGGCGCAGGCGGTGGTGCGTCTGCCGGCGGGGACGCTGGTGCGGGTGGCGCTGGAGCAGAGGCTACCGGTGGACCGGACGGCGGGGCGGGTGGTGCGGGCGAGGGTGGTGGATCCGGTTTACGAGGGCGATCAGCTTGTGATTCCGCGCGGGGCGGAAGTGGTGGGGCGGGTGGCGGACGTGAAGCCGGTGCGCGGGCGGGAACGGGCGGGGGCTTGGGCGCGGGCGGATTTCACGCCGCTGCGGACGGCCGCCCTCGAGTTTTCAGAGTTGGACGTAGGGAAGCAGCGGGTAGCGATGGCGACGAGCGTGGCGCCGCATGACGGGCAGATGGTGCGGTTCGGGGCGGGGTTGGGGGACCAGCCGGGGTTTTTCCGGTCGTTCGTGGACCGGGCCAAGGACAGCGCGCGGAGCGTGGGGCATTGGTTCAAGAGTCCGGGGAAGGTGCGGGGCCTGATGGATTGGGTTGAGCCGCGGCTGCCTTTGCACCCGCAATGGATCGACGCGGGGACAAGGTATGACGCAGAGCTGACGGCGCCGGTGAGCGTTGTGCCGGC
This sequence comes from Acidobacteriota bacterium, assembly GCA_021778335.1. Taxonomy (GTDB): domain Bacteria; phylum Acidobacteriota; class Terriglobia; order Bryobacterales; family Bryobacteraceae; genus JAJYKC01. Next base: position 8,358 of record JAJYCN010000116.1, on the reverse strand, counting down.
GGGGGCGAGGATCGATGAGGCGGCGGAAGAGGGGGCTGTTCCGCCGAACGGGACGGTGGCGCGGGCGAGGCTGTTGACGCCGCTCGATTCGGCGACGGCGAAGTATGGGGACAAGGTGGAAGCGGAGTTGAGCGAGCCGCTGCTCGATCGGGACGGGCGGGTGCTGCTGCCGGAGGGGACGAAACTGGATGGCGTGGTGAACCAGGCGCGGCCGGCGCGGAGGCTGGCGCGGGGCGGGGTGCTGCGGTTCCGTTTCCGGGATGTGCGGCGGGCGGATGGGACGGCCGAGGCGATGCAGGGGACGCTGCTGGGGGCGGAGTCGGCGGCGGGGAGCGCGGTGAAGATCGACGCCGAAGGAGGTTCGACGGCGCAAGCGGACACGCATCGGACGCTGTCCACGGTGCTGGCGCTGCGCAGTTTTTTCGATCCGGACGTGGATTCGTTCGTGGTGTCGTCGATGCCCGAGCAGAAGCCGGGCGGGATCGGGTTTCTGGGGATGATAGCGGCGGTGGGTTCTCCGGTGGGCGGGGCGGCGCCGCTGGCGTTCGGGGCATACAACTTCATGCACGCGCTGGTCACGCACTGGCTGGCGCGGGGGCACGAGGTGGACTATCCGCGGAACACGGCGATTGAGCTTCGGCTGGGGCTGAGGTAGAGGGTGCGGTTGATACAATAGGATCGTGCCGAAAGTAACAATTGACGGGAAGACGGTGGAGTTTGAGCCCGGGAAGCTGCCGTATCAGGATCATGGCAAGCCGGAGTCGATTCTGGACGTTTGTTTGAATTTCGGCATGCACCTCGAGCATGCCTGCGGAGGAAGCTGCGCGTGCACGACGTGCCACGTGATTGTGAAGAACGGCGACGCGAATTTGAGCGAGGCCGAGGACGACGAGCTCGATCGTCTGGACATGGCGCCGGGGCTGACGCTGCATTCGCGGCTGGGTTGCCAGGCGGTGGTGACGGGGGATGTGGAAGTGGAGATTCCGTCGTGGAACCGCAATTACGTGAGCGAGGGCGGCGGGTCGATCAACCTGGGCGAGGCGATTCCTCCTCCGCGCAACGTGGTGGGCGCGGCGAAGGATTAGCGCCGCTTCAGCCAGGTATCCAGAAATTTATCTACTAAGTTTTGCGGGAGTTTTGCGCTCACGTTGACGGCGGCGTGATCGCGATTGACTTCGATGGCGTCGAAGACTTTCAGCAAGTCCGGCTGGTTGTCGGGGGTGCTGAGGCGGCCCATGCCGATGAGGCCACGGAGGGCGTCGCGGACGCGGCGGGCGTCGTCTTCGGCGTTGCAGGTGACCTGGGCTTCGAGGTGAAGCCCGGTGCGGAGGTCGAGGCCGAGGGCGAGGCCGTTGACGCCGCGGACCATTTCGAGAATGTTGCCGAGGGTGCTGCCTTGGGGAGTTTGGGGGGCGAGCGCGGCGGGGCTGCCGATATAGGCGAGCCAGAACTGGCTGCCTTCGGGAACGACGTTCAGCTTGTCGCGAAAGGCGTCGGGGATGCCGTGCTCGCCGTCCTGGGCGGCGATGAGCTGCTTGACGGCATCGGTGGGGCCGGCGGCGGCGAAGCGGGAGCGGGGAAACCAGACGGCGCTTTTGCCGGACGTGTAGAGGGTGCGGCCGTGGAAGTCCGAGCGGACGGCGCCGTTGGAGGCGAGGTGCTGCTGGACGGCGTTGTTATCCCAGCGGCCATCGGCGATGACGACGGCGGTTTTGCCGTTCGAGCAGGTGAGGACCTCGTGGACGTCCTTGCGGGGGTCGATGCCGGTGAGGCGCGTGAGGGAGTCGAGTCCGTCGGCGCCGGCGACGCGGATGGCGCGCTGGTAGAACTCGGTGTTGCGGAGAGAGTCGATGTCGGCGCCAGCGAGCATGGTGGTGTTGCCCGGGACGAGCGACTGGATGGCCGGGTCAATGCGGACGGCGCCGATGCGTCCGCTATCGCAGGCGGCCAGCATTAGCGCGAAGAGGGCGGCGAGCGCGGCGGCGAAGGGCCGCATTAGAAATCCCGCCTCGCGAAGACGATGAGGGCGGTGGTGAGCATGACGAGGCCGAAGGCGGCGGAGGTCCAGAGCGGCTCGAGGCTGCCGAAAGAGCGGTCGCGTATGGTGGCGAGCGTCGAGAAGCCCACATCGAAGACGCGCGGGGTGGAGAGATAGAGTGCTTTCCAGAGATTGCGCGACCATTCTGAGGAGAGAAGCTTCCGGGCGATTTTTTCCTGCGCCAGGATGGGGCTGACGATCATGAGAGCGACAGGGACCATGACCGCCAGCGCCGTGCTCTCCCAGAGAACGCCAACCAGGGCCACCACGGCGAGAAGCACGGAGAAGATGAAGACCGTGGTGGGAATCGCGATGAGAAATGAGACAGGCCAGAGGCCCGTTTTCCAGCCGAAGATCGTCCATACGCCTAGTACGAGAAAGATGGTGTTCGCGCCGACCACGAGCAGATTGCCCAGGTACCGGCCCAGCAGGATGCGGATGCGGGAGACCGGTTTGGAGAGCAGAAGCTCGATGCGGCCGGGTTCGAGAAGGCTTGGAATGAGGCCGGCCGAGGCGAAGACCGCGAGAAACATACCCCATGTGTATAAGAACACAGCGACGAAGCCATAGACACCTTGGATGAGACGGTGGACGTCGGCGACGGGGCCGGCGTTGCGCCCGAAGAGTGAGACGGTGGCGGTGGCTCCGGCGACTACGTCGATTTTCATCACGAAGAGGAAAAACGCGATGAGGAGGGCGGAGAGTCCGAAGAGGCCCCAGAAGATTTTGCGGGCGAGGGCTTCGCGGAAGGTGTCGGCGAGGAGGGCGAGGGTGGCGCGGGCGTTCATGACTTCGCTCCTGCTTCTGGAAGGTCGCGCACAACGGAGCCGGCCGGCGGTGCAGGCAGAGCCGGTTCGTGGGCCGTTTGCCCGACGCCGGTCGCGGCCCTGTGTGCTTCCACGGTTCGGACGAAGACGTCTTCGAGCGTACTGGTGGTTTGGGTGAGGCTTTCGATGGGGCAGCGTTCGGCGCGGAGGAGGTCGAGGGCGGAGTTGGCTTCGTCGCGATCGGGAAATTGGAAATCGACGTGGCCGTTTTTCGCGGCGACGGCGGAGGCGCGGGCGGTGAGGGTTTCGCGGAGGCGGTCCGGGACGTCGGAGGCGGTGAGGCGGTAGCCTTTGCCGGCGGTGAGGGCTTTGACTTCACCAGTGAGAGCGACGCGGCCGCGGTGGAGAATGGCGACTTCGCGGCAGAACAGTTCGACTTCGACGAGGAGGTGGGAGTTGAGAAAGATGGTTGTGCCGCGCTGTTCGAGTTCGGAGAGGATTTCGCGGATGTGGCGGCGGCCGACGGGGTCTACGCCATCGGAGGGTTCGTCGAGGATGAGGAGGTCTGGGGTGTGGAGCATGGCCTGGGCGAGGCCGAGGCGCTGGAGCATGCCCTTGGAGTATTTGCCGATGCGCATGGCGTCCCAGCCGGCGAGGCCGACGCGTTCGAGCATTTCGGGGATGCGGCGGCGGCGTTCGGAGGCCGGGACACCGCTCAAGGCGGCGTAGAAATCGAGCATGCCGTATCCGGTGAAGTAGGTGGGGAAGCGGTGGTTTTCCGGGAGGTAGCCGACGGCGCGGCGGGCTTCGGGGATGCGGGCGTCGCGGCCGAAGATGCGGGCGATGCCGGCGGTGGGGTGGACCGCGGAGAGGAGCATTTTGACGAAGGTGGTCTTCCCTGCCCCGTTGGGTCCGAGGAGGCCGAAGGAGGTTCCGCGGGGTACGGCGAGGGAGATGCGGTCGACGGCGGCGATCTCGCGTGGGGCGAGGTAGGGGAAGCGCCGGACGCGGAAGATTTTAGTCAGGTTTTCGGTTTCGATTGAAACGTCCATCGCCGGGGTTCTTATTTGAGGATACGGGGTGGGGGCGGGGTTTGTTCCGCGGGAAGGGGGTGGGTGGGGTCGGCGGGGTGGGGGTTGGGGGTGCTGGATTGCTTGACGAGCCGGTAGAACTTGCCGACCGCGGCTTTGCTCCAGTCGGTGGTGGGAGGTATGCCGGTTGTGTCGATGTCGCGGTCTGGCATTCGGCGCAGGGCACGCAGTTCGTTCTTTTCCCTCTTGGTTAGCTTTCGCATGCTGTGCGTTCTTCGCGTAGCGACTGCATTGACTGGATTTTACCTACGTAATGTTGAGCGTGAGTCCTGCGTGTGGTTATGCCTGTATCGTGGCCGGGACGCGTTACGCTAGAGGCTTCAATCATGAGCGAGACAAACCCTCTTTTGGAGATGCAGTTCCGGATTCCGTTTGACCGGGTGCGGGCCGAGCAGGTGGAGCCGGCGATTGGGAAGTTGATCGAGGAGGCGCGGGCGGCGGTGGATGGGATCGCGGGGCGGGAGGGGCATAACTACGCCAACACGCTGGGGGCGCTGGATGGGGCGACGGAGCCGCTCGAGTATGCGGCGGGGATCGTGCGGCATCTGGAGTCGGTGGCGACGACGCCGGCGCTGCGGGCGGCGCACAATGCGGTGGAGCCGGCGATCGCTTCGTTTTTCGCGGGAATTCCGCTGAATGAGCCGCTGTGGAAGGCGGTGAAGGCGTGCGCGGAATCGGACGAGGCGGGGAGGCTCGATCCGGTGCGGAAGCGGTTTCTCGATAAGACTGTCGACAGCTTCAAGCGGCACGGGGCGCTGCTCGATGAAGCGGGGAAAAAGCGGCTGGAGGCGATGGACGTCGAGCTGACGCAGCTTACGACAAAGTTTGCCGAAAATGTTTTGGACGCGACGAACGAGTTCGAGCTGATTGTGTCGGACGAGGCGGACGTGGCGGGGCTGCCCGAGAGCGCGCGGGCGGCGGCGCGGGCCGCGGCGGTGGCGAAGGGGAAAGAGGGCTGGCGGTTTTCGCTGCAGGCGCCGAGTTATCTGGCGGTGATGACGTACCTGGACAAGCGGGAGATCCGGGAGACGGTGTGGCGGGCGTACAACCAGCGGGCGACGTCGGGCGAGCGGAACAACTGGCCGCGGATCGCGCGGATTCTGGAGTTGCGGCGGGAGAAGGCGGCGCTGCTGGGGTATGCGGATTTCGCCGATCTTGTGCTCGAAGACCGGATGGCGCACCGGGGCGAGAAGGCGGAGCGGTTCCTGGAAGACCTGGCGCGGAAGACGCAGGCGCGGTTTGAGGCGGAGAACTCGGAGTTACGCGAGTTCGCCGGGATCGAGATGCAGCCGTGGGACGTGGGCTACTGGGCGGAGAAGCTGCGGAAGAAGCTGTACGACTTCGACGAAGAAGAACTGCGGCCGTATTTTCCGGTGGACCGGGTGATTGCGGGGTTGTTCGAGATCGCGGCGAAGCTGTACGGCATACGTGTGGTGGAAGAGCAGGGCGTGCCGGCCTGGGATGCGAACGTGCGGACGTACCGCGTGGAGGATCCGGAGAGCGGGAGACTGCGGGCGCTGTTTTATGCCGATTGGTTTCCGCGAGACAACAAGCGCGGCGGGGCGTGGATGGATTCGCTGATCACGGGCGGTCCGGCGAGCCGGTTGGGCGAGGCGCACGTGGGGCTGATCTGCGGGAACCTGACGCCGCCGGTGGACGGGAAGCCGGCGCTGCTGACGCACCGCGAGGTGGAGACGATATTTCACGAGTTCGGGCACCTGATGCACCATTGCCTGAGCCGGGTGCCGATCCGGAGCCTGGCGGGGACGAACGTGGCGTGGGATTTTGTCGAGCTGCCGAGTCAGATCATGGAGAACTGGACGTGGGAGCGCGAGGCGCTGGATTTGTTCGCGCGGCATTACGAGACGGGCGCGGCGATACCGGAAGAGTTGTTCGCGAAGATGAAGCGGGCGAAGAATTTCCGGGCGGCGAACGCGCAGATGCGGCAGGTAGGGTTTGGGACGGTGGACCTGGCGCTGCACCGGCATTACTCGCCGGAGCGGGACGGCGACGCGATGAGTTATGCGAGGAACTTACTGGCGCGATACTCGCCGGCGCCTCTGCCGGATAACTACGGGATGTTAGCGGGATTTACTCACTTATTCGCGAGCCCGGTGGGTTATGGGGCCGGTTATTACTCGTATAAGTGGGCGGAGGTGCTGGACGCGGACGCTTTCAGCCGGTTCCGGAAGGAAGGGATCTTCAACGGGGAGACGGGGGCTTCGTTCCGCGACGACATTCTCGCCAAGGGCGACAGCGCGGACCCGGCGGGACTGTTCCGGGCGTTCATGGGACGGGATCCGGACCCGAACGCACTGCTCGAGCGGAGCGGGCTGCTGGCGGGGTAGGTACTCTCGCAAGCGCAGCGACCCGGGTGCACTCGGGGGCGGCTGGAGTTATAGTATCCGCAGTTTGGGTCCGGGAATCGGGTTCCCGGCGGAAAGGGCAAACAAATGCGGAACAGGATGACACGGATCGCCATCGGTGTGGCGGTGGCGGCAATCGGAGCGTATGCGGCGGACAACTCGCTTGGAACGTGGAAGCTGAACATGGAGAAGTCGAAGTTCAGCCCCTCGGCTCCCGTTAAGAGTCTTTCTACGACACGGGAAGCATCGGATGGCGGGGTGAAGGTGACCACTACCGGAGAGCGCGCCGATGGGGCAGCGATTGAGTCGAGCTACACGGCAAAGTATGACGGGAGCGAAGCGGAGGTGACCGGCGCCCCGTTTGACACCATCTCGATCAAACAGGTGAATGCGAATACGTTCACGTTCAGCGAGAGGAAGAAGGACGGGAAGTTCAGCGTCCGAGGGCGGAGCGTGGTGGCGAAGGATGGCAGGACGATGACGAACACGCTCAGAGGCACGAACGCGGACGGCAAAGCATACAGCGCCACGATGGTTTTTGAGAAGTAGTAGACGCGAGTCAGCGGACGATGCGGTAGGAGACGATTTCGGGGTCGCTGGCGGCGTCGCCGACGGTGGTGGATTTCAGGAGCACTTCGAAGTAAGGCAGTTGGCCGCCGCCGGACTCACGGGTGAGGTTATCGAGGAAGCGGCCGGAGAGGCGCTCGTTGGTGACGAACTCGGCGGAGACTTCGTGGATGGCGCCGGAGGTTCCGAAGATAATGAGGACGCTGCCGCGGCGGTTGAGGCCGGGGACGAAGGCGACGCCGCCGTATTCGGTGCGGGCAGGGCCAGAGAACGAGGAATGATACTCGTTCTGCTCGCCGGGGCGGGGATTGAGGTTCACGCAGTAGGTGCCGCCTTCGCCGTAGTCGCGGCGGTAGCGGAAGTTGAGGCCGCGGTCGAAAAGTTCGACCCAGGGGTCGGCGGGACGCGCGCCCATGAGGATGGCGTTGGCGCCTACGAAGTCGCGGAGGCGATAGTCGCGCGGGGGGCGGATCTGCATGTGCTCGGCGAAGAAGGGGTTCAGGCGGGCGATGCGGACGAGGTTCGAGAAACTCGACATGTCGGTGAGGTAGTAACTGGCGAAGTCCAACTTCGGCGGGACGACGCGGGTCTGGACGCCGGCGTTGTGGACGAGTTGGGTGTAGCCGGGGGAGATATATTCGCTTAGAGGGATGCGGCGGCGGTAGCGGTCCTCGGTGATGAGGTGGGTGTGGTCGGTGGCGACGACGAGGGTGGGCATGTCGGGCTGGAAGAGGCGGCTCCAGAAGAACCCGAAGGCGGTTTTCGGCGAGAGGCCGGCGGCGGTGGGCGCGGCGGATCGCGGACGGAGAGCGAGCCAGAGGCAGGCGGCGGCGAGCGCGACGGCGAGGGCGGAGAGCACAAGGACGGGACGGGAGGGAATGCGGGAGGAAGACGGCTTTGGGGCTTGTTCGCGCGGGTGGAACTCGGGAACGTAGGAGCCTTTGGGGATGACGACGATTTCGGGTTCGAGGCGGCCTTCATTGGCGAAGTGACTTTCCAGTTTCAGGCGAAGCTGGCGGGCCTGAGAGCGGACGATGTTGTTTTCGCTGGAGTCGTAGTTGGGCGCGCAGCCGAAGACCTGCACGCCGATCTGCTGCTCGGTGGCGGCCTCGGGTTCGTGGCGGAGAGCGCACCGTGTAACGTAGAGGAGAAACGCGCGGAGGCGGGCGCTTTTCTTGAACGTGGCGCTGGAAACAATGCGTTGCACGAGGAGCCAGCGTGGATCCAGGGGTGACACAACAGGCTCGGGACGGTCTGGTAAGTCGTTGAATTGCTTTGGGGGCGGGGGTGATTTCACGGGTGACTGCACGGTCAAACCCCTTTCCGATCGCGAAACTGCCTGTTAATCTATCACAACACCGTTACGGCAAACGAACGGATTTACTCATGGCCAATCAATCTTTGGATAGTACTACTGTGTTATAAACGGCGCGCGCAGCAAAAAGGGCAGCACGGGAGTTGGCGAAGGAGCGAGCGCGCGATCTGAATGTGAAGCGTGGCGATGGACTGCGGGTTATGCCGTTCGGCGC
>JAJYCN010000400.1 GCA_021778335.1 Acidobacteriota bacterium | reverse complement strand
GTGACGGATCTGCGGCCGGTCCCAGGCGGTTAAGACAGGGCGTCCTCCTTGCTACATTAGGGATTGATTATGTTTCGCCCGTCTCTGTCGCAAACGGAACTGGAAGCCAAGGCTCTCAGAATCCGGCGGAAGATCGTCGAAATGATTACCGCGGCCAAGTCGGGCCACCCGGGCGGCTCGCTGTCGGCGGTGGAAATCCTGGTCGCCCTCTTCTACGGCGTCCTCCGGCACGACCCTTCCAACCCGAAGTGGGACGACCGCGACCGCTTCATTCTTTCAAAAGGCCACGCGGCGCCGGTGCTCTACTCCGTGCTCGCCGGCTGCGGCTATTGTGAGTGGGACTCGCTCGACACGCTGCGCCGGCTCGGCTCCGTTTACCAGGGTCACCCCGATGTCCGTTTTCTCCCGGCGCTTGAAGCCTCGACCGGTTCGCTCGGCCAGGGACTCTCGCTCGGCATCGGCATGGCGATTGCCGCGAAACTGGACGGCCGGCCGTCCCGCGCCTATGTCGTTCTCGGCGATGGTGAGATCCAGGAAGGCCAGATCTGGGAGGCGGCTATGTTCGCCGGCGTCCGCCGCGTTGACAATCTCGTGGCCATCGTCGACTACAACCGGATCCAACTCGACGGGTTCGTCGCCGACATCCTGGATGTCGAGCCGCTCGCCGACAAATGGCGTGCCTTCAACTGGAACGTGCTCGAAGCGGACGGCCATTCGATCCCCGCGCTGCAAGCCGCGTTTTCTCAAGCCGCCGCCACGAGCGGGAAACCCACCGTCATCCTCGCCCATACGGTCAAAGGCAAGGGAGTTTCTTTCATGGAGAACAATCCGAAGTTCCATGGCACGGCGCCTACGCCGGACGAGTTACAGCGCGCGCTGGCCGAACTGGTATGAATCCCATGGCAACCACCACCGGAGTTGAGTTGAAACTCGGCCTCGCCACCCGCGAGGCTTTTGGCCAGGCGCTGGTTGAACTCGGCCGCGAGAATCCGAATATCGTCGTCGGAGACGCGGACCTTTCGAAATCCACTTACACGAGTGCCTTTGCGAAGGAATTTCCGGACCGGTTCTTCGAATGCGGAATCGCCGAGGCGAACCTGATCGGCATCGGCGCCGGCCTGGCTTCGTCCGGTAAGATCCCTTTCGTGTCGAGTTTCTCGGCATTCATTTTGAACAAGGGCTTCGAGCAGTTGCGCGTCACGGCCGCCCTCCCGAACGTGAACCTGAAGGTTGTAGGGACGCATAGCGGGATTTCGATCGGTGAAGACGGGCCGTCGCAGATGAGCGTGGAAGATATCAGCCTCGCCTGCTCGCTCGCCGGCTTCACGGTGCTCTGCCCGGCGGATGAGCACGCCACCCGCGCGCTGGTCCGCGCCGCCGCCGCTCACCGCGGTCCGGTTTTTCTTCGCATGGGCCGCGCCAAGGCGCCCATCCTTTACTCGTCCGAAGCCACCTTCGAGATCGGCAAAGCGGTCGAGGTCGCGCCGGGGCGGGACATTACATTCATCGCCACCGGCCTGCTCGTGGCGGAGGCATGGAAAGCATCCGTCATGCTGCGCAGGGAGGGCGTCTCGGCGCGCGTGCTCGATATGCATACAATCAAGCCGCTCGACCGAGAAGCCATCGCCCGCGCGGCGCGGGAAACCGGCGCCATCGTCGTGGCCGAAGAGCACCTGGCGGACTCGGGCCTCGGTGTGCGTGTTGCTCAGGTTGTTGCTGAAACGTATCCTTGTGTCATGGAGTTCGTAGGCATTCAAAATACCTACGCAGAGTCGGGCACTCCCGACGGTTTACTCGACAAGTACGGGCTGCTAGCCCGTGACTTGATCGCCTCGTGTCATCGGGCGCTGAAGCGAAAACGGTAGACGGCGCACCCGGGGTGCGCTGGAGCCGAATTCTTTCACGGTGGGAGGACATGGCGATCCGAATCCTGATTGCCGAAGGCCACCGGATGATGCGGGACGGACTCGCATCCATCCTCCGTCAGGCGGGCGGCTTTGACGTGGTGGCCGAGACGAGTGAAGCGGAGGAAACCCTCCAGGCGTTCCAAGGCTGTCTCCCCGATGTAGTCCTTCTTTCGATGGGACTCAAGGGCGTGAGCGCGGCGGACATCGTTCGTCTTCTCGTTCAGCGCAAGGCGGACGCGCGTATTCTACTGCTGGCCGCCGATGAGCCACGCCACAAGCTGAACGAAGCCCTGTCGGCCGGCGCTCTCGGTCTGCTTTCGCAAGCCGCCACCGAGAATGACCTGCTCGAGGCGATCGGCGTCGTCGCCCGCGGCGGCTCCTACGTCTACACGCCTCATCTACCGCCCTCCCAACCTCCTGCCGCCCCTTCGCCGAAGGCGTCGATCGAACAACTGTCCCCGCGCGAACGCGAGGTCCTCCGGCTCATCGCCGACGGAAAATCGAGCAAGGAGATCGCCAATCTGCTTAGCCTGGAAGTGGAGACTGTGCGAAGCTACCGGAAGACGATGATGAAAAAACTCGGTGCTTCCAATGCCGCCACCGTTACGCTTGCAGCCGTTGCCGCGGGCGTCATGGGCGCGAGCGGCGAATCCAGCCCGGCCGCCGGTCAACCCCGCGCTACGGAGCGCAACGACTCATGACTACCCTCCGGCTTGCTTCGTCCCCGTGGGGACCGCTCCGCGTGTGCGACGCACACATCCACTTCCTAAGCCACCGCCTCACATCCATGCTCGCCGGCCAGGCGGGGAAGAGCTTCGAGGAAGCCGTCGCGACGCTGGGCTGGGAGACGCCGCCGGAAGACCCCGCCGTTCTCGCTGCCCGCTGGGCCGCCGAACTCGACCGTCATGGCGTCGAGCGCGCGGCGCTTATCGCCAGCATCCCCGGCGATGAGGGTTCCGTTGTCTGCGCGGCCGCCGCGCACCGGGAGCGCTTCCGCGGCTTCATGATGGTCAATCCGGCCGCGGATCGCGCCGCGGAAAATGCCGGCGCGGCGTTGGCGGGCGGCCAGATCCACGCGCTTTGTCTTTTCCCCGCGCTTCACGGCGTCCCGCTTTCGGACTCGCGAAGCATCACCCTTGTCGAAGCCGCCGCCGCTCAGTCAGCCGCCGTCTTCGTCCACTGTGGAGCGCTCAGCATCGGCTTCCGCGCCAAACTCGGCCTGCCCGGCGCCGCCGATATGACGCTGTCGAATCCTCTCGCTCTGCACCCACTCGCACAGCGCTTTCCGCGCGTCCCGTTCATCGTGCCGCACTTCGGCGCCGGCCTTCTGCGCGAGGCGCTCATGCTCGCAGACCTCTGCCCCAACGTGTATCTCGACACCTCCAGCAGCAATCGATGGATGCGATATGGAGGTTCGCACTGTGACCTGCGCGAAGTCTTCCGCCGCGCCCTCGAAGTCGCCGGTCCTCGACGCCTCCTCTTTGGTAC
>JAJYCN010000115.1 GCA_021778335.1 Acidobacteriota bacterium | reverse complement strand
GTTGGTTGCGGGTTCGATTCCCGTCTCCCGCTCCATCCCCTCCTCACACCGGCCCACGCTCTGACCTCGGAGTCGCCCCGGAGAGCCGATGGAATTTACCTCACGCGTGACTGGTACGCTCACCGCTGAGACTCCTGGCCAGTTCCCACGCGGAACGTCAATAGGCCAGACGATTCGCTTTTCTCAAACTCAGTAATCAAAATCGCGCTCCGTCGCAGGAGGTCTTCGATGACACGCAACGGGAAATCGCATTGCTCGATGTGAATCACTTTCGGAGGTGGACCATAGTCCTGACTCATCGCCACCAAATCGGCATCCGAAGTGACGATCGAAAGGCAAATCGCCTTGGCCCACAGCCAGATCTCCTTGTCGGTGGCACGGCGCGGGCCGACGTCCCGCACGTGCCTCAACCCGGAGAATAGTGACAGAAGCCGACCGACCAGCCGCGGCGAAAGGTTCTCGTCAAGTAGAAGGTTCAACCGAGATTCGTCTGCCGGCCGGTCTCAGCGGCATACCGATAGACGGCCGCAAAATCCGATTTCTCGAGATCAGGATGCTCTTCTAAGATCTCATCTTCGGTCATGCCCGCGCCCAGCCAGCCCAGCACGTCCCAAACCGTAATCCGCAGACCGCGGACACAGGGCTTCCCACCCCGCATTCCGGGCTCAATCGTGATTCTGCCACTGACCGTCGAGATGCGTCTCCAACCAATGAGTATGCCATTTGCGGCCAGAGGATGCTCAGCGATATCAACGGCGTGGTTCCCCTCCAGCCGCTAACCGCACCACCCCTCCCACTCCCGATATACTGTTGCCCACGACGCCCGTTCAATCTCCCCCGCCGGGCTCGGAAAGGACGCGATGAACCGACGCAACTTCTGCGGCTCTCTCCTCGGCGCAGCCGCTATCCCCGGCAACCTCGACGCGCAAACCACCACCCGCCCACCGCGCCTCACCATCCGTGAAGTCCGCGCCGTCCGCCTCAAGGACGGCTTCAATAGCCGGTTCGTCCGCGTCTACACCCACCAGGGCCTCACCGGCACCGGCGAAACCATGGACACCGCCGGTGCCGAATACATCATCAACAACAACATCGGCCCCTCCCTCATTGGCCGCGATCCCCTCGACATCGAAGGCATCTGGTTCGACCTCTGGTCCTGGCGCCACGCCACCGGCACCAACTCGCCCGTGTTCCTCCGCGGCCTCGGCGGCCCGTATCTCGCCGCGATGAGCGGAGTCGAAATGGCCCTCTGGGACCTCGCCGGCAAAGCCCTCGGCGTCCCCGTCTATCGCCTCCTCGGCGGAAAACTTCGTACCCGCATCCCCGTCTACCTCCACGCCCGCACCACCGCCGAAGCCCGCCGCATGGCCTCGGAACTCCACGTCAAAGCCCTCAAAATCGGCATGGACTACACCCCCGACGCCGCCACCCTCGCCAAAGGCTGGGACCCCGGCAAAGCCTGGGGCATCCACCTCAACAACCCCCAACTCGACGACATCGTCCACCTCGTCGCCTCCATGCGCGAAACCGTCGGCAAGGAATTCGGCCTCATGCTCGAATGCCACACCCGCTACGACACCGCCTCCGCCATCGAACTCTGCCGCCTCGTCGAACCCTATCGCCTGGACTGGGTCGAAGAACCCGTCCCCAGCGACAACGTCGACGCCATGGTCCGCGTCCGACAGTCCAGCCCCGTCCCCATCGCCGCGGGCGAAAACATCTACACCCGCTACGGCTTCCGCCCCTTCCTCGAAAAGGAAGCTCTCGGCATCCTCCAGCCCGACATGTCCAAAACCGGCGGCCTGCTCGAAACCCGCAAGATCGCCTCCATGGCCGAAACCTACTTCGTCCCCCTCGCACCCCACGGCGTCGCCTCGCCGCTCGCCACCATGGCCTACGCCCAGGTCTGCGCCACCGTCCCCAATTTAATGATTCTCGAGTGGACCCACTACGAAAACCCGCTTTACACCTCCCTCACCCCGCCCGTGAAACTCGACAACGGCTTCCTCCCCGTGAGCGAAGCGCCCGGCATCGGCGTCGAACTCATCGACGAAGCCGTCAACGCGCGCCTCGATCCCGAATTCCACCCGCTCTAACCCATATGCGAATCCCCTTCACCCCTGTCCTCATCGCAGCCGCTCTCTGCGCGCCAATCCACGCCGCCACAGACACAAAGCTCTCCGCGCTAATCGTCGACGGCGCGAACAATCACGACTGGGCCGCCGCCACCCGCGCCATCCGGAACATCCTCGAAGGCGCCGGCCGCTTCACCATCGACGTCTGCACCGAGCCCTGCAAGCCGGACTTCGCCCGCTACAACGTCGTCATCGACAACTTCAACAGCGGCTTCACGCCCCGCAGCCCGCGCTGGCCCCGCGCTACAGAAGATGCGCTCTCGCGCTACGTCCGCTCCGGCGGTGGCCTCGTCGTCTACCACGCCGCCAACAACGCGTTCCACGACTGGGCCGCCTTCAACGACATGGTCGGCCTTCTCTGGCGCGATCCCTCCTTCGGCCCCGGCCTCGGCATCGGCCCGCGGGACAAAGTCTTCCTCATCCCAAAAGGCGCCGGACTTCCCCCCGGCCACGGCCCCCGTCACGACTTCGAAATCTTCGTCCGCGACGCCAACAACCCGATCACCCGCGGCCTCCCCCCGCACTGGCTGCACCCCTCCGAGCAACTTACTCACGGCCAGCACGGCCCCGCGCGCGGACTTACTGTGCTCACTTACGCCTTCTCGGAAATCTCCCGCCAGGGCGAACCCATGGACTGGACCCATAACTACGGCAATGGCCGCGTCTATGTCACCATGCTCGGCCACACCTGGAAAGACGAACCGAACCCGAACCTCGACGACGTCAACTTCCAGGCCCTCCTCGCCCGCGGCGCGGAATGGGCCGCCACCGGAAAGGTCACACTCCCGCCGGACCTCGGCTGGAAGCCGCTGTTCAACGGGAAAAACCTCGACGGCTGGGAATCCCGCGGCGAAGGCGTCTGGAGCGTCCTCCCCGGCGGCATCCTCGCCGGCGAACGCGCTCATCCCCACCCCTCCTCGCCCTTTGAAACACCCTGGCCAGTCGACGCAAAACAATACCGAAGCTGGCTCTACCGCCAGTCCTGGCTCTACACAAAGAAGGAATTCGACGAATTCGACTTACACCTCGAATACTGGGTCGCCCCGGGCTCCAATAGCGGCGTCTCCCTTCGCGACCGCTCCCGCGCCCACCACGCCATCGGCGAGCCGGACTCCCTCCGCCCCGACCTCGCCGGCTTTCCCGCCACCACCCCCGCCCACATCGGCTACGAAATTCAGATCATCGACGGCACGGGCGAGAAATACCCCTCGGGCAGCATCTACACCTTCCAGGCCGCCAAAACCGGCGCCGAGCGGCGCGGCGAATGGAACAGCATGGACATCCTCTCCCGCCACGGTCTCATCACCGTGCGCATCAACGGAGAAGTAGTCGCCCAACATCCCGGTGATCCGGCCCGCTCAAAAACCGGCCCCATCGGCCTCCAACTCCACGATCAGTTCACGACGATCCTCTTCCGCAATATCCGCATCCGCGAACTCAACCGCTCCGGCCAGCATCTCACTCAACGGCGATCGTAACTTGGTCGCTCGTCGTGATCCCGCCCATCTGAAGCTGGAGAGGCACTTTGTCTCCCACCGGAGCGCTCGTCGGCACGACCAGGTTTACTTGGTTCACACCCACGAACTGCGGTGCCAGCCCCGAGAACTGAACCCCAGCGGAGACACCCCCTACCAACACCGCCGGCGTTACCACCGTGTTCCGCAGTTGGTCGATCGAGTCGCTGCCGTCGCCAACCGCCGGCGACACCGCGCCCAGGCCCGTCGCGTAAATCGTGATGATGTCGCCCCGTTTCACCGGATGTGTCGTCAATCCGGGAATCGATCCCGCCGGCGCTGCGATAGTCCCATCCACGTTGATAGCGATCGCCTGGCCCACACCGTACTGAACGGTGAAAATGCCGGGCGAACTCCCTGCCACCGAAACACTGCCCGGAGACGACACCTTGCCGTTATTGGTAACCACCACCGCTACCGTCCCCTGCGGCACGCCCCAAGGCACCTGGGCGTTGATCTGGCCTTTACTGACAAACAACAGCGGCGCTGGGATCCCGCTCATCGTCACCGAAACTCCACCCAGCGATTTCGACAGGGGAATCCGGTCCGCCATCGCCGTCGCGTCGGCCAGGTTCAGGCCATAGATCGCCACCAGGCCGCCCGCCGCCGCCCCCTGTCCCCTCGCGTTGCTCGCCCCATTCAGAATGCTGTTCGGCGAGATGCTAGGCGGACAAACCGCACCGCTCACTGCGCTGAAATTCGCCGTCACTGAACGCGGCTGCGTCATGGTCACGCTCTGCGGATTTGTCGCGCCCGTCAGATCCCCGCCAAAGCTCGCGAACGTGAATCCACAATTCGGAACCGCCGTCACTTTCACCTGAGCCCCGTAGCCGTAGTACGTATTGATCGCGCCCGGATCCGCCGTCAGGCTTCCTCCTTCCGTCGGCGACGCCGTTCCCGAAAGCAGATACTGGGCAAGGAATCCGGCCGTGTACGTCGTGTCGCTGTCCGGTGTCGTGATCGTATGCACGCGCGCTCCTCCGTCCGACCAACCCGAAAACGTGTAGAGCGTCGCCGTGCCTTGCGGCGAATTCGTGCCGATCGTGTGCGTCGAACCAGGGTCCCAGTTGAAGGTCTGCGGGGCCGTCAGACTTGCGCCGTCCGCCGAGATCAGAAGCCCCGGCGGATTCGTCGCAAGCGTGACCTGCGTCTGCCCCGTGTTCGCCTTTAGGTCATACGTGAAGGTGTAAGTGACCGGGTTCGAGGCCGCGTTCCCGCAGCCGTCGCACGAAACCGTTTGGCTGCCCTTGAGGTCGTAACCGCTCGCCGGAAACGGAAACCCCATCGTCATATTGATCGGCGCAAACCTGACCGGGTTCGTCGCCGAACTCGTGCTCTGCTGTCCCGCGCAATCCTGCACACTCGTCACAGTTCCGTTCACCGAGTTGCTCGAAGGCCACAGACTCCAGGTGTCCGACCCAATGTCGAAACCGAGATTCCACTCGAGCGCCGCTCCCCGGAAATCCGTCTGCGCTGTCGTGCTCGCGCTATACGTATTCGTGATCGTGCAGCCCGCCGTCAGTATGCTCTGCTCGTTGATCGTGATCGTGCCGGTCAGAGTGCCCACATAGGCCAGCGTAAGAGGATCGAGATGATCCAGGTTCAGCGTGCCTTTCACATGTTCGTCCGTCGTATATTGAATCGTCCCCGCCGGACCCGTCACCGTCCCCGATCCCACCCCGTGAATGTCCAGCGCGCCGGTCAGGCCCTTCACCGCATTCCGGAATGCGGTTTGTTTCGGCCCGAACTGCGCCCTCGCCGGCCACGCCATCCATAGACACACAACCATCCCCGTAACTACTCTTTCTGTCGTTTTCACGGCGCCTCGGAACGGTCTTCAAGCTCGAATTTCGAATCCGAATCTTTCGAATGCCGCCGCCCTGCTCCGGGCTTCGTTCCCGGCGTCGCGCGGGCCTGAAGTGCCCGATCTCAGCCTCGGACCCTCTTCCCTCGCCTTGTGGCGCCTGCCCTCGTCCCAACCCGGCGCTTGAGGATTGATCCCCCGTGAAACTCCTACGTCCCCAGCCTGCTTTCTTGTCATGACGTTCGCCTTTCCCTTTCGATCGCCAGAATGTCGGCGGGGCTCCGTCAGGACCTGCCCGTGTCCGTCAGCGCGTTCGGCCAGGCCCCCACCTTCGCCAACCGCCGCCACAAGTCTCGCACAAAGCAGATCAGGATGCTTGACAAAGAATCATGAAAAGGCGCGGCGCGTCCTTCAACCCGGACGCGCCGCCAGGCCGATCGCGCCTTAGATTACAACTTATCGGCAATGTCGGCAAACTGCCGGAGTAAATCGGCCAGTCCGGGCACCATGTGTTTGTGGTGATACGGATGAGAAAGCCGCGTAATAAAATCCCGCGCCTGGCCTTCGTTCATGGTTACTTTGTTTGTCGTCACGTCGAAATGAATGTCCGGCAACGGCAGTAAGTGATTCATACTCGCCAACTGCTGGATCCGCGCCACCCCTACGCTCGCCGCCGGTCCCGGACTCAGCTTCGGCAGCGGATTCGGAGCCGTCGTCACACAGAACGTCTTGCCGTTGCTGTTGATGTCATCCGTCTTGCTGTACTGCCGCTGCACCGTCCATGTATTCGACCCGGCGGTGATCGTATCGGACTCGCCGTTGCAGAGATCCCCGTTCTCCCCGCCCGTGTTCGAGTCCCACCATGCATTCAACTCCGGATCCGTAACCATCTCGGCGAATTCATGGCTCGTAACCTGCGTCACCCGGTTCAGTTGCGCCTCCGCCAGGTGCAACGAGCACCCCGCGTCCGACGGGCACGACTCCTTCAGACACGCATCGCTCAGCGCCGGAATCATCGCGTAATAGGCCGGGTGGCCCGCCTTCGTCGTGAAATGGCTGTGATAGCCGAACGCCACATCACCTGAAGCTTCGCACATATTGCCGCCGCCGGGAATCGAACCCACGCCCATGCTCTCGCTCAGGAAAATAATGAACGCCGTATTCGCCGGATTCGCGGGTTCGGGCAGCACACCCGCGTTGATGCAACTCTGAATCGTCGACTGGATCGTCGCATCCGTAATGTTGCCGCTGATCGTATTCAGGAAACTCGCCCGCACAAAACACGCCGAACCCGCGCCCGTTCCGGCGCCGTACTGGCTAAGCACGTTCATATACCCACTCGCGCCCAGATCCTTCAAATACTGCGTCAGGCTCCCCGCTCTCGTCAGGTGCGCCGGATCCGTCAACCATTCCGGTCCCCAGAAACTGGCGTACATCTGGGGCACTTTGATCACCGGTCCCCCGTGATAACTGAAACCGGGAAACGCCGCCGCCGCCGGCGTCGGGCCGCTTACCTCAACTACGGTCTCCGCGCCATAAGTGGCGGGCTTCCGCATTTGTGAATTGACTCCGCCTCGCGCCTGCCGCCGCTGCGGAACCGCGCTGGTAGTTGTACTGGCCATATTGGCCTCCTTTCCTCCACGAAACGTCACCTCCCAGCGCAATCGGATCGTTAAATCACCAACAAAGCGCGTGAGTCCTCGCGACGTCCACAGCTACCTCTAACACGGTACTTAGTCATTTGCAAGAATAATCTATATATACGAGCAGATTGGGATAAATCGCGAGCGGATAACTTCTATTTAAACCGTTCTTCCAAGATTTCTCTGGGCGGTCCGAACTTACTTGGGAAAATCCCTACACGCGAATCAGCCAGACTTCCGATACCTGGCAACCCCGCCCGTTCGCCCCCAGTCCCGCCTCCCCCGTCCAGGCGAAACTCAGTTCTCCGCCCCTCGTCGCCTCTTGCGGTACGTCGAACTCCTGCGGAGCCGGCGGCCGCGGCCGCGGCAGATACGGATGAATTTCAATGCTCTCGTTCGCTACCAGCCGGATTTTCCGTTGCGCCTGGTCGCCCGAATACACCACGCGAACCCGGTAACGCGCCTCCGGATCCAGCCCCGTGTATCTCATCCGCAGCGGCGTGTCATACAACGACTCCGCCCAATGCTTCCAAGCCATCGGCGCCTGGTCGCCCAAATGGTCGGGATAGTTACACCCGATCAACGGCGACGACCGGAAGTCCGGATCCGCAACACTTCCCGGTCCGAGCACCAGATGCGGACGATTCATCGGATTGCCCAACTCGTCGTAAAACCCGCCCGGCCCCGGATCCGTCCGCTTCATCAGCTTCCGGATCGCCGCCGCCTGAGCGCCCGCCGAATCCAGCCGCCGGATTTCCGCGATCTGCCGCCGCAAGTAAGCCACATCGCTCACCGGATGATCCAGTGTCTCCAGGTTCGCCGCCCGCGACACCGCCTCGCCCTGATAACGCTGCACCGCCAACTGCATCCGGATGCTCTGAAACAGCGCCTCGCCTAACTCGCCCACGCGCCTCCGCAGATCCGCCCGCGCGGGATTCAACATCGGCGCAGCCAGAATCCGGTCCGCTTCCTCGAGCAACAGCGAGGGGTCGACCCCGTTCGGCGGAGACCCGCTCGTCGGTTCGTCGATGTCCGTCGGCTGCCCCGAAAATCCGATCTCGTTCACCCGCCCCAGCACGCCCAGCGCCCTCGCCAGCGCGCCGGTTTCGTCCCACAACCGCGCCTGCACATACGCGTCGTAGTAAGCCCGGTAAAGCGCCTGTTGAAACCGCCAGCTTTCGAGCACCGAAGGCCCCGCGTTTCGCTCCATATCCTGAAACCGCTCGAACGTCACCGCCACTCCCGTGTTCGCCGCCAGCGGCCCCCGCCAGTTCGCTTCGAGCTCGACTAACCCCTGCGCCATTCCCTCTGCTTCCTGCGGCCCCACAAAATACCGCCCGAAGTCCCGCAGCACGTCCACCACGGACCGCGCCGGATCCCACGCAAGCGCGCTCCACAGGCACTTATTTACATCGTCGTTACACCCCTCCGAGTAACTAATGAACCCAATGCTGTCAGGCAGCGTCCGCCGCAGGATATTTGCTTCCCCCTCCGGCCGCGGATTGATAACTTCCCGCCCCTCGGTCAACGCATACGCGATATCCCAGTCCGGCACCGGATACTGGCACTGCACGCTATGCGTAATATCCGGATAAAGCCGGATCGGGTACCGCTCCGGCAGCTTCTTCCGGAGCACGTCCAGCGGAAGCCGCGACTGCGGCCCGAACACAATCCCGTCCAGCCATCTCCCCGTCTCCGGCCGCTCCACAATCTCGAAAAACTCGTTCATCCAGTCTTCCGTAAACGACTGCGGCGACATCCACATCTGCGCCTGCGGATGGTAACGCCGCAGATTCGCCTTCTGCTTCTCGAGCAATGCAAGTAAATACTTCGGCTCCGTATGTCCCGGATCGCCGCCCGGCACAAACACCGCATCAATCCGCGGCGCTAACTCGAAGATCTTCGCCCACTCCTTGAGCGCCGCCTCCACCGTCTTCGGATCGCTGTAATCGCGATCCATCGCCGGATACCAGACCCACGTCTCCAGCCCATACTCATCCGCCAGCCGCGACATCTCCCGCATCATCTGATCCTTCGGCAGCGGAAAATGCGGGCTGTTGTCCCGATCGTCGGACCGCGGCGGAATCAACTCCACCGCATTCGTCCCAAACACAATCAGGTCGCGATAATACTGCTCCCACCGCGCCACGTCCCAGCCGTCGTACGCGTTGGTCTTCGGCCGGTAACCAAGCTGATGCCCCCGCAGCCGGTACTTCGGACTCGACTGCCCTCCAATCCGGCCTCCTTCCACCGCCGCCTGCTCCGGCCCGAACGAAACCGAGCGCAGCAGTTTCCCCGCCCCGAACATCATCCCGCGCGCATCCGCTCCCGTGATCGAAATCCAGCCGCTCCCGCTCTGGATCCGGTATCCCTCCGCGGCAATCGCCCCAACGCCCTCGCCCGGCGGAGTAACTCGCGCCGCCTTCCAGGCCGCCGCCGTACCCAAATAAATCTTCGGCCCGTCGCTTCGGCTACCGGCCCCTTCGACAGCCCAGCGAATGCCGCATCGTTTCTCAGCCTCCTCCACCAATAGCGACACCGCTTTCGCCTCGCGCCGTCCCAGATGCTCCGGCGCAATTACCACCGCTTTGCCCAGGTCGATCATGCCCGTGCCGGCCCCCCGCAACCACCGCGCCGATCCAACCACGGCGCCGGCTTGAACTAAGAATCTTCGTCGGTTCATCATTCCTCGCTACGCGATCTTATCAACGCAGCCCCGGCGCTGCCCGAATTCCCCACGCATTGGGGATTCGCGGTGTGGTTGATCGCAGCGGCATCGCCCGGCTGCGGCTCCGTTACCACAATGTGAATTGTGTTTCATCATTCAACCGGCGATAGTCGTTTTGTGATACCCGTTGTACGCAGAAGCGTCACCGCTGCCGCCACCAGAATCCCACCCGCCGCCACATACACCAAAGAAGCCCCCGCGATCCCGAATCCAAGCCCGTGCCGCCGGGCCAGCACCCCCACCAGCACCGGCGCCACTCCGCCTCCCGCCCACCCCACTGTGTTCATGAATCCCGCCGCCGCGCCCCGCGCCCGCGCCGGCGCCACATCGTAGACGGAAGCGAATATGTTGGCGTCGTACAGCCCCTTGAAAAAGCCCCAGGCCGTCAGCGCCCCGATTAACCACTGCACCGATCCCGTCAGCCCGCAAACCACCACAAACGGCGCCCCGCAAAGCACTCCCGCCCGCCGCCTGCGCCACCACCCGCCCGCAGAACATCGAGCGCTGCATGCGGTCCGCGAGCCACCCGCCCGCCGCCGATCCGGCCATGCTCGCCACTTGCACAAACAGCGTCGCCGTCAAACCCGCCATCGCCAGGCTCAGGTGAAACTTTTCGTACACGAACGAAGGCATCCAACTCAAAAGCACCACCACCACGAAATTCGCGCACACAAACGCCGCCATCAAAAGCAAGACCACGGGAGTCGTCCAGATAATCCGCAGCGTCTCGCCGGCCGCGAGCGCGTCTCCGGCCCGTGATAATCGCTGAGCATCGACATGGCCGCCGGGTAGTAGAATGTCTCGCCGAACCACTCCGCCGCCCGCAGCGCCAGCAACGCCGAGAAGCCGCGGGCGAGCGGCGTCGCCATGCAAATCCCGCTCCACGCATACAGCCCGCCCAGAATCGCCTGGCGCCGGCTGATCCGGTCCACCAGCATCCCCGCAAACTGCCCGCCCAACCCGTACACCCAGGCAAACGCCCCCGCCAGCAAGCCGAGCTGCACCGGATCGAGCCGCATCTCGCGCTGAAGCAGGGGAAACACGGAAAATACCGCCTGGCGGTCCCCGTAGTTAAACAGCGAGATCGCCCAGAGCATCGCCACAACCAGCCAGCGGTAGGCGGAGGACGCGGGCGCCGCCGTGTGTTTCGCTTTACTCATTTGAGTTTCATAATTATAAAATGGGTTTCGAGAAGCTCGAAGCGAATGCCGTCCATGCCAAACATAAGTCCGCCGGAACAGCGCGGTGCCTCCCCTCTGCCGCAAAGCGATCGCGCTAGCAGCGCCCTCCGCGGCATCGTCCCGCCGCTCGTCACCCCCCTGCGCGAGCACGATTCACTCGACATCGAAGCCCTCGAACGCCTCATCGCCCACACCCTCTCCGGCGGCGTCTCCGGACTCTTCCTCCTCGGCACCACTGGCGAAGGGCCCTCGCTTAGCAACCGCCTCCGGGCCGAACTCGTCCGCCGCGCCTGCGCCTTCACCGCCGGCCGGGCACCCACCCTCGTCGCCATCAGCGACACCTCCTTCACCGAAAGCGTCCGCCTCGCCCACCTTGCCGCCGAAGCCGGAGCCGGCTTCCTCGTCGCCGCCCCGCCCTTCTACCTCTTCCCCTCCCAGGACGAACTTCTCCGCTACTTCGAGCGCCTCCACGACTCCGTCCCGCTGCCCCTCTTCCTCTACAACATCCCCGTCCTCACGAAGGTCGGCCTCGATCTCCCGCTCGTCGCCCGCGCCTTCGATCTCCCCCGCATCGCCGGCATCAAAGACAGCTCCGGCGACCTCGCCTACCTCGAAGGCCTCCTCCATCTCGCGCAGAATCGCCCCGGCCTCGGCGTCTGGGTCGGCGCCGAACAACTCCTCCTCGAAGGCTTGCGCCGCGGCGCGGCGGGCGGCGTCTGCGGCGGAGCCAACCTCGCCCCCGAACTTTTCGTCAGCCTCTTCCGCTCAGCCGATTCCGGCAACTGGTCCGAAGCCGCGCGCATCCAGCGGCAGGTCGACGAGATGAACGAAGCCCTCGTCGCCACCTCCGATCCGCCCCCCGGCTACATCCAAAGCCTCAAGGCCGCTCTCGAACGCCGCGGTATCTGCCGCCGCCTCCCGGCCCTGCCGCTCGCGCCGCTTTCCGACGCAAGTCTTGAGAAACTCTCCCCCGTCCTCGCACGAATCGAACAGGCACTATGACAATGCGGTTGCGCGTCGTGTATTTTGAAATGTCCTGAGCTCTCGCATGTCCCGAGCCACCATGTCCAAACGGTCGCGTCCCTCACCGGCCAATGAGAAGAAGCCGGACAAATATTACTCTCGCGCCGTCGGCAAAGCGCTCGATGCTCTCGATTTCATCGGCCGCAGCCCCCAGCCCGCCACGCTGAACGAGATCTCGCACATACTCAAGCTCACGAAAGCCTCCGCATTCCGCATTCTCCACACGCTTGAAACCCTCGGCTATCTTTCGAAATCCGCCGACTCCCGCTACTCCGCCGCCAGCCCCGCCCTCGTCCGCGCGCAAACCAAGCTTCTCCACGACATGCTCCGCTTCGGCGCCGAACCCCTCGAACGTCTCAGCCTCGAGTTTCGTGAAACGGCCAGCATGGCGGTGCTGTTCGAGAATCACATCGAGGTTCTCGCCGTCGTCGAAAGCCCGCAGCTCATCCGCATGGGCAACACCGTCGGCCGCATCGTGCCGCCCCACGCCAGTTCCCTCGGCAAGGCCATCACCGCCTTCCAGCCGCCCGAAACGCGCGACCGCCTCCTGCGCAGCTACGGCGCCGTGCCCATCACCCCGGCCACCATCACCGATGAAATCGCCCTCCGCGCCGAGTACGCCCGCGTCCAGAAGCAAGGCTACGCCGAAGACCGCGAAGAAAGCGCCGCCGGAGGCTGGTGCTTCGCCGCGCCCCTGCTCAGCGCAAGCGGTTCCGCCTTCGGCGCCGTCAGCCTCTCCATGCCCATCCTCCGTCTGCCGCCCCCCGGTCAGCGCGCAGCCATTCTCGCAGCCGTCAAGCGCACCGCCGCCGAAATCCAGTCCCGCTGCCGCAGCCGGGCGGTCTAGCGCTCCGCCCGCCGAGGATGCTCCTCGCGTTCATCGAGGACAATCCGCCCGTCTTTGAAAGAATCCGGCGATTGGCATAGGCCGCAATGTCGGGCCAATGCGTCACAATCAGCGTCGTAATCCCCTGCCCCCGGTTCAGCCGCTGCAGAATCGCCAGAATCTCCACGCTCGTCGGCGAATCCAGCGCCCCCGTCGGCTCATCCGCCAGCACAATCTGCGGCCGGTTCACCAAGGCCCGCGCGATCGCCACCCGCTGCTGCTGCCCACCCGATAACTGGTTCGGCCGGTGATCGGCCCTCTCCCGCGAGCCCGCAACCGCTGCGTTCACATAAAGGAGCGGCAGCTCGACGTTTTCTAAAGCGCTCGTTCGAGGAAGCAGATTGAACTGCTGAAAAACGAAACCGATCTTTTCATTGCGAATTTCCGCAAGCGCATCGCGGCGCAGTTCCCGCACACTCACCCCACCCAACCGGCACACCCCCGACATCGGCCGGTCCAGGCACCCCAATATGTTCATCAGCGTCGATTTACCCGACCCCGACGGCCCCAGGATCGCCACAAAATTCCCCCGCCCCACTTCCACAGCGACACGTCCTCCAGTCCCCGCACCAGCACCTCGCCCATCCGGTACGTCCTCACCAGGTGCTCGGCTTCGATCATCGCCGGCCCCGCGCCCCGCGCCGCGTTCAGAACGCCCGCCGAAGCCCCCGTCATCATATGTCGCGCGGCTTCGCCCCCACGGCCTGCCGCAGCCCGATCTCCCGCGTCCGCTCCATCACCGGCACCCGCATGATGTTCATAATTCCGATCCCGCCCACGATCATTGACACCGAAGCGATCGCCGCCAGCAGCATCGGCATCATGCTCGCCGATGTCTCCTGCGCCTTGAACACCTCCTCCAGATTCCGGATCGTAAAATCGTCGTCCTCGTTCGGATGCATCCGGTGCCGCTGCCACAGCAGCACCCGGATCTGGTCCGGCACGTCCTTCGTCCGCCCTTCCCTCGCCTGCATCAGGATCGAACCCATCGCCGCATCGTTCGCATGGCTCGTCCCCAGCACCTTCTTCTTCGCCGTCGTGATCGGAATCAGAATCACATCGTCCTGATCCTGCCCCGTCGGCGACTGCCGCTTTCGCCACGAGCGTTCGCACTACCGTGAACGGCGCCACCCGGATCCGGATCACCTTCCCTACCGGATCGTCCCCGAAAAAGAGGTTTTCCAACACCGTCGTCCCCAGCGGCGCCACTTTCCTCGCACCGTCGACGTCCTGCGTCGTGTATCGTCCTCCCTTTCACTCACAGGCGCCGCACCGCATCCTCCACCCTCGCGGCAATCTCCGCATAATTCCCGGCCTCCGGGATCACCGCTTCACCGAAGCGCACCTCCGCCCCCGCGCCGCCCAGCATCCTTGCCCAGCGAGGCCGCCTCTCTCCCCGCGGCCACACTCGGTAGATGCCCCGCAAGCGCACCGGCACCACCGCACATCCCAGCCGCGCTGCCAGCATCCGCCCGCCCGGCGGGAACCGCCCGATCTCCCCCGTCACCGTCCGCTCGCCTTCCGGAAAAATCACAATCGACCAGCCCTCTTCCACCAACTCGCCCATGTAGCGCACCGTTGCGAGCGTCCCGCTCTCGGTCTGCGGAATCGGAAACGCGTTGAACAACAGCACGATCAGTGAATACAACAGGTTCGTCTTCCTGCGCTCCCCCCGCGTATGATCCTCTGGATGGAACCGCGCCTCGAAGTACTCCTTCCACATCGCCACCGCTGCCCGATACCTCCTCCGCGCCGGCAGGCTCGCCAGTATCAGCGCCGTGTCGAGATGACTCTGATGATTCGAAGCGAAGATCACCGGTCCACTTACTAACTCAACTTTCTCCAGGCCCAACACCCGTACCGGCCGGCCCAGCAACTTACTAACAGGCAGTAACACCCCTCCCAACGCCGCCCGCCGCACCATCCTCGCCCACTTACTCCGCTTCCGGCAGCGGCCCCGCCATCTCACCCACCGTCTTCACCGAAGCAAAGCTCCGCTCCTCGATGTGCCGCCCGCGCTTCTCTTCCAGGTCCATCATCAGTTCCACCCGGTCGAGCGAACTCAGCCCAAGCTCGTCCAGCGTCGTCTCCGCGCCGATCTCCCGCCCCGGCGCAAATCGACGCACTAACTCCACCACGCCGCCGCCGCCCCGCGCCGCCTCCGAAACTCCAGCCGCCCGGACCGTCTCCGCAATCTCGCCCCGCCGCAGCTTCCCCGTCGCCCCCGTTCGCGGCAGATCACCCGCTCCCCACACCGAATAAGCCCGTATCTTCCGGTGCTCCTCGAGCCGCTCGGTCGCCTGCTTCACCACGCCCGCCGCTTCCGTCCCCTCCTCCAGCACCAGCACCGCATGAACCCGTCCCTGCCCCACCACGGCCGCGTCCTTCACGCCGGAAATCTTCCGCGGCGCCTCCTCCACGTCGTCCGGAAAACCTTCAAATCCTCCGGCGTGACGATCATTTCCTTCTTCCGTCCCTTGATCACCAGGTGCCCGCCCGGAGCGAACTCGCCGATGTCCCCCGTGTGTAGCCACCCCTCGCGATACGCCGCGCTCGTCTCCTCCGGCGCCCGAAAGCAACCCGGACTCACCGTATCGCCCCGAACCAGAATCTCCCCGTCCTCCGCCAGCCTCACTTCCAACCCGACAAGCGGCCGCCCCACCGTGCCGTGCAGCACGTGAAACGGATGGCTGAAGCTGATGATCGGCGCCGTCTCCGTCAACCCGTACCCCTGCACCACCACGTATCCGAGCCCCCGCCAGAACTGCTCCAAATCCGGCGGAAGCGGCGCGCCGCCCGACACCACACACACGAACTTCCAGCCGAACAACCGGTGCACCGCCCGGTACCGTTGCCACTGCGGCGGCCACGCGCTCTCCGCCGCCAGTTCCGCCCCCTTCGCCTCCGGACAACGGTGGATTATAAAGCTGCGAAGTACGTCCAGAACCTTCGGAACCGCGACCAGAATCGTCGCCCGCCGCTTCCGCATCTGCCGGCTGATCTCCTCCGGGCTCGCCGAAGACAGAAACACCACCCCCGCCGGAACCAGCGGCGGAACAAACGTCGCCAGCGCCTGGCCGAACAGATGGCTCAGCGGCAGCAGGTTCACGATGCGAATCGGCGCGAATGGCCGCACATACTTCCGGTACGGCGCAAACCGATCTTCAATGGCCGGCAGGTTCGCCGCAAGGTTGCGATGCGTAATGGCAACGCCCTTCGGCTCCGCCGTCGTCCCCGACGTGAACACCACCTCCGCCACGTCGTCGGCAAACAGCGGAACCGGCTCGATCGGATCGACCGCCGGTGCGCGCGGCGAGTGAGTAGTAGCGGACCACGGCGGCGGCGGCCAGTCCGACGTCGGCTTGCGGCGCCGGCTTGCTTAGTAACCGACGGTTTTTTTGCTGCCTGTAATTACTCCTACAGTAAGGCGGCGTAAATACATAACGTTTACATCTACCAGCCTTATGTGTTATTACGTTGGGCATGGAAACCGATGCCCAACTCGCCCAGTACTTTGCTGGCATGTGGCCGCATCTGGACGA
>JAJYCN010000114.1 GCA_021778335.1 Acidobacteriota bacterium | reverse complement strand
GAAGTCCGTAACGCCCTGGTGCCTCACCTCCTGCTCCAGCCGCTGGTGGAAAACTCCATCCGCCACGGCGTCGACCCGCGCTCGAACGCCGTCAACGTCGAAGTAACCGCCGAACGCGACGGCGATAGCACCAAGGTCTGCGTGCGCGATTCCGGCCGCGGCCTGCCGGACGCCAACGTTCGCCGCGGCACCGGCCTCTCCAACATCGTCGAGCGCCTTCAGCAGCTTTACGGCGCCGAGCACACGCTGGAATTTTCCAACTGCGCCGGCGGAGGCCTCGCCGTCACGGTCGCCGTCCCCTACCGCACATGATCCGCGTCCTCATCGCCGACGACGAGCCGCCCTCGCGGCGTAAAG
This sequence comes from Acidobacteriota bacterium, assembly GCA_021778335.1. Classification (GTDB taxonomy): domain Bacteria; phylum Acidobacteriota; class Terriglobia; order Bryobacterales; family Bryobacteraceae; genus JAJYKC01. Next base: position 16,362 of record JAJYCN010000114.1, on the reverse strand, counting down.
TGCGCCGGTTTCTCGAAAACGACCCGGAAATCGGCGAGATTCACGAGGCCGGCTTCGGCGAGGAAGCCGCCGCCGCCATCCGCAGCCTCAGCCCAGATCTCGTCTTCCTCGACGTCCAGATGCCCGGTCTCGACGGCTTCCAGACTCTTGCTTCGGTCGGCGAGCCCCGTTCGTTCCACGTCGTGTTCCTCACCGCGCACGAACAGTACGCCCTGCGAGCCTTCGAAGCCGAAGCGCTCGACTATCTCCTCAAGCCCGTTGACCCGGATCGGTTCGAGCGTGCCCTCGAACGCGCCAAGGAACAGGTGGCGTTACGCCGCGCCCACACGTCCGCGCTCGAGCCCCGCCGCTATCTCAAACGCATCCTGGTCCAGACCAACGGCCGCGAACTCTTCCTCCCCGTCGAGCGCCTCGACTGGGCCTCCGCGGACCGTAACTACATCCTGTTACACTCGGGTCCGGTAACTTACACCATCCGCGGAACGCTCGAAAGCCTCGCCCAGCAACTCGACCCCGACCAGTTCCTCCGCATCAACCGCTCCGAGTTGATCAACCTCGACCGCGTCCGCGAAATGCAGCCCTGGTTTCACGGCGAACGCCGCATCATCCTCCACGGCGGCCGCGAACTGACCTGGACCCGCCGCTTCCGCGCCGCCTCATCGCGCCCCGGCTAGGAATGCAATACACTAACCTCGATGAAACTGGCAAGTTTGTTGTGCGCCCTCGCTGGCCTCGTCTGCTTCGGCCCGGCGGCTTCCGCGCAAGTTAAGATCACCCGCGAGACGGGCAAAATCGCCATCGCCGTCGACGGCAAACCCTTCGGCGATTTCTACGTCTCCAAAGAGTACGCCAAGCCCTTCGTCTGGCCCATGCGCTCGGCTTCCGGCGTCGCCATCACCCGTGGCTTCCCCATGGAGCCGGCCGGCAACGGCAGCCACGACCATCCCCACCAGCGCGGCATGTTCTTCGCGCACGAAGACGTCAACAAAACCGACTTCTGGAACAACGAGTTCACCTATAAAACCCCCAACCGCGGCGTCATCGCGCTCGACCGCATCGAGGAAACGAAAAGCGGCAAACGCTCCGGTATCATTCACGCCACCTTCAACTGGCGCGACCCGCACGGCGACACGCTCGTCGTCGAGGACCGCCGCATGACCTTCTACGCCGACCCGTCCAACCGCATCGTCGACGTCGACATCACGCTCACGGCCAAAACAAAAGTCGTCTTCGGCGACGCCAAGGACGGGGGCTTCGGCATCCGCCTCGCCGACAAGCTCACCGAGGAGCACGGCACCGGCAAAATGGTCGACGCCGGCGGCGCAGTTGGGGAGAAGCAGATCTGGGGCCATCGCTCCAATTGGGTCGATTACTCCGGCGAACTCGAAGGCCAGAAGGTCGGCGTCGCCATCTTCGACCATCCCTCCAATCCCCGCCACCCCAACCGCTGGCACGCCCGCGGCTACGGCCTCTTCGCCATCAACCCGTTCGGCAACCACGTCTTCGACAAATCCGCCCCGGTCGACCCAACGCCGCTCGATCCCGGCCAGAGCCTGCACTACCGCTGGCGAGTCGTCATCCACCCCGGCGACACCGCCAGCGCCAATATCGCCTCGCTCTGGGACGCCTACGCCAAAACAAAATAACCGGCTTCTGGCTTCTGACTTCTGACTTCTATATCCCGAAGGTATATCAAGGGCGAAGCCCTTGCACAGGTTTCGCATTCAAATACTGCACGATCACGCTGATGCGGCGGTTCGAAGCGTCGTCGGGGTTTGCGGGATCCCGTAAATCCTGCGCCGCAAAACCGCGCACCTGCGAAACCTGGTCCGTTCGAAGCCCCTCGTCCTGCATGATCCGCCTCGCCGCGTTCGCCCGGTCCGCCGAAAGTTCCCAGTTCGTATACGTGGCGCCGGGATAGGCCTTCGCATCCGTATGCCCTTCGATCAGGATCGAATTCGGCAACGTGCCAAGCTGCTGGGCAAGTTTTGTTAAAAGGTCACGCCCCTCGGAACTCGGCTGCGGGCTGCCGCTTTCAAAGAACATCCCCTTGTCGTTCTCCAGCAGCTCGATCCGCAAGCCCTCGCCAGTCACCGTCATCTTGATGTTTTTTTCCAGCTTCTGAAATTCGGGCAGTTCCTTGATCGCCTGCTCCAACTTCGTTTTGAGCTGTTTCATGTCGTCTTTTTTGATCGCAAGATTCTCCCCCTGCCCCGCGATCGCACTTCCGGCCTGCTTGCCATGCCCGGTGGGATCCAGAAAATACCCACCCACCGCCTGCTTCACTTCCTGGCTCGTGCTCATCAGCCAGAGCACGATGAACAACGCCATCATCGCCGTGACGAAATCGGCATAGGCCACCTTCCAGGCCCCGCCATGATGCCCGCCGTGCCCGCCCTTCTTCTTGACGATGATGATCGGCTGCGTGGTGCCGGTATCTGCCATTGCTCACCCCGTCTAAGCCGCGTTCGCCGCCGGCGCCGAAGCCGCCCCGCCGCCCCGGCACGCCGATTCCATTTCCTTGAACGTCGGACGCAGATCGGATGGAATCGACCGCCGCGCGAACTCGATCGCCAGCGCCGGCGGCGCCCCGCGCACAAACGCGATGATCGCCACCCGCAGCGTGTGATAGTACTGCGACTCCGCGTCGTTCGCCTTCGCCATGCTCGACGCCAGCGGCCCGATGAACCCGTAACACAACAAAATGCCCAAAAAAGTTCCCACCAGCGCCGCCGCCACCTTGTGCCCGATCTCCTCCGGCGGCCCGCCCAGCGCGCCCATCGTGATCACCACCCCGAGCACCGCCGCCACAATCCCCAGCCCGGGCAGAGAGTCCGCCGCGGTAGTCAGCGCGTTCACCGGCACACTCACCTCGTGATGGTGCACCTCCAGATCCAGCTCCATCATCTGGTCCATCTCGAAGTGGCTCACGCCGCCAGTGATCGCCATCCGCAGCGTGTCGCAAACAAAGTGAACCGCGTGGTGGTTCTTCAAAAACTTCGGATACTTCGAGAAAATCGCACTCTTCTCCGGCTCCTCGACATCCGATTCCAGCTTCACCATGCCGCCCTTGCGCGCGCTCTGAAACAGATCGTTCAGCATCTTCAGCGTTTCCAGGTACCACGCCTTGCTGAACGGAGACGGCGCGAAAACCCCCGCAAGCCCCTTCACGGCCTTCATAACCACCGGCAGCGGATTCGCAATCAGAAGCGTGCCCAGCGCGGCGCCGCCGATAATGATCAGCTCCGCCGGTTGAATGAGCACCCGCAGGTTACCCTTTTCCATCAGGTAACCACCCACGACCGCCCCTATGACGACAACAATCCCAATGATGGAGAACATAAGTCAGCCCGGGACCGCGCTCCGCGTCCCTTGGCTGCTTATCGGAGTCTCAGGGCAAAGCTTTAGAGTGGCTGCAGTTAGTTCCCCGAGTCGGCACGCTCGATCGGCACGCCGTTCACCACCAGCGCCCGCTCCACGTCCTGCTCGCTCATCCGCGACGCGTCATAATCCACGCTGATCTCATCCAGACCCGGCGCCACGCGGATGCGATAAATCCCATAATGGCTGTGCGCCCGGGCCACCCCTTCGGCCTGTTCGTCCGTCAACGGATTCGTCAGCTTGAAGCGCAGTTCGACTCGTGTCACAACCAAGAGCGTACCATCCCCGCGCCCCGGCCTCCGCGCACGGGCCTCTTACTCCTGCTCGCCCTTCGGCGGCGCTAACTGGTTCGCCGGCTTCCCATCCCGCGCCGGCGGTTTCCAACCGTCGTTCGAAGGCCCGTTCTGGAAGAATTTCGAATCCTTGCTCAGCGCGTACCCGAAGGCGTACTTCGCGTTCGCCTGCCCGAAAATCTTCCCCGCCCGCAGCGTGTCGTCGTGGACTTTCTTCACCATCTGCTGATACCGGTCGTCATCCTGCGGATAGCCGGAAAACGAACTCAGGTCGTTGTTCCCGATGATCACTACGTCGATGCCCGGCACCGAGGCGATGTCGTAGGCGTTCGCCACGCCCGTCGGCGTCTCGATCATGATCACGACGAGCATGTTGTCATTGATCGTCTGCCGGTAGTTGATCCCGTGAATCCCCCAAAGCATCGGCGCCTGCCCCGCTCCCATGCTCCGCCGCCCCACCGGAGGAAACCGCGCCCACTTGGCCGCCTCCCTCGCCCGCTCCACATCGTCCACCGTCGGAACCACGACGCCCAACGCTCCGATGTCGGTGGCGTGCTGGATGTGCCACTCCTGCGCATCGGGCAGGCGGACCATCGGCGTTGCCCCCGCATACGGACACGCCGCAATCATCTTCTCCACGTCGCGGAACTCCAGCGTCGAGTGCTGCATCTCGAACCAGGCGAAATCGTAGTGCTTGGCATACTCGCAGTATTGGTTCACGTCCGCCTTCATCTGCGTGAAGCTGAACACCTGCTTGCCTTCCAGCAGCTTCCGTTTCACCGTGTTGTACAGCTTCGAAGGATCTTGCACCGGAGGCGGTGGATTCTGCGCCCACCCCGCCCCCACTCCACCCGCCATCATCAATCCAAACAACAGCACAGACGAACGGCCCATTCCTGGTTCCTCCAGTTGGGTGGAAGTATATCCCAGCCGGAGGCCGCTTGGGCTGCTCCTTGTCGTTTCCGCTACGATAGAAGTTTTGCCACGAATGATGTTACGTTTTGAAACGGCCGGGGAATCTCATGGCGAGTGCCTGGTCGCCACCCTCACCGGGCTGCCGGCCAGCGTCCCGGTCTCGTCTGCGGCAATTGACCGCGAACTCTGGCGCCGCCAGCAAGGTTACGGCCGCGGCGGCCGGATGAAGATAGAAACCGACCACGCCCATATCGTGTCTGGCGTCCGCTACTCGAAAACCATCGGTTCTCCGATCGCTGTCCTGATCGAGAACAAGGACTGGAAAAACTGGGTTGATTCGCTTCCCGTCGAAGGATCCGCCCAGGACGAACCAAAGCGGAAACCCGTCACGCGGCCGCGCCCTGGCCACGCGGACCTCGCCGGGGCGATCAAGTACAACTTCCCCGATGCGCGCTACATCCTCGAACGCGCCAGCGCCCGGGAAACCACAGCCCGCGTCGCCATCGGGGCCATCGCCAAGGGCTTTCTGGCCGAATTCGGCATCGGAGTGCTCAGCCACGTCATCCAGGTCGGTCCGGCGCAACTCGGCCGCTCCGTTAGCTGGGATGAACTCGTCGCCCTTAGCAAAAGCGACGAAGTTCTTCTCAACTGCGTAGACCCGGAGGCCGAGCAACGGATGAAGGAGTTCGTCGATCTGGTTTATCGCACCGGAGACACGGCCGGAGGCGTTTTCGAGGTCGTCGCCCACAACGTGCCGCCGGGATTGGGTTCCCATATCACGTGGGACTCCCGGCTCGACGGCCGCCTCGCGCAGGCCATCGTTTCGATGCAGGCCGTCAAAGGCGTTGAAATCGGCTACGCCCAGGAAGGCGCCGCCTCGCTCGGCTCAACCGTGCAGGACACGATCCATTACGACCGCGAGGCCCATAGCTTTACTCGCGGCGCCAATCGTGCCGGGGGCCTTGAAGGCGGCATCACGAACGGCCAGGACATCGTCGTCCGCGGCTTCCTGAAACCGATCTCGACGCTGCGGCGCCCGCTCGAATCAGTCGATCTCGAGACGAGGGAGCCGGCAAAGGCCGCTTACGAGCGCAGCGATGTCTGCGTGGTCCCGGCCGCCGGCGTCGTCGGGGAGGCGATGACCGCTATTGTTCTCGCCCAGGCGCTGCTGGAGAAATTCGGCGGCGATTCCCTTGCCGAAACCCGCCGCAACTACTGCGCCTATCTCGACCAGGTGAAACAGTTTTGAAAGAATCAGAGCCAGACAAGAAGACCTATCCAATCGTCAAACTCGGCGACCCGGTGCTGGAGACTCCGGCCGAGAAGGTCAAGGAGTTCGGCACGCCCGAGCTGAAACAATTTCTCGACGATATGTTTGAATCGATGTATGCCGCCCACGGTGTGGGCCTCGCCGCCCCGCAGATCGGCATCGGCCGCCGTATTGCCGTGATCGACCTCTCCGTCGGCGAGGACCCGGCGAAGAAGATCGTTCTCCTCAACCCCGAGATCGTTCACACGGAGGGCCGGCAAAGCGGCGAGGAGGGTTGCCTCAGCCTGCCCGGATTCCGAGAAAACGTCACACGCCCGCATCGCGTCACCGTGCGCGCCCAGAACTTCGAAGGGGAGTTCTTCGAAATGACCGGAGAAGAACTTCTGGCTCGTGCCTTCCTTCACGAAACCGATCACCTCAACGGCCGCCTCTACATCAGCCACGTCAGTGCGCTGAAACGCGACCTCATCCGCCGCAAGGTGCGCAAGCTCCAGAAGGCCGGCGAATGGTAAACGTGCCGCGGCAATGAATCTCGTATTTCTTGGCACGCCCGAGTTCGCCGTACCCTCGCTTGGAGCTCTCGCCTCCCACGGCCACACGGTTCTGGCCGTCTACACCCAACCGGACCGTGCCAAAGGGCGCGGCGGAAAGCCCACGATGCCGCCCGTGAAGGCCGCCGCGATCCGCCTTGGCCTTCCGGTTCGCCAGCCTGAGAGAATCCGCCGTCCGGAAGTCGTCGCCGAGCTCGCCGGGCTTCACGTCGACGCCATGGTGGTGGTCGGCTACGGGCAGATCATTCCGCGTTCGATTCTCGATCTCCCGCCCCACGGCATCATCAATGTTCACGCCTCACTGCTCCCCAAGTACCGCGGCGCGGCGCCGGTGCAGTGGGCGATCGCCAACGGCGAAACGGTTACCGGCGTCACCGCGATGCGAATCGACGAAGGCCTCGACACAGGGGCGATGCTTCTCAAGGCCGAAATGCCGATCGGTGAATCGGAAACCGCCGCGGAACTCAGCCCCCGTCTCGCGGTTCTTGGGGCGGATCTGCTGATTGAAACGCTCCGCCGCCTCGAGTCCGGTACCCTGATCCCCGAACCGCAAGACCCTGCGCAAGCCACCTATGCGCCGATCCTCAAGAAAGAGGACGGACTCATCGACTGGTCGCTTCCAGCCGGCCGGATTTTCAACCGCATCCGCGGTTTTCAGCCGTGGCCTGGCGCTTACACGTTCTTTCGCGGCCAGCGTTTTCATATCTGGAAGGGCCGTCCTTCCACGGAGCCCGCGCCACCAGCCCGTCTCGTCTGGACCGGCCGCTGCCTGTTGGCTGGCTGCGGCGCGGGCACTTCGCTGGAACTCAAAGAAGTGCAACTCGAAGGCCGCAAGCGGATGCCAGTCCCCGCTTTCGCCAACGGCCATCACTTGTCAGAAAATGAATTGCTTGGGAGCTGACCGTTTGACACTGCCGCAAGGGTATCGCTACTCGGCGTTGTACGCCGGAATCCGCAAAACGTCCTCACCGGACCTGGGACTTATCGTCTCGGACTCGCAGGCTTCCGCCGCCGGAGTCTTCACGCGGAACCTGGCGCAAGCCGCCCCGGTAAAACTGGCACGCGCGCATCTGGAGCGCTCCCACGGCACTGCGCGCGCAATCGTCGTCAATGCAGGCAACGCCAACTGCGCCACGCGAGCCGGCGATGCCACCGCGCGGGCATCCGTCAACGCTGTCGCTCAGGCGCTCGGCATATCGGCCACGCGTGTGCTCCCTGCGTCCACAGGCGTGATCGGCGTCGAACTCGACGCAACCTTGATCACACGGCATGTCCCGGCGCTGGTTGCATCGCTGTCGCCCGAGCGGTTCGAAGACGTAGCTCGAGCCATGATGACCACGGACACTGTCATGAAAATCGCGGCGGAAGATGCTCAGCTTCGAGCGGGGCGAATCGCGGTTGCCGGCATGACCAAGGGCGCCGGCATGATCCACCCCAACATGGCGACGACGCTCTGTTTCGTGCTCACCGATGCGGTACTCTCTCCGGCGGAAGTACGCGACATCCTGCGGGATGGCATCGAAACCAGCTTTCACCGTCTCTCGGTAGACGGCGACACCTCCACCAACGATACGGCTCTGTTGCTTGCGAACGGGGCATCCGGCGCCGCGCCCACTCGTTCCGAGCGTCGTATGATCGCGGATAAGGTGCGTGCTGTCCTGGAGTCTCTGGCCGCGCAGATCGCTCGCGACGGCGAAGGCGCCCGCAAGCGGATCGTCATCCATGTCTCCGGCGCGCGCTCGAATAACGAAGCCGTCCGCATCGCGCGCGCCATCGCCAATTCACCGCTCGTCAAGACAGCAATCGCCGGTTCCGATCCCAACTGGGGACGGATTCTTTCCGCCGCCGGCGCTAGCGGCGCGACCTTCGATCCTCGCAAGGTAAATATCGGTCTTCAAGGGGTAACGGTGTGCCGCTCGGGTCTCGCGGCCCCATTTTCTGAACCGGACGTGAAGCGGCGGCTTGACGAACCGGAGTGCGAGATCCGCTTCGCCATCCGAGGGAAAGGCGGCGGCCAGGCGCGATTCTGGACCTGCGACTTCACAGAAAAGTACATCGAAATCAATGCGAGCTACCGGACGTAGACAATTCGTTATCGCCGTCCTGGCTTCTTTCGCATCTGCGCATGCTGCCGCGCACGATCAGGTGGTAGACCTATTCGCCGCGATGAGCGCCGCTCTCAGCACACTCAACCCCGACGGCTTTCTCGTACACATCGATAAGGACTCCCCGGACCGCGACCACCTTGCTAACTCCATCCCCGAGCTTCTGTCCCAGGGAGACGTCTCCTCTTCAATTGAATTCGTGAGCGACGACGGCGACGACGCAAAACGCACGGTGAAGCTTGACTGGTATTTGGAAATCAAGGCCGCGGCGCCCGTCGGTCCGCTCATTCAACGCCGCAAGATCGTAACCTGCCAGCTTGAAAAGAAAAACAACAAATGGCTGGTAGAAACGCTGTCTCCATTGTCGCTGTTCGACCCCATCTCATTCACATGAAACCTTGCCTACTTGCACTCTGCCTGGCGCTGCCCGCTTGCGCCGCGCCCACTCTCATGCCGCTGCCCGCCAAGACGACTCCGGGCACCGGCCGTTTGGCCGTCACTCAGAGCTTCCGCGTCGCGCTCTCCGGCCCCAGCGATGAGCCGCGTGTCCACGCCTCCGCTCTACGCCTTGTCAGCCGCCTCGCCGCACAGACCGGCATGCCTTTCAATCCCGCCCTCGAACCTGACGCCACGAAGGCCACTCTCGTCATCGCGTGGTCAAGCGACGGCCTCCCCGTTCAGGCCCTCGGCGAGGATGAAAGCTACCACCTTACTGTCGACTCGAATCAGGCCCGCATTCAAGCGCCCAACGCGCTTGGGGCGCTTCGCGGCATGGAAACCTTTCTCCAGCTTGTCGAAGTCGATGCCCAGGGCTTCGCCATTTCGGGTGTCACCATCGACGATGCGCCCCGTTTCCCCTGGCGCGGCCTGATGCTCGACTGCTCCCGCCATTTCATGCCGCTTGACGTGGTCCTTCGCAACCTCGATGGCATGTCCGCCCTGAAGCTCAATGTCTTCCACTGGCACCTGTCGGACGACCAGGGCTTCCGCGTCGAAAGCAAACACTTCCCGCGCCTCCAGCAGATGGGTTCCGATGGCCTCTACTACACTCAGGATCAGATTCGTCACGTCGTTGCCTATGCCCGCGAGCGCGGCATACGGGTCATACCGGAATTCGACATGCCAGGCCATTCGCTCTCCTGGCTCGTCGGCTATCCGGAACTCGCCACCAGTTCCGGACCGTTCGAAATCGGCCGCCACTGGGGCGGCTTCGCAGCACTCATGAACCCCGCCAGCGAGGACACGTACCGCTTCCTCGACTCGTTCCTGAGTGAAATGGCCGGCCTCTTCCCCGACGAGTACTTTCACATCGGCGGCGATGAGGTGAACGACAAGGAGTGGCGCACCAATCCCGCCATTCAGTCCTTCATCCAAACTCATGCTCTCGATGGTTCCCGCGGCCTTCAGGCCTACTTCAACAAGCGGATTCAGGTCATCCTGGCCAAGTACGGCAAGCACATGGAAGGCTGGGATGAGATCCTCAACCCCGATCTGCCGCGCAACATCGTCATCCAAAGTTGGCGCGGTCAGAAATCCCTAGCTCAGGCCAGCCGCCTGGGCTTCCAGGGGATTCTGTCGAGCGGGTATTACCTCGACCTGATGCAAACCGCCGCCCGCCACTATCAGGTCGATCCCCTCACCGGCGATACCGCCGACCTGACCGACGCGGAGAAGGCCCGAATTCTGGGCGGCGAGGCTGCCATGTGGACCGAATACGTCTCACCGGAAACCGTCGATAGCCGGATCTGGCCTCGCCTGGCGGCTATCGCGGAACGTTTGTGGTCCCCGGCCAATGTCACCGATGTTGCGGATATTTACCGCCGTCTCGCGGTGATGAGTGACCGCCTGGAGGCGTTCGGCCTCCAGCACAACGGCAATTACGCCGAGATGCTGCGCCGCGTCGCCGGTCCGGCGCCCGTCGCTCCGTTACGCGTCCTTGCCGACGCTACTGAGCCAGGCAAAGGCTACCTCCGCGACTCCCACCACTACCTTCAGCAGACGCCGCTCAACCGTCTCGTCGATGCCGAGCGCCCGGAGAGCGGCGAAGCCCGTCACTTCGCTGGTCTCGTCGACAAGATTGCCGCCAAGCCCGATCCCGCGGACATCGCCGAGGCACGTCACATGCTCGAAGCCTGGAAAGCAAACGACGAGGCCGTTCAACCTGTATTTGCCGCTTCGTTCCTGGCCAGTGAAAACGCCGCTCTCAGCCACGAGTTGGCCGCTGTCTCCTCCACAGGACTGGAGGCCCTGCACGCGATTGAGACGCACCGGGTCCGCCCGAAGTCATGGATCGAATCCAATCAAAACGAACTTGAAAAAATGCGGAAGGGCCGCGCCGAGATCATCGTGCCGATCATTCCGGCGGTCGAGCAACTCGTTACCGCCTCGGGTGAACGTCCCGGCGCCAAGGAAAACGAGCGCCCCGCGAAAAAGAAGCGCAAGAAATCCTGAGGCTGGCCTACCCCTTCACCACCGTCTCGAGCTGCTGATAATTGCTTGGTGTGACGAGATGAAACCGCAGCTCGAGACGCGTGAAGTTCCGCAGTTCGCCCGTCATGTCCTCGGTGGGAATTTCCGTGCTCGCCAGGAAGATCGCTCCACCGTCGATCCGGTACGGCAATACCTTGCGCCGCGAGGTCAGATGCCGTGGCAGGGCGCGCACCGCATTGCGCCGGACCTGGTCCGGTTCGACGTAGCCGGACGGCAGCCCTTGCTGCAGGCTAAGCGCGTCGTACAAGTCAGTTTCGCCGATGCAGCCCAGTAGCATAAGATGCTCGCCGATGCGGATGCCCTCCGGTTGGGTCGCCAGCGCCTGTTGGAGCTGGTCCTCGGTAATCCAGCCAGAGGTCACCAGAATTTCGCCGAGCTTGCGCTTGTGCTCCCGAAGCGCCGCAAGCGACGGATAGGCATGTTCCGTCTTGATCCACCGCAGCGGCCGGCCCATCGCTCGGGCGACGGCGTATCGCGCGACAGCGGAAAGCCCAGCAAAGCTATTGATCACATTTGACACAGGCACCCGCAGCGGCACGCCCAGCGCCATCCGCCAGCCGTACAAGCGTTCGACGCACGCCATCCGGAACCCTGTCTGCATCACCGGCAGCACGAGTGTCAACCCGAAGATCTGATAGTGCGGCGCCCGCACGGCGAGTCCCCACGCGACCCCGCGCGCCTGGGCGAAAATCCACGTCAGAATGCCATAGGCCAGGACGAGGTTCGTCGCCAGGCTCGCCGGGTTGCCGACCAACCCCTTACGATCCCGCCAGAACCAATACGCGTTCCGAAGTCCCCCATGCCATCCGTTCCGTTCCCACGACTGCAATGAGATCCCGGTGATCCATCGTGTCCGCTGCCGGATCGCGCCGCGCATGGTCCGCGGGAAATATTCCCGCGTGGCCACCATCATCCCGTTCTCGCGCCGGAGCGGCACGAAATGCTGCCTACAGCCCAGAAGGTGAATACGCAGTCCATTCTCGTAGTCCTCGGTCAAGCACGAAGGCTCGAAGATCCGGTTCTGCGACGTCGCTGCAAGCCGATCGAGCGCGTCGCGCCGAAAGCCGGTGCCCACGCCGTTCGATGGAATGAACCCGCCGAGCATCTCCCGCGCGCGCATGTCTTTGATCTGATACTCGGAGAACTCGTCGATGTAAACTCCATGTACGAAATCGCGCGGCGGCGTCGCCAGAGGCAGCACCGGCACCTGCACCATGGCGTACCGCTCGCACTCCCGATTCACGATGCGCAGCGCCTCGGGATGGATCAGATCCTCGGCGTCGTGTGTCATCACCACGTCGAAGTGCGCGCCTCGCTCCTCCTCATGGAGCAGCATGTGCTGGTAAATCCAGTTCAGGCAGTCCGCCTTCGAGGTCGGCCCGTCGTGCGGGCACACGGCGATATGCACCTTCGCGTGGCGCGCCTCGGCCAGGCGCATCGCCGACATCGTCAGGTCGTCGTTCGGATAAACGCCGATGAAGAAATCGAAGTTCGAGTACCGGATCGCGTGGACATTGTGATCGAGCATGCCACCGATCACCGAGTGCTCATGCCATAGCGGCACGAAGATTGCGATCCGCTTCTCGGCCAGCTCCGGCTCCGGTTCGGTCCGAGCTGTCCTTTGGCCTCGCCAGAGCGATATTGACCACATCCCAAGCAGCACGATGTCGTCCAACCCGCTGACCAGGATGATCGCCGCCAGCGGCCCGAAGCAGGCCGCGACGAAGGAATCCATGCTGGCGAGCCAGGTGGTTAGAGGTGGCATCGGTTGGCGCCGCCAACTTCAGACGCCGCTACCCGATTAGTGGCTGTCCAGCGGGATTTATCGCCCGCGATCTCTGAGAGGCCTATGCGCGGTCAAAGTGCAACAAAACGAGCGAGTTCTCTGTCTTTCCGCACGCGGTCGATGGGAAACACCCGGCTGTGTATGCATATGTACACGCCCGGCGGTAGAATCTGTGCCGCCAGCAGACTTTCGGTCAGATTCTGGAGCCCGTCGCTGCGCTCAAACCCCAGCGGCGTCATCGCTCCAGTCATGACGACCGGCGCCTGCAACCCCTCGAGATTCTTCTTCAAATAGAGCCCGGTTTCTACCATCGTGTCAGTGCCGTGGGTAATCACGATGGGCGCCGGGCGCGGCAGCTTGGCTCGAACCGCCGCGAGAATCAGCATACGGTCGGCTTCGGTCAACTCCAGGCTGTCTTTGTTCATGAGCCGGATGGTCTCGATGTCGAGGTCCGGCAACCGCAGCAGGCTCAGGTAGCGGTCAATCTTGCCGTCCAGGTTGCGCACCTGCCCGTCCGGCTCGGAATATACTTTCTCGATCGTCCCGCCGGTGCAAATCACGACGAGCGGGCGCCGCGCAGGTTCCACGCTGTGGTTTAGTGCAGTTTCCGTATCGCCACCGAACGGAAGAAGACGATGTCGTTATCGCTGTGGTTCTGCAGTCCGAACCATCCCTCGATTGGCCGCGGACCGCGAATCGGCTCGAAGCTCAGCTTCTGCGGCGGTACCGGCTGCCCTTCGGTATAGTCGGTCACCTTCACGCCATTCACGGCCACAATTGTCCGTGGCCCGTCCAGCGTGATTTCCATGGTATTCCACTGCGGCCCCGGCTTGCCCGGAAACGCCAACGGTTTGGTAAGCGAGTACAGCGTCCCGGTGACGTGGTATTCGTCCTCTTTGCTTGTCTCCGGGTGGTTGTCGATCTGCACCTCGTAGCCGTAATTCACCGGCATCCAGGCTTCGCGCGGCTCGATCGGAATCCGGACGTAAACGCCTGAGTTGTCGTTGAAGTCGCGCATCTTGTACTCCACTTTCAGTACGCAGTCGCCGATCTTCCCGCCCGTCCAGTACAGCAATCCCATCCCGCCGTGCGTACGGATCAATCCATTCTCGACTGTCATCCCACCGGGTCCGACGTGCTTCCAGCCGTTCAAATCCTTTCCATCGAAAAGCTGGCGCCATTCCGGTCCGGCGGCAAACGCCGGCGCGCTCAACACAAGCGCGCTCAGCAACAAGGTGAGGGTTCGCATACGCCTAATAGTACCTTGGTCAGACGCTACGTCAAGCGTCCTGGTCTAACAATCGCCGGACAACCGAAACGACGGTCGCCAGTTCAAACGGCTTCGCGATCGTCTCGTCGGCGCCCAGCATCTGCGCCGCTCTCAGCCCCGTGCCGATGAATTTCCCGGACATCGCCAGAATACGGATTCGCGGAAACTCCCGGCGCAATGCCTGGATCGTCTCTAACCCTTCTCGCTCCGGCATCACGAGGTCTGTCACTACCAACCGGATGTCTTCCTTCCGGCACATCTGGGGAACGTTCTCGCCGTTCGGCGCCGTCAACACGCGGAACCCCGCCTGACGAAGCGCCTCCGAGAGCAAGCCCCGAATTCCCTCCTCGTCGTCCACCACCAATACGCTGATCGGCGGCACCTCATTCAGCGGCATCTGTCTCCTCCCTGTTATGTCATCCGAGACGAAGGGCACGGGAAGGATGCCGGCGCCCTTCGCGGCTAGCTATCGTGAGTATACGGTATCCCTTGCCTTGTAGCGCTTCGGCCACGCAAGGCCACGCCGCAAGACTGCGGCGGCTTTCTATTACGTGCTCTGCGGCGTATGGTGACGTGCCCGCTGCGTTCGCATGAGCCGCCCTGCGAATCGCTTCCGGAACTTGGCTACTTTCGGGGAAACAACGTAAGCGCAGTAGGGCTGCTCCGCGTGACTTCGGAAGTAGTTTTGGTGATAGTCCTCCGCGGCGTAGAACTCCTCCGCCGGAACTACTTCGGTCACGATCTTCGAGGGAAACACTTGCTCGCGCTCTAACCGCTGCACCATCGCGGTTGCCGCTTCCCGCTGCGCCTCGCCATGAAAAAAGATCGCCGAGCGGTATTGCGGCCCGATGTCGTTGCCTTGGCGGTCCTTTGCCGTCGGGTCGTGAATATCGAAGAAAACGTCGAGCAACTCCCCGTAGCTCAGCCGGGCCGGATCGTACTTCACCTGAACTACCTCGGCATGCCCGGTCCTCCCCGTGCATACCTGCTCGTAGGACGGCCGAACCGCATCTCCGCCCATGTACCCGCTGGTCACCGAAACCACGCCTTCCAGTTCCTGGAACACCGCTTCCAGGCACCAGAAACAACCACCGGCAAGCGTCGCCGTTTCGGTCTGCGCCATGTCTCTAGTCCCGGTTCTCTTGATATTCCTCGAGCCAAGCCATCTGGATCGCCTCGAGGATTCCCTCAGTCGACTTCATCGGATCATCGGCGAATCCATCCAACTCGGTGATCCATTTGTGCAAATCCGTGTAACGGATATGTGCCGGGTCGGTGTCGGGAAATTTTTCGGAGAGGCTCAGCGCGATGTCGTCCACGCGGTCCCAGGTAAGCTTTGCCATGGTCTCAGATCTTGGTCCCCTTCAGCGCCGCTCCCACCGCCGTGTTCATCATCCGCTCGGCGAGCGTCCGCGTGGCCTCGTTCAGCGCATCGATCTTTTCCCGAATCAAGTTGTGATCGACGGAGTGATAGACCACCAGGAGTTCGTTCGCTGCCCGCTCGGCCGCTGCCCGCTCCGCGTCGCTCAGTTCGTACCAGGCGTCGTTATGCTTCGCTTTCTCCATCGCGCGCAGAATGTTGTCGGCCTCCACCCGCGCCTCCCGCACTTGCCGCGCCTCGATGTCTTCTTCGGCGTGTTCGTAGGATTCGAGAATCATCCTCTCAACCTGCTCGTCAGTCAGGCCGTAAGAAGGCTTCACCTCGACACTCGTTTCCTTTCCCGTGCGCTGGTCCCGCGCTGTCACATTCAGAATTCCATTGGCGTCGATCAGGAACCGCACCTCAATCCGCGCCAATCCCGCCGGCATGGGCTCAATGTCCTTGAGGTCGAACCGCGCCAGACTGCGGCAGTCCTTCACCAGTTCCCTCTCCCCTTGGACGACGTGAATCAAGACATTGCGCTGTCCGTCGACGGCAGTCGTAAACGCTTCGGTTGCGCTCGCCGGAATCGTCGAATTGCGGTGTATGAGCTTGGACACCACTCCGCCCATCGTTTCGATGCCGAGCGACAGCGGCGTCACGTCCAGCAGCAGCTTGTCGTCGATCTCACCCGAAAGGATTCCCGCCTGTACGGCGGCGCCCAGCGCCACGACTTCATCCGGATTCAAGTCCGTATGCGGTTGCGCCCGGAACAGGGCCGCTACCGCCGACTGCACCATCGGAATTCTGGTCGATCCACCTACGAGTACGACTTCATCGATCTGCTCAGCCGTTAGGCCCGCATCTTTCATGCAATCCCGGCAGGGACGAAGCGTGCGGTCGACCACCGGGGCGGCCAGTTTCTCAAACAACGAACGGTC
>JAJYCN010000113.1 GCA_021778335.1 Acidobacteriota bacterium | reverse complement strand
CGCGCTGGGATATCGCGTCGGTATGCCCTCCGCTGGAGATTTTTTCGCAGGGGCGCATCGTGGAGTTCTGCCCGCTGAATCGGCGGGGCGCGGCGCTCGTGAGAATGCTGGCCCCCGTGCTCGCCGGGCATCCGCATTGGGAGGAGTTCAGCGAGCGCGAGGGGCGGCTAGTAGGGCGTTTGAAGGCGCTCGCGGGCATCTTTCCCGAAGAGGAGCGAAGCAAGCAGCCCTCGGTATTTTCCATTCTGCGGGCGTTCCGGACGGAATTCGCAAACCCGGAAGACAATCGCCTGGCGCTTGTCGGCGCGTTTGGGTTCGATCTGCTATTTCAGTTCGATCCGATCCAGTTGCGGCTGCCACGAGAGGGCCGGCTCGATCTGCACTTGTACTTCTGCGACGACATTTACTACATGGATCGCAAGAAAGAGCAGATCGAGCGTGTCCGGTACGAGTTTGAGGGCGCCGGCGTGTCGACAGCCGGCCTACCGCGCGACGGAAAGGCGGTGCCGAGGCCAGAGGTTCGCCAGGAGACGCCGATCGTTTCCGACCACACGCCGGAGGAGTACATGGCGGGGGTCGAGAAGGTCCGCCAAGGGATGCGGCGTGGCGATTACTACGAGGTAGTGCTGCGGCAGACGTTCCAGGCAAACTACACTGGCAGCCCGGCCGCATTGTTCCGGCGCATTCAAAAGGCGAGCCCCAGTCCCTACGAGTTCTACCTGCAGTTCGGCCGCGAGCAACTCGTGGGCGCCTCCCCGGAGATGTTCGTCCGCGTGGAGGGGCGCCGGATCGAGACTTGTCCGATCTCCGGCACCGCGCGCCGGACGGGCGATCCGCTTCGCGACGCGGACAACATCCGCGCTCTGCTTGACTCGGCCAAAGAAGAGAGCGAGCTAACGATGTGCACCGATGTCGACCGCAACGACAAATCCCGTGTCTGCGTTCCGGGGTCGGTACGGGTGATCGGGCGGCGGTTGATCGAGTCTTACGCAGGTGTGTTTCACACCGTCGATCACGTCGAGGGGACGCTTGCTTCGGGTTTCGATTCTCTCGATGCTTTTCTGACCCATATGTGGTCCGTGACCATGATCGGCGCGCCGAAGAAGGCGGCGGCGCAGACGATTGAGGACATCGAGAAAGATGCCCGCGGCTGGTACGGCGGAGCGATAGGGATGCTGTCGATGAACGGTGACATTAACACGGGCATCCTGATCCGGACCGTCCATCTTTCGGGCGGCGTAGCGCGTTATCCGGTAGGTGCAACCCTGCTCTATGACTCCGTTCCGGAACTCGAGGAGCAGGAGACGCGGATGAAGGCAACCGGTTTTTTCCGCGCGATGCGGCCGGCATCGGCGGACACTCGTCCGGCGGGCGCCAAAACGGAGCGCGGCCACGGCGTCCGTATGCTGCTGGTCGACAACGACGACTGCTTCATTCATACGCTCGGCAACTACGCGCGGCAGACTGGCGCCGGCGTTGTCACCTACCGCGCGGGCGTTCCGCACGAAAAGATCCTCGAACTGGCGCCGCATCTGATTCTGATTTCGCCGGGTCCGGGGCGTCCGGAAGACTTCGGCGTGCCGGAGCTGGTCCGGTTTGCGGCGCGCGAGGGGATCCCGGTGTTCGGGGTTTGCCTTGGGCTTCAAGGTGTGGTCGAAGCGTTCGGGGGGACGCTCGGCGTGCTGGACTATCCCGTGCACGGCAAACCATCGCTGGTGACGCACTTCGGCGTCGGTGTGTTCGAGGGTTTGCCGGAACGCTTCCGCGTTGGCCGGTATCACTCGCTGTTCGCACGCCGTGAAACTTTTCCGGCGTGCCTCGAGGTGACCGCGGAAAGCGAAGATGGCGTCGTCATGGGCCTGCGCCATCGGGAACTGCCGATCGAGGCGGTTCAGTTTCATCCCGAATCGATTCTGACTCTCGAGGGCGATTGCGGCTTGCGGTTGATCGAGAACGCGGTAGCCCGTCTGGCTGCCGCGGCGGCGCGCTAGATCCGAATGCCCTCGGTCATCGTCATCGGTGGCGGCCTGGCTGGCTTGGCTTCGGCAGCGGCCCTCGGCGGGGCGGGATTCGACGTCGATCTGTTCGAAAGCCGGCCGTTCGCGGGTGGCCGCGCTACCTCGTATGAGCTGCCCGGGGACACCGGAACCATCGACAACTGCCAGCACATCCTGCTGCGCTGCTGCGTGAATCTGCTCGACTTCTACCGGCGCATGGGAGTCGAGGACCAGATCGAGTTCCACCGCGAGTTCGTTTTCATTGAGCCGGGAGGGCGCAGGTCCTGGCTGAGGACTGGCGCGCTTCCGCCGCCGTTGCATTTCACCGGTAGCTTCCTCAAACTGAACAGTCTTGGCCTGATGGACCGCATCGCGATTGCTCGTGGTCTGCTGGCGCTGCGCCGGGAGCGAACCCGGCGTACCGACCTGGATCGCATCACGATGCGCGAGTGGCTGCTCGAAAAGAAACAAACCCCGCTCGCGATGCGCCGCTTTTGGGACCAAGTGCTGGTGAGCGCGATCAACGAGGAGCCGGAACGCATGGCCGCGCTACATGGCTTTCAGGTTTTCTGGCTGGGCTTTCTGGCGAGCTCGAACTCCTATCAAATGGGCGTTCCGCGCGTTCCCCTCGGTGAATTATATGGGGCGAAAGCATGGGAGCGCCTGCCGCGAGTGCGGTTGCACTTCCGCTCGCCCGTGGAGGCGCTGCAGATGCACGATGGGCGCGTGAATGCGGCCTTAGTGCGAGGCGAGCGCCACACCGCGGCTTACTACGTCTCCGCAGTGCCAGTAGAACGAGCGGGCGCGCTGCTGCCGGACCTCGGCGTCGACTTCGCTGCGTTCTCCCACTCGCCGATCACCGGAATCCATCTCTGGTTCGATCGCGAAGTGACGACGCTGCCGCACGCCGCGCTGCTCGACCGCACCATCCAGTGGATGTTCAATAAAGACCGCGGCCGCTACCTGCAGCTTGTGGTCAGCGCCTCGCGCAGCCTGGTGGAAACCCCGCGCGAAGATGTCATCCGTCTCGCCGTTTCCGAGTTGGCCGAGTTTTTTCCCGAGGTTGATCAAGCCGAACTCGAAAAGGCCCATGTCGTCAAGGAGGTGCGCGCGACGTTCTCCGCCGTGCCCGGCCTCGAAGGCAAGCGCCCCTTGAGCAAGACCGCCATCCCGAATCTCATGCTCGCCGGGGACTGGACGCGTTCCGGTTGGCCGGCCACCATGGAAGGCGCAGTGCGTAGCGGGTACCTCGCCGCAGAGGCAGTGATGGACGCGGCGGGGCGTCCGGGCCGCGCGCTTCTGCCGGATATCGCCTAAGGGGCTTTCCGGCATCGCAGGGGCCCTTGGCGGCTCGGAACACCTGCTACGATACGAACATCGAGGTATTCGCGCCATGCGCATTTTCAAGCCCCAGGTGATAGCCGTTTTGTCCCTTTGGGGCCTCCTCCCGCTTCCTTTTTCCGCCGGACAGCCGTCCCGCGACGATGTTGCCGCTTCTCTGCGGAAGTTTACCGAGGTGCTGAACCTGGTGGAGACGAACTTTGCCACCAAAATCAGCCCTGATACCACAATCTACGACGGTGCGATCCCCTCGATGCTCCACACGCTCGATCCGCACTCGAATTTTCTGGATCCCGAAGCTTACCGCCGCCTGCGCGAGGACCAAAGCGGCCACTACTACGGCGTCGGCATGATGGTCGGCGAACCCGAGGGCAAGGCGCTGGTGATTTACCCGTTCGAGGGTTCGCCGGCATTTCGCGGTGGGCTGCGGCCGGGGGACAACATTGTAGCCGTAGACGATCACTCGACCGCCAAACTCGATGTCGAGGGAGTCTCCGCGCTGCTCAAAGGTCCGCGCGGCACTCCAGTCTCGGTCGAGGTGAAGCGTTATGGCGTTACGGACCCGATCTGGATTCACTTGGTGCGCGCCGAGGTTCCTCGCGACAGCGTTAGCTACGCCTTCTGGCTGAAGCCCGACATCGCATACGTCAAGATCGACGCGTTCAACGAAAACACAGGGCGAGAACTGGAACAGGCGCTGAACCGTCTCGGGGAAAGCTCCATCCACGGCCTGATTTTGGATCTCCGCGGTAACCCCGGCGGTATTCTTCAAGAGGCGGTCGCCGTCTGCGATCATTTCTTGCGCAAGGGCCAATCGATCGTTTCGCACCACGGGCGTGCTTCGGCGGAAGTGAAATTTGTCGCGCGCCACGGCGAACAGGGGGCGGAATATCCGATGGTTGTGCTGGTCGACCGCGGAACCGCCTCGGCGGCGGAAATCGTCTCCGGCGCTCTGCAGGACCATGACCGGGCCTGGATCCTTGGGGAAAAGACGTTCGGGAAAGGTCTCGTACAGGCCCCATATCCGTTGAGCGGGGACACTGCGCTCCTACTCACCATCGCGCACTACTACACACCGAGCGGCCGGCTTATCCAACGCGATTACTCGCACCAGTCATTCTACGATTACTATATGCGCGGGCCGGGTAAAGACAACCTGAAAGATTCCCGCAAGACAGATACGGGCCGCACGGTTTACGGCGGGGACGGCATCAGTCCGGATGAAAAATATGCCGAGCCGAAAATGAGCCCTATCGAGGTCGAGCTTATCCGCAGCATGTCGTACTTTTATTTCTCGGCCGAGTATTTTGGCCCGCGTCCCGCCAAGCTTCCGAAGACTTGGGCGCCCGATGATGCTTTGCTCGCTCAGTTCCTCGACTGGGCAAAGAAACGCGGTGTCGAGTTCACTCCGGCTGAAGCGGCCGCCTCCGAGCCGGCGATCCGCGAGCGGCTCCGTGAGGAGATGTGGATCACAGCGTTCAGCAAGGAGCAGTCGGATCAACTGCACCTGGAAAACGACCCGGAGGTGGCGGCTGCAATACAGGCGCTGCCGTCCTCGCAAGCGCTGCTTACCCGGGCCGCGGCCGTGGCCGAACGCCAGCACCATTCGGTGACCGCCGCGCCGTAATTCGCAAGGCTCGTACGGTGCGATCTGCTACAATCAAGGTTTCCCCGGCCAGGTAGCTCAGCTGGTAGAGCGCAGCCCTGAAAAGGCTGGCGTCGGCGGTTCGATTCCGTCCCTGGCCACCATCTAAACTCCTAGGAAACAAAAGACTTCCGAGTGCTTTGAACGCCGATTCCAGCCTAAAAAGCTGTCTCCAGGTCCAGGACAGGTCCAATTCAGGTCCAAAAACCTCCTTCTGCCATGCCATGATCCGATCAGGTCCAATGGCAGGAGAACTCTTTCCCCTCCAATGATTCGCCACGATGCCACGATGAGCCATGGTTTTATTGACCCGTCTTCGCTCCATTCACTTTAGGAATTAAACGGACTGAAATCGGTACGCTCCGTATACAGAACGGACGAGACTGCCAACCTTCCTGGTTTCGATGCGGTACCGCCGTGAATGCCGGCGAGCGCCAAAAGCAGAGGTGGCGACTACGCGGTCGAGTGGATATAACGACGGATTTTCGGAGGCTGCAGTTAGCCCCCAAGTGGCCTCTGAAGGGAAACGCGACCGTGGTCGGAGAGGTGCTCCGGGAACCTCGTGGAGCGCGGACTGCGGGTTGGATTTCACTCAGCTGGTCGCTCGGCACAGCCGGGCAAGGTACTGAGCCGCGTGCCGGCCATGAACTCGGGGCTCCGCGCGGGCGGTGAAGGCAAGGTCGCGGATTATTTCACATAGATGACTGAGTCCACAGGCAAGGGCTCGACCTCACTTAGCGGACCGCCAGGTGGATTCAACGTCACCACTGGATTCAGGACTAGCGGCCCCGTCCTGGCATTGGACGGAATCGGCAACTGGATCTGAATGACGCCACACGCGAGGCCTAGCACGCCCCCGGCCGACAGCGCTGGATTCCCTCCCAGAGTCACGCTCAGATTCGGGGCCAGAGTCGTCGGGCTCGCGCTGTCGGATCCGCTCGCCGCTCCGGTGGCGCAGGCGGGCACGGTCGGACCGAACCCATTCCCGAAGAGCGTCACTACCGACCCGCGAGGCGCGGGATTCGAAGATCTGTTCCACGTCCCGTCCTGATTAATCGCGAGTGCTTGAGTCGAGAAGCCTGGCTGCGCGCGAAACACGCCGGGATCGGCGAACCGCAATCCCCTCGGGATGGGGCCGAGAGTGGCGCCATTGTAAGTCAGAGTGACATTGGTGCTGGAGTGGCCGCTTAGCTCGAACGGCACCTGTGCGTTGACTTGCCAGGACTGCGCATACAAAACGGGTCCGGGAACGCCATCGAAGAGCACTTGGACGCCTCCGAGCGATGTTGGATAGCCGGTTGTGGGATCGGGAGAAGCGATCGCACCGACGCTCGGTCCTATGCCAAAACCGAAGAAGGTCACCATCTCGCCCGGCGCCATCTCATAGGCCGCAATCTGAGTGGCAGCATTGTACACGATCAAGGTCATACACGAACCGGCGGCCCAGCCGGGGCCGCCGAAGCGGATCTGGTTCAACCGGTAGCCCACCAGCACGACCGAACCGTCGGCCATCACGGCGAGCGCCGTGCCCCCTTCCTCAGGTGAGAAGGTGGCGTCGACCAGCGCGCCCTGGGGGTTGAAGTGCGCGACCACATCGCCTCCCGTTTCCTCAGAAATTCCGCCGACGCAAGGTTGGGGCGCCGATGTAGTGACTGGAAATCCGGGACCGCCGGCTAAGGCGGCCACGTAGACATCGCCGGTGGGGCCGAGCGCGAGTTGCGGATTGCGCGCTGGAATGTAGGTGGCATATTCAATCGAGGAGCCATCGGGCGTGATCTTCGCCAGAAAGCCGAGCGGCGAGCCCGCCCATGCTGGAGTCAAGGGCGCAGGTTGGAAGCTGCCTTGCGTCGTGGGGAAATCGAACGACCTCGCGGTGCCCGCGATGTAAACGTTGCCCGCTGCATCGATCCGCAATGCGCTTCCCTGATCCACGCCCGCCCCGCCGAGGAATGTCGAGAAAACGATATTCCCCGAAGGATCGAGCTTGATGAGGAATGCATTCGTCGGTCCTCGCAAAGCAGTCTGCGCGGCGCCGGGTGTGACTGGAAAATCGGACGAAGTGGTGGAACCGGTGGCGTACGCGTTCCCAGCCGAATCGGCCACCACAGCGTAAGCGACCTCCTGATTCGACCCCGCGAGTACCTTGGTGTAGACGAACGCCGAACCATCGGCGCTGACCTTGACTAGGCAGGCGTGGTTCGATGCGGTGTTGCCTGCGACGTATGCATTGCCTTGCGGATCCACCGAGATCGCGTGGACATTCGTGACGAAATCGGGGAGGTAAGTCACGTAGAGGAAGGTGCTGCCGTCGGCGCTGATTTTGGCGGCCCAGGCGGTGCTGGTCGAGCTGGTTTGGATAGCGGCATTCGGCGTGGTTGGAAACGAGCCGCGTGTGGAGCCTACGGCGTAGATATTGCCTGCGGCGTCGGCAGCCACGGCCAAAGCCGAGTCGGCGGTAGGTCCACCGAGGAGCGTGCCGAAGATCTCGTTGCCGGATGAATCGGTCTTGACTATCAAGGCGTCAGAACAGGGCTCAGCAGAGGGAAAGCCGCTGCAAACCCCGCCGCCGTTGGTTGTCTGTGCCGCGCCGGGAGTCACGTTCGCTGTGCCGGTGCTGGAATCGGCCTGGTAGACGTTCCCGGCGGCGGCGATAGTGGAAGGGGTGGGGGCGTCGGCCAGAGGAATCGTGTGCGTCACAATGCTGCCGGCCTGTGCCCAAACAGGCAATGGTCCAACGATGAGGAGCAATATACTGGCGACAAATGACGCCAGCGCGGTCCTAAAATGCCACGCTGGGCCCGCTCCGCTTGGCCGTAAACGGCTACGTTCCATGTTGGCAGATCTCCCTTCTTGACTCGTACCGTACCAAGCGATGCATTCCGTGTGCCGAGCCCCGAGTACGGCGCGATGCGCCGTCATCCCGCTTGTTATGTCCGTAGAATCGTTACGTCGCGCGACTCGGCCTCCCACTTGGACTTGGCCGTCTAACGCTCGACGATCAGAAGTCCGTCGCCGCGGGATTGATCCTCCCTGACGGCGAAGAGTTTATTGCCCCGGAGAAGGGGTCATTTGGCCGGCCTTGCGGCGAATGCCGCTCAGGCTTGCGCTCGGAAGCTGGCTTTCTCGGCCCAAAACACAGAAACACATATTTTCGGGTTCGTTTTTCTGGAGCTGCTTTCGTAAGCTCCTGATTCTTAGCGGAAAAACCCTATTGACTTGCACATGGTGAGATCGCCTATTATGGCCACGGGAGGGTGTCTTTCTGCCCTCAGCCTCACCGCTCAGTTCCCGTCGAACCAGCCGGTCCAATTCCCAGAAGCTTGGACAGAAAGCGGTCGCGGTCCACGAGCGCCTGCGGAGTATTTACGTCATTTCCCGCGTCGTAGAAGAGCACTTTCGGCTGGGGATGAGTCGCGGCGGCGAAGCGTCGGGCCATCTCCGGCGAAACGTAGGGGTCGAAGCGTCCGAATTGAAATAGTGCCGGCGCCCCGAGCGAGTGGCCCAGGTAGCGGATGGGATCAACGAGAGAGATCGAGTCCAGATACGCGAGGTATCGCTGGTTCCCAAGCGCGTAGCGGAGGTCGGCCCATTCCGGATCGTCGCCACGCATGACGTCGGCGAGACTGACGATGCCCGCGATGAGGGCGAAGGCGCGGAGGCGAGGCTCGATACTCATCAGAACAGCGCCCCAGTTCGCGCCGTACCCGTGACCGGCATAGCCGATCTTTCCCGCGTCCACGTCGGGCCGGGCAAGGAGGAGGTCGATTCCTCGCCGGATGTCGACGACGGCCTGGATGTGGATGTTGCGGTCATTGTCTCCGGCGCTCGGGTCCCAGGAACGCCGCCAGCCAACGGGACGCGAAGGGGGAGCGTCGATCAAAAGGGAAATGGCCGGCGGGGAAGCCTGGGCGAGCAGAATCGCTTCGGCCAGGAACTCGTCGCGCTTGTTGGCGAGACCGTGCAGGAAGATGACCGCCGGGTGCTTTCCCGGTTGCGGCGGAAGTACAAGGGAAGCCGAGACGGGTCCGTGAAGCCCCTCGTAAGAGAGGGTCGTTACGTGGACCCCGCTCCCGGTCTCCTGGTCGGCGGTGCGATGGATATTCAGCGATGCAGATGGGTCGTATCGGAACTGGCCAGCCAAAGTCTCGAAAGGAATGGGCTCCGCGGCGCGGCACGCGGCCAGGCAGGCGATGGCGAGGAATGTGGAGCGGCGCGTCAACGGCTGTTTTTCAGTTTCGCAGGGATGAGCAACGGCATCAGGGGCGCTTTGGGATGGTCCAGAGATAGATAGGCTCACCGAGAACGACCCCCGTCTTCTCCGGAGGCCAGTTCAGGCCCATGTCGAACCGGTGCGAGACGATTCGCGCGCCGGGCTGCAATTCCTTCAGTAGTTTCGGCTTGAGGCGCATGTTGATCCCTGGCAGGAGGAAGATGGTGACCACGGTGGCCTTCCTTAGGTCGTAGTCAAACAGGTCGCCCTCGACGAACGTCGCTTTGGCCGTAACGCCTGCCGCCGCGGCGTTTTCCCGTGCCTGGCGGACAAGCGCCGGGTTGATTTCAACGCCAACCGCGTCGATGCCGTAGCGTTTGGCGGCGGTAATCACGATGCGGCCGTCGCCGGAGCCGAGGTCCACCAGGCGGTCCCCCGGATGGACGCCGGCCAGCGAAAGCATCTGGTCAATGATGGGCTGTGGAGTGGCAACGAAGGGAACGTCCGGATAGCGCTCCGGGGCCGGTTGCTGGCCCAGGGCCGCGAGCGTTGTGGTCAGCAAGACCGGCGCCAGGTAGCGGAGCAAGTATGCGTGGGGAAATTTCATGGATTCGCAGAAGCGAACACGGCCTAAAACGTTCTCTTCAAAAACTGCCCCGTGGAGGCATCGACGAAAACCGAGTAGCCGCTGGTGGCGATGGAATCGCCCCAGACGACACGCCACGCGGGGTCTGGGAAACGGTCGGTCGCCTCGAGCAGGTACATCACGGGTTGGCCGGGATTCTTCTTCACGTACTCCTGGGTCTCCTTTCTCGCCAGGGCTGCCTCCAGCGCCTTATCGGTATCGCTGCGCAGGGCGGCCAGCAAAAACGGGCGCTGGGCGCCGGGTCCGGACCATGACTCGGCGGGGGCGGCCGAAACGCCCCGATGGAGATCGTTGTCGGAGTCTTCGACTGCGGACCAAGTGTAGGTGCGCGCCTGGTGGAGGGACGCGGAGACGAACGTTGCTCGCCAGACGGCAGCCTTGCCCCCTTCCGATTTCATTTGTTTCAGGTTGTAGCTCTGCACCTGTAGCGGCTGCGCGTCGACCGCCCAGCCTCGTGCCTGCACGTACATTTCCTGGAAGGCTTCCCTGCCGGTACGCGGCGGATCCGCGGATGGTGCTTTCGTCTCCGCCTTCTGTTCCGGTGCGGTCGAGCAAGCTGCCAAGCCTAGGACCAAGGCGAGGGCGAAGCCCAACCGGTGTCTCGTTGTCATTTCCTCATTTTCCGATACCTCTCGAGGCCGCTGCGCGCCATAGCATTGTTCGATATGCTCTTCCTGAAAGGCATAGACATGAAACTTCTCGTTCCCGCGTTTCTCGTTTTCGCTGCGTGCGCCGTGGCGCAACCGGCGGGTGGCGACGCCAGCCAGAACCTTGCCGAGGAGGCCAAGCAGGCCTACACGCGCGTGAAGAACAACATCCTTCGCGCCGCTGAAAAGATGCCGGAAGCCGATTACAGCTTTAAGGCGACGCCGGACGTGCGGCCGTTCTCCGAACTTTTGACCCACGTTACCGGCGCACAGTTGCGCGCCTGCTCGCTGTTGACGGGCGCAAAACCGCCGGCCATGCCCGCGGCGGACGCGAAAAAAGCCGACATCCAGGCGTCGCTAAAAGCTTCGTTCGACGAGTGTGACAAGGCGTATGATTCGGTGACGGCGGCCAACCAGATGGACACGGTGGGCTCCGGCTACATGCACCATTCCCGGATCGGCCTGCTATGGTACAACGTGACGCACGACAACGAGATGTACGGCACGATGGCCGTATATATGCGCCTGAAGGGACTGGTGCCGCCCTCGAGTGAGCGGCGCTAGATCAGCCGCTGAGCCTCGTCAGCCTTCTCGAAGCGCCTGCATCGGCTCGACAGAAGCGGCTGTGCGGGCCGGGATGAGCGAGGCGAGAGAACCGACACCGAGCATGGCGGCGGCGACCGCGGTGTAGGTCAGCGCATCGGCCGGTTGGACATCGTAGAGGAAACTGCGGATCAGTCGCCCGCTAGCCAGCGCCAGGGCGAGTCCTGCGAGGAGTCCTGCGCCGATCAAGAGCGAGCCCTGCCGGAGAACCATCCCCACGACGCGGCCTCGTGTCGCGCCAACCGCCATGCGAATCCCTATTTCGCGGCGGCGGTAACTGACGAGTTGGGCAAGCACGCCATAAAGCCCGGCCACAACCATGAGGACGGCGAGTCCTGCGAAGGATCCGGTGAGGTATAGGCCGAGGCGCTGGCTGAACGTATTCTGGTCAATCGCCGCGCGCATGGTCTGGAAGTTGTCGAGGGCGAATCCCGGCGCTGTTTGGCGGAATATCGAGCGCATTTCGGAAGCGACGGGTACGTCGGTGCGCGTCTTCACGACGAAGCTGACCACGGTTTTGAGCAGGGCCTGGTAAAACAGCGACGTAACCGGGATCTGCTGCTGCGGCAGGAGGATGAGCGGCTGTACGGCGCTTCCTACGCGGTCATCCGTCTGGTCTGCGAGGACGCCGGCGATCATGTAAGGCTTGATCATGCCGGTGTCCTTTCCGCCGAGGTCGACCTGCTGGCCGAGAGGGTCTCGTGCCGCGAAGTACCTTCGGGCCAGCGTCTGGTTGATAACGGCCACGAACGGAGCGGCGGCCGTGTCGTCATCCCGGATCATGCGGCCCCGGATGACCGGCGTGCGCAAGGCTCGGGCGTAGTCGCCGCTAACCGCGGTAACTCGGGCGTTGTTGTTGCGCGATTCTTCCTTAGGCCGGCCGACAATGGTGAAACTCGAGTGCATATCCATGCCTGAAAGCGGGGGCGCCGTCGCTAACGCTACCGCTTCGACGCCGGGAGCATGGCGTATCCGATCGAGAATCGGAGCATAGGTCGTCGAAGCTACGGATGCTGGAGCGTTGGAGGTGACTTCGGATACCGCCATCCCCGCGAAGCCGGCTGAGTCCACCGGCATTGCGGTGAACGTGGTGACTCGAGTGATGTCGAAGCCGAGTTGCGTATGCTCGAGGTTCCAGAGGGTGTGGAACAGCAGGCCGGTCCACACCAGGAGGAGGGTCGATAGGGCGACTTCTCCGGCTACGAGCCATCCGCTGAGCCTGCCGCCTACTAGGCGCGAACCGGCGCCGCGGGACCCCGCCTGGAGGGCCGTATGCGGGTCAGCGCGCGCGACCAGCAGAGCCGGCAGCAGCGAGGACAGTATGGTGGTGAGGCCGGCGACGGCGATAAGAGCGAACTCCGTTGGCCAATGGATCGCGATCGATTCCGCGCGCGGGATGGCGCCGTCGGGGAGTTTCCGGATAGCAAGGAGTACGAGTTCGGCCACAGCCATGCCCAGTCCGCCGCCGAGAATGCTCAGAAGAAGGCCCTCGGTGAGCACCTGGCGGATCATGCGAGGCCGGCTCGCGCCGAGCGCGACGCGTACGGCGAATTCCTGCTGCCGGCTGAGGCACCGTGCGATGAGGAGATTCGCGACGTTCGCGCAAGCGATGAGCAGTACGAGGGCGAGCGCGGCGACCAGGGCATAGAAAACAGGCCGGATGTTGCCGGTAAGTAGCTGCTGATACGGAAACGCGCGGAAATAGTGCACCCGGGTCTGAGTGCGATCGGTCTTGGCGATGTGCCGGGCGATCGAGTCGAGTTCAGCTTGGGCCTGCCCGGTTGTGACTCCTGGCCGGAGCTGCGCCAGGATCTGGAAGAAGTCATAGCCGCGTTCCTTTTGCATCTCAGGCGTCGGCTGGAGCGGAAGCCAAAGTCCTTTGTGAAGGTCCGGCCCCATCTGCTCCGGGAAGCTGAAGCTCGCCGGCATCACGCCGGCTACGGTTCGGGGGATGCCGCCGACGTCTACGGTGCGGCCGACGATGTTTGGGTCCGCGAAGAAACTCTGGCGCCAGAGTCCCTCGGAGAGGATCGCCACGTGCGGCCCGTTCGGCTGTCCTTCGGTTTCGGTGAACGTGCGGCCCAGCAGCGGCCGTGCGCCGAGCAAAGCGAACAGATTGGGCGTTACGCGCGGGGCGACGATACTCTGAGAACCGTCCTTGCCGGCCACCACGCTCACATCCTCCGAATAGCCGGCGACATCGGCGAACTGGTGAGATTGTTGCTTAATATCGAGGTAGTTGAGCCAGGAAGTTGAGTCGAAGCCTGGCTTCTCGGCCGCCGGGCCGATGAATACGAGGCGGTCGGAATGAGGGTAGGGGAGCGGGCGGAGCAGCACGCTTTCGATGACGGTGAACAAGGCCATGTTCGCGCCGATGCCGAGGGCCAAGGTCAAAACCGCGAGCAGTGTGAATCCTCGCGATGACCATAGCTGGCGCGAGGCGAAGCGCAGATCCTGAAGTAGGGTTCGCACAAATTCTCCGAAGTATCCGTATCCCCGCAAGGAGGGGCAATCACCGTGCCAATTGTACGGCTTGATTTGGAAGGGATTTGCAGCGCCGATGGCCGCTGAAGCCGGTGGGAAGTGTCCGAAGGCGGAGGCGCGTGTCCGGGAACGGACACTTCAGGCGTCGAGCGTAGCGCAAGCTCCGGCGCCGGCGAGGGTGGCCCGCCAGCCGAGTTCCGCTTTCACGATGCGCGCGCACTGGGAGGCGAATGCGCTGGCATTCTCTTGAAACACGGCGCGGCATGGTTCGAGCAGGAGGTCGCCGGCCTCGGACAGGCCGCCCGCGATGGCGATGCGGTCAGGGAAGAGAATGTTGGCAAGAGTGGAGAGAGCAAGGCCGAGCCAGCGGCCGGCATCCTCGATAAGGCGAACGGCCAAGGGATTTCGGGCGACTGTCTGTTCGATCACGTCGCGGAGATCCGTGGCACTGCCGCCGGCGTCCCGGAACCGTCCTGCGATGGCGTTCGCGCCGACAAGCGCCTCCGCGCACCCTTTTCCTCCACAACTGCAGAGGGCGCCGCCTGGGGCGACGATCACATGGCCGACATCGCCTACGCCCTCGTAGGCATAGCGGAGGAGTTTGCCACCGACTAGCATGCCTCCGCCAAGACCCGTGCCAGCGGCAAGGCAAAGGAAGCGGCTTGAACCTCCGCCCGCGCCCCAGCGCCACTCGGCCACGGCAGCGGCGTTGGAGTCCGCTTCAATCGTCACCGGGAGGCCAAGCTCTTGTTCGAGAGCGGTTCGCAGCGGGAAGCGCTCCAGCCAGGGAAGATTCGGATTGTAGGCTACCGCGTCGTGTGCGTCGCTCACAAATCCCGCGACCGCAACACCAACCCGGTCGCCGCGCAACCCCGCTTCATGGAACGCGGCGGCGAGACGATTAACAAATTCCGGAGCATGCCCGGGCGCCGTCGGGATGGTGCGTAGTCCTTCGATCTTTCCATCCGGGCCAACCAGGGCCAGCTTGGTTGTCGTTCCCCCGATGTCGATGCCTGCTACGGGCATGGTCCGTGGCTCATGCAAATCCGGTTTCCGTTGTGGTGACCGCGGCCGCGGTGCGAAATTCGCCCGGGACAAATCCTTTCCATGCCGCCAGGCGCATCGCCGCGCATTGGACAGGCACGATTTCAAATAGCGGCGCGAGTTCCTCGCGCACGCTGCCGGGGGCCCAGGTCAGCCCATCTTCCGCGTAGGGGCCGATCGCCAGCACCGAGGCGCCCAGTCGCTTCAGGTCTTTGGCAAGCGCGCCGTCAAGCTCCGACGTCTGTTTTTGGGAGGCAAAAACCACCGCACGGAATTCGCGATCGACCACCTCGACCGGGCCATGCCGGAAGTGCGAGCCTGCCATGGCGACGGCGGGTGTTTTTGCGGCTTCGTGAAACAAAAGTGCGCCTTCGACGGTAGAGGCCAACGATGCGCCCCGGCCGAGAAGGTAGATGGCGCGCGCCGGTTCGAATATGTCGCGCCAGGATTCGCTGGCGGCCAGGCACTCCTCGATGAATGTCGAAAGTGCATCTGCGGCCTGCCGGAGCGAGGTTTCCCATCCCTCGAGTTCGCTGCACGCGGCCGCGCCGAGAAGCTGCAGCGTGGCAAGCGCTCCGCTGTACGTTTGTATTGCTACCAGGTGGTCGCGGGCGCTGTTCACCACGATGGCATGGTCCGATTCACGGTGGAGCGTCGTTCCAGGCTCATTCGTGACTCCGATCACCTTCGCACCCGATGCCTTCAGCTTTGGAAGAAGTTTGACCGCTTCGACCGTTTCGCCGGACCGCGACACCAGCACGACAACAGCGCCGGGGCCGCACACTGGATACCGGTAATGGAGAAGCTCCGAAGCATCGATCGCCACGGCCGGGATGCCGCGCTTGTTGAAGTACGTTTCGAGCGGAAGGCAGCCGAACAGGGAGCTTCCCATGCCGCTGAGGATAATGCGCTCGGCGCCGCGCAGAAGCCTCGCCGCCTCGCCGAGGGCTGCGGCGCCTTCGCCGAACTGGTATCCGGTGACGGCGCGCAGGGAGCCGGGCTGGCCGCGGATATTATCGTGCACGATGCTTCAGCCACCCGTCGATCGGCTTGGCCGCGCCTTCGGGCCGATAGGGTAACGCAACCTTGCATCCCAGACCGGCCGAAGCATAGCCGGCGTAGAGAGCTTCCATCACCACGCGGCCGTCTTCGCCGGTGGCCTGCGGCGCTTCCTTGCCACGCACGCAGCGGGCAAAGTGGCGCATCTCCTGCGGAAAGCCGTAGTTCCACAGTTCTTCAAACACCGGGTAGGTCCAGCCTTTTGTGGTTGGCGCCTTTTCAACCGCGTAGCCGAAGCCGTATTCGCTGTACGTAGGCAGCGCGTTGCCCATGTGGAGGTTGGCGTACGTGACGCCGCCTTCGCCGTAAACTTCCACCCGGTCGTCCATGCCTCCGCGTCTGGCCCAGCTATTCTCGACGATGCCTACGGCGCCATTGTCGAACTCAATCACGCAGACAGAGTCGTCCTCGCCGATGGTCTTGTCACCGTGCACGTACGTGCCCATGTGCGCGTATATGGACTTGATCTTTGGCCGGCCGAGGAACCAGTAACAGAAGGCGATGCCATGGCAGCCCATGTCCATGAAGACGCCGCCGCCCGAACTGTTGACGTCCCAGAACCAATCGGCGTGCGGGCCGAAGTGCTTCTCGCTTTGCTTGACCTGGTACACCTTGCCGAAGGCGCCTTGGTCGGCCATTTCTTTTGCCTTGACGTACTTCGGCGTGAAAAACAGCTCTTCGGCGTAGAACAGCAAGACGCCGTGCTTGCGGCAGACGTCGACCATGGCGTCGGCCTCCTCGAGCGTCATGCAGAGGGGCTTTTCGCAAACAACGTGTTTGCCAGCCTCGGCGATATGCTGCGTCATCTTCGCGTGAAGGCGGTTCGGCGCCGTAATGGTCACCATTTCGAGGCCGGGTTCTTTGAGCATCTCGCGGTAGTCGAGATACGCGCGAGGGATGCCGTATCGGTTCGCTAGCTCCTGGGCGTGGCCCGGTGTCGGAGATGCAACCGCAACGACCTCCGCGTCCTCCGGCATGATCTGAAACGCTGCTGCGTGAATATCGGCCTCAAAACCGGAGCCGATGATGCCTACTTTGACTTTGCCTGGATTCGCCATGGATGCTCTTGTCGCATCCCAATCATATAAAAGTGCGCGCCGCGTTCTCCGGGCGGGTCCTTTGTGA
>JAJYCN010000112.1 GCA_021778335.1 Acidobacteriota bacterium | reverse complement strand
CTCGCGCGCCGGCGCAGCCGGCTTCGCACCCATCTTCCTCGACGCAGGCTACTCCGTCCTCACACCCGACAGCCGCGCCCACGGCGCCAGCGGAGGCGAGTTCGTAACCTACGGCCTCCTCGAGAAGTACGACGTCATCGACTGGGCAACCTGGATGAAACACCAGGGCTGCCGCGAGCTCTATGCGCTGGGCGAGTCGCTCGGCGCGGCCATTCTCATCCAGTCCGCGGCCGTGCAGCCGGTCTTCTCCGCCATCGTCGCCGAATGCGCCTACGCCGATCTGCTCGACGCCGGAACGGATCGAATGAGCCGGTTCGCCGGCGTCCCCCGTCCCCTCGCCCGCGTCATGGTCGAAGGGCGCTATGGTCCAGCGCACAGCGGCCGTGAGCGGCGCAAGCCGCGCGGCTGCGTTGTGCGCCGTTGAAAGAAGCCCGCTGGGCCGACGGCCTCGACCTTCGATCCGTGTCGCCTCTTCACGACATCGCCCGCGCCTCCACGCCGATTCTGCTCATCCACGGCCTCAACGACCGCCGGACCCCACCCTCCAAACCCGTCCGCCTCGAACGCGCCAACCCCCGCAACTCCCTCTGGCTCGTCCCCGGAGCCTCCCACACCGGCGCCTACGCCGCCGCCCCCGTCGAATTCCGCCGCCGCGTCCTCACCTGGTTCAGGGAACACAACACCCCATCCCCTCGCCTGCCTCCCGCGAATAGAAACGAGCGGCCAAACGCAAGGTCCGCTCATTCCTACACTCGAGCGCGGCATCTCCTTCCACTTTCAAGCAACCAAAATGAGGAATAACTCAAGTGCTTAGCTATGTGGCGGACCGCTCCCCTTGTCCGTGCTGCTCGGAGGATTCGCAATTCGATCGCGCCTCAAACGGATGCCACTCAAGCCGCGCGCCGCCTGGACCGGCCGCGTTGCGCGTTCTCGATCCGCGCAGTTTGTCCGGGTTTTTACCAAAGACTCGTCTCCGCACTCTACGAAACTTGAAAAACGCTCTAAGAGATCAAGCCCTCACGTAGAGCGCGCGCCACGGCTTCGGATCGGGAATGCACGTGCAGTTTTTCGTAGATCGACCGCAGATGAAAACCGACGGTGTGAATGCTGATACCCCAGCTCCGCGGCGGCGGTCTTGTTTTGATGGCCCTCGGTCAACAGCTTCAGAATTCGCATCTCTTGCGGCGAAAGATTTCCGCTCTCCAGCCTCGGCGCCTGGGTGTTGCGAAACAGCTCCACCACTCGGATGGCCACCTCGGGAGACATCGCCGCTCCGCCCGCGGCAATGTGACCTCGTGCGTCTGAATTGGCCGGGCAGTGTGTGAGGCGGTGAGCGGCGATGATCGCGAGTACCGGCGAAGCTCTTGAAATTGAGGGGCTTCGCTGGCATTCGCGCTCTTGCTGAGTTGCGTCGGGCACTGTCGGGCAGAGGCGCAAAATCGGTCGAATTCGCCAATTCTGAGTAGGGTTAGGTCACAATCCACGTCACAAATTGTCTATACCGCATTGCGGTATACTCTTTAGTGGTGGACGATGCGCCCGAGATCACGGTCCTGCAACTGCCGAAGTTCAAGGCCGAGGCTACGGAGCTAATCGGGGCGGACGGAATTGAAGCGTTAGCCGTCTATCTGATTGACCATCCCGACGCCGGCGACGTGATACCGGGCTCGGGTGGAGTCCGGAAGCTGCGGTGGGCGGCTAAGGGCAAAGGGAAGCGCGGCGGCGCCCGGATCATCTACCTGTACGTTGTGGTTGCTGCGCGCATTTACCTGATCCGGTGCTATGCCAAGAACGTCAAGACGGATCTGACTGCGGATGAGAGGAAGCAACTGCGACAGATCGCAGGCCATCTGAAAGGAGCGCAGTAGAATGCCTAGAAAAGCTACGGCGAAAAAGAAAGTGACGACTTTCGGCGAAGACCTGGTCGAGGGAATGAATCTCGTTCTCGCTCACCAGCGGGGCAAGGTCGAATTGGAGCAGGTCTGGCCGAAGCCGATCGATGTCAAGGCAATTCGCCTACGGGTGAAGATGTCCCAGTCCGAATTCTCGCGGGCATACGGCATCAGCAAGCGTGCCTTGCAGGAGTGGGAGCAAGGCGGCCGGCAGCCCGACTCGGCTGCACGAGCCTATTTGACCGTGATTGCGAAGGAGCCGGCCGTGGTGCGCCGGGCGTTAGGGAGCGAATGAACCCAAAAGCCCAATTCTGAACAAATCGCTCGACTGCGTCAGCCTTTGACCATAGATCCAGAACTCATGCGTGGAACAGCGGTGTTCAGAGGGACACGATATCCAGTGGACTTGGTTGCCGACATGCTCGCCCAGGGGGCAACCGCCAAGGAAATTCTGGATGGCTATCCCACGCTGACGGAGGAGACGATTTCGCTAGCTCCGCTGCATGTAGCGTGCCCCCGTTATTGATAAGCCTGACGATCCCACGGCATGCACGGAGATTCCCGTCTCCAAATACTGGAGCGAGGCATTATTGCCGCCTTTGCGGCGGTCCGTATTTTGCAGGTTCTGGAATGCGCAGATTCCACGCCATGCTCCGCTGCCATCGTGCTTTCAACTCGTGGGCTGTCATACGCATTGAGATAGTCCCTCCCGGCACTTCCATCTGATATCCCTGAACCTGGCACATAATACCGCCGTATGATGAACTGCAAGGAACTTCGGCCATCACAACGATCGCGGCCGATCCATTAACCCACGCCAGCCCTGAGACATTAAACTCCGGATCTCGTGCGATTTCGTGACACGTTGCTTCATCCCGGTTGAACGCCTTGCAGGGTGGAAATGTCTTTACCATGTCGATTTGTACGGTCTTGGTGACCGCCGTTTTCTGGACGCCAGCATCGGATACCAGATAAACGCTGACGAAGAAGCCTGCGTACGCGCTGGTTCCACCATTGATGAGGAACGCCTTCGAGTCTGGGGACCACAGCAACTCATGTGCCCCTTCGTCCAATTCGATGTCGTGCCAGGCGCCGGCAGCCACCCGCACGCGCAAGTATGGAATCGGATCGTTGTCTCCTTTGGGCGCATGGCACTGCATCTGAACAACAGCCTTCCCGTCCGGGGATGGTATGCGGTTCCCTGCGCCGAGGCAACTGCCGAGCGGAACCGCGGCCTTGGCCCAGATCGGTTTTTCTGCTTCTTCAGATAGCAGCGCAGAGTTCAAGACAACGCACAGGAGAACCAATCGCGTCATCTAAGCGCTCGATTTCTGGGAAACCACGCTGGACGCCGCAGTAAACACCAAGTCACATTGTACGGCGATGCGAGCCGCTGTGATGTAACTGCTGTGATTCTTCGCCTCACGGAAGCCGGGTTCGCCCGCGAAATCCGTACCGTCCTGGCACGAGTCCGCGATGAGAGCCTGGAGGTGATCGTGGAGCGAGACCACCGGTCGGTGGCCGTCATCAAGTCTCCGCAAGGTCCCGGTCGCAAGCTGAGCGAGTGTATCGCCATTGCGAAGGCGTACGAAGGGCATCTCGGCTACGCGCCGGTCCCGGACGCCGATTTCGCGGCGGACGTTCAAGCGGTTATTGACGCTCGCCGTGAGCCGTTGAATCCGCCCGCGCGGGATTAGTCGCGGATCCCTGTGTACTTGTCAACCCGGACGTAAAGCTAAAGCCCGCCGGGAGGGTTCCAGAAGCTGCGGATACACCTCCCGCCCGCAATGACCATAGAATGTACGTTTACCCGTAGATCATGAGCTCGGCAGACATCTACAGCGGCGGCGGTTTGCGTTGGATGACCGGTCATTGGTGGAGTAGCCATTGCGAACTGCGGCAGGATGACGAACTGCTGGCCTGGGTTCGCATTAAGGGGTCGCGGGGCACGGCAGGCACGGGCGGTCGCGAGTACAAGCTCCAGCGCTTTCGATTGCGGCCTTACATTACGCTTCGTGACGGCGCGACCGATGAACTTGTCGCGCGCTTCGCGCTGATTCCCAAGAGTGGATTCCTGGCTGAGTTTGACGACGGAGAGTCATTTCGATTCGGCTGGGTCAACTGGCTTCGTCGGGAATGGAACTGGACTGACGAGAGTGGCCACGCGATGCTCGCTTCAAGGCGTCCGTGGCTCGGAGGTATTGTTGAGCTTCGCGTGGACCCGTCTTCCGGCGAGAGGCGCAAATGGCCTTTGCTAGCAATCCTCGAAATCGGGATGGCAAAGCTCGCGATACCCTGGTTCTAATTGATCGCTTTCTGGTCGAAGGGCCTACGAGGCTGGCCCACTGCGGGATTCGTCCCGGTACGGAGTCTCCAGTCAACAAAATTCAACAGTTGTCAACACATTACAACAATCCACCACACCTTACGACAATTTACGGCAGATTTCGGCGGGTTTCAGCAAGCCAACCGCGCTGAGAGATCAGCCCACAGCAGCAAAAGTCGGTAGTGGAACATCAAGGATTGTCGGACTCGCGCGCTTTCTTTTGACCACAAACCGGCTCGCGCCACGCATTTATCTTGTCCGACGTTCCGGAACCGCTGCCTCCACTTGTCCGACGTGCGAATTTGCAGCCCCTCATTTGCGTGGCTCCTCGTTCGGCCGTTGTCCGGGATCTTCAATTTTTGTACACGTGCAATCTTAAGGGAGCTTATCGGGGGACGACAACCCGCACATTCGTGCGGGGGGTACTTATAGACCTGCTTAAGTATATGTCTCCGCAGTCTACGAAACCTGAAAAACGGTCTAAGAGATCAAGCCCTCACGTAGAGCGCGCGCCACGGCTTCGGATCGGGAATGCACGTGCAGTTTTTCGTAGATCGACCGCAGATGAAAACCGACGGTGTGAATGCTGATACCCAGTTCCGCGGCGGCGGTCTTGTTTTGATGGCCCTCGGTCAATAGCTTCAGGATCCGCATCTCCTGCGGCGAAAGATTTCCGCTCTCCAGCCTCGGCGCCTGGGTGCTGCGAAACAGCTCCACCACTCGGATGGCCAC
Source organism: Acidobacteriota bacterium (assembly GCA_021778335.1). GTDB lineage: Bacteria > Acidobacteriota > Terriglobia > Bryobacterales > Bryobacteraceae > JAJYKC01. The sequence goes on along the minus strand of JAJYCN010000112.1, from coordinate 11,859 downwards.
CTCGGGAGACATCGCGGCTCCGCCCGCGGCGATCTCCGCCAGCGCCTCCATCAAGCGGGTGGGCGCGGTATTTTTGAGCAGATATCCGCACGCGCCGGCGCATATGGCTTGAAAAATCCGGCTGTCGTCCTTATACACCGTCAGGATGACCGGCGTGATGGCGGGCCAGCGGTCCCGCAGGATCTTCACCCCCTCGATTCCGTTGAGTCCGGGAAGACCGATATCCACCAGCGCGATGCGCGGCGAATGGAGTCCAATCCCATCCAGGGCGGCCTCCATGGATGCATACGCGTGCCGGCATTCGAAACGAGGGCTGGCGTTGATCAAAACCGACAGGCCCTCCCGCGTCTCTTTCTGGTCTTCGATAATAGCCACGCCGATCCGCGCGGCGCCTGCCTGTTGTGTCACGGATATGGCCCAGTGTAAGACGAAGGGAAGGTTTCGGAAACCTGCATAAACGCGCTGGCAAACTATAAGCGCGGTTTCGAAAACGCGCGGCGCCGTAGCGGGACCCGGATGATCACGGTGCATCCCTCCCCGGGCTTCGATTCCAGTTCTACGCTTCCGCCCAGGCTTTCCGCCCTCCGGCGCAGCCCGTCGATTCCGGTGCCGCCATTGCACTCTTCACCCGGACTCATTCCCCTGCCGTTGTCTTTGACGGCGAGCACCACGCCCCGGTCCTGCACGGTGAGCCCGGCCCGCACCGCGGTGCAGCGGGAGTGGCGCGCGGCATTGTGGACGCATTCTCTAAACATCAGGAAAAGCTGACGCCGGGCTTGCAGAGTGAGCTCCACGGTTTCTGCCGCATCCGGAGTCCCCAACTCGAACTCGATCCCCTGCGAAGCGAGCAGATCGAGCGCAAATCCGCGCATGCGCCGGATCAGCGATTCCATGCTGTCCGGCTCGGGGCGGATCGACCAGACGATATCGCTCATGGAGTCGACCAGCTCGCGGGCCAGGGCGGCCACGCGTTCCAGCGGCTCGCCGGGCCGCCCCTGACCCTGGCCGTCCACTCGCGCCACCTCGCTCAGAATGGCGATCTGAGAAAGGCTGGCGCCGATGTCATCGTGCAAATCGGTGGCGATGGCGGTCCGAATCCTTTCCAGCTTAACCACCTGCGCAATGCGGTAGCGGTGTGCGGCCAACAGGACGGCCGCTGCCAGCGCCAGCGCGAGGCTCTCAAACCACCAGCGCCTCCACACCGGCGGTAGCACAACGAAATCAACCTCCGCCGGGGAGGCGCTTTCCTGGCCTTCGGAAGTCACCGCTTTCACCAGGAAGCGGTATGTGCCCCCGCTAAGAGCGGCATAGCTGACGGTCTGCTGCCGGCGGGGCGGACTCCAGCCCGAATCCGCGCCCTCCAGCTTGTGGGTGTAGCGGAGGATTTCTCCCGGCTCGTAATCGAAACCGGTGAACTCCACCTGAAGTTGATTCTGAGACGGACTGAGTTCGAGCCGCGACAGGCGCGACGCTCCGAGCGGCGACAGCGGATACCGCGTGTCGCCGATTCGCAGATCGGTGATCAGAACCCGCGGGTTCACCGGCGGATGATCTTCGGCCGGAATCAGCCGCGAAATACCCTGGGTGGTGGCAAACCAAAGCGAGCCGGCGCGGTCGCGGAATGCTCCGTGAAATTCCCCATGCGCCAGGCCGTTGGCGCTCGAAAAGTTCCGGATGTGTCCCGTTTTGGGGTCCAGCCGATCCACTCCTTTGCTGGTTGCGGCGTAGATCCGGCCCTGCCGGTCGTCCACCAGGCACTCGACCACGCCACTCGACATCCTCCGGGCAGTGTTATAGATCTCGATGCGCGGGTGGGCGTCTCCGGTTTTTTCCATGCGGCCCAGGCCGCCGCCGTTGGATCCAATCCAAAGCCCGTCCGGGTTCGCCATCAGCGCGAGAATCGCGCCTCCCGGCATGCCGTCGCTTTGCTGGAAGTATTGAATGCGATGTCCGTCATAGCGATACATCCCACCCTTATATAGCCCCATCCAGATGTTTCCCCGCCGGTCTTCGGCAAAGGCCGACACCAGGTCGTCGGCGGCGCCGCCCGGAATCCGGGGAGCGGGAAACTGGTAGACCGCGTTGGTCCGCGGGTCCCATCGCATCAGCCGGTCCCCCGCGCCAACAGGATGGGACTGCGCCGAAGCCCAGATGCCGCCCTTGGAATCCTCGAAAATGCGGAAGATCTCGGAATCCTGCGAGTAACAAATTCGCGGATTCCGGCCGTCGAGAGCGGCCGCCTTCATCGCGGCAAACCGGCAAAGTCCGTGCTGGGTCGCGGCCCACCACTCTCCGGTGCGGCTTTGCAGCAGGACCTGGTTCCATCCCCAACTGGCGTGATCGCCGAAGCGCCCGGGAACCACGCTGCGAAACCGCTTGCCATCGAAAATACTCACGGCGCGTTTGGCCCGGCCTCCCACGGTCACGGCCATCACTTGTCCGGCGCGATCTCCGAATACGGACCACACCCGGTCGGTGGGCAAGCCGTCCGCCTCGCGATAGGTGGTGAATCCGCTGCGGTCGATCCGCATCACGCCCGCCCCTTCCGTTCCCACCCACATATTCCCGGCCTGATCTTCGGCGAGCGCATTGAGTTGCCGGTCGCTCAACCCCTGCTCACGGTTGATGTTCTTCACCAGCCTGGGTTCACTTTCGCCGAGAGTAATCCGGCTGATCCCCCAATCTGTCGCGACCCACAACGTTCCGTCCGAAGATTCCGCCAGCGCTCTTGCGCCACTTCCGGCCAGACCCGAACTTTTGGTAAACACGTGGGCGACTTTCCAGCCCCCATCCGAGGCCTGCGCGATCAGCGCCAGGCCGCCGCGAACACCCGCCCAGATGCGGCCTTTGGAATCGAGCAGCAAGGTGTTCACCCAACTTGTTGGCAAACCGTCTTTCCGGGTGAAAGTGCGGACGACGCCGCTGTTGCCTATGACATAAATCCCCACGGTCGTGCCGATCCACAGTTCTCCGTGCAAGCCTTCCACGATCTCCGAGATCGACTCGCCGGGCGGCAGCGTCAATGGCCCGGGGCGGAAGCCGTCCACCGCGCTCCATGCAAAAAGGCCGCTCCGCGTCGCGCACCAGATTTTGCCGCTGTGGGTCTCGCGCAGCGCCATCACTTCGTTCTTCACCGGGTCCCGGCCCGGAGCATAGTTGCTGATTCGGGCGCCGCGGGGATCGATCCGGGAAAGTCCGCGCGCCGTCCCCACCAGATAATCGCCGGACTGCGTCTCAATTACCGCCGATACGGAGCGGTGCGCCAACCCTTCCTCCGCGCCGTAATTGACGAAATGGCGCCCATCGAACCGCGATAGGCCCTCCGGGGTGCAGAACCACAGAAAGCCTCGCGAATCGCGAACGATGCAATCGACGTGATCCGCCGCCAGACCGTCCGCGGTAGTGTAGGCGCGAACCGGCAACTGCTCGCTTCTCAACGGAAGAACGCCCACAACGATCAGGATCGCGAGCGGTCTCATTGCGCCCTCCGTATCCCAACATTCTATCCTCGGGCGCCGAGGACCGGGAGATGACCTACTCGAACGTGCGGGTTGTCAAGACCGAAAATTAGCCCCTATCCTCTCCCAGGGGCTCAACGAGGGGTTTGGAGGGGAAAATGGAGATGAAAATAACGTCGATTCCGCTCGCGGCCCTTGCGATGATGGCGGCCGCGAGTTGGTTCACCGCGCGGGGCCAATGCGTCAGGCCGCCCGCATGTGTTACGCCGCCAATAGGCGCCACGTTTGCGCCGGGCATGGTCTTAGAGACCTTTCATCCTCCCGGTGCGGCGCGCGTGGAAGCCCCGCTGGTCATTGGCGGATACGATCCGGCTCTTACGGGTCCGGGCGCTTCGGACGCTATCGCCCGGCTGAGCAATGAAGCCGGGATCTTCCATCGCGCCTCGGCCCCAAAACGGGATTCGGCAACTTTTCCATGCAGCCAGCGCCGGCAAGCGCAAGAGTGCCTGCCAGCTATGCGGACTAGGACCAACCTGCGGCCAATAGCCGGAAACCAGGGAGCAGTACCAAGGAGATCGTCATGAATCTAAGGATTACGGTTTTAATCGTCGTCGGCGCTCTCGCCGCTTACGGGCAGCCTCTGAAAACTACGGACATCTCTCCCGACGGCACAAACTACACTTGGGGCGGTATGGGCTCGAGGGTGCCCGGATCGGGCGGCCGCATCATGAGCCTGGTCATCGATCCGAATCACGACGGCACCCTGTACGCCGCCGGCGAATTCGGCGGTGTCTGGAAAACGACCACGGGAATTGGCCAGCACAGCGGCACTCTGGACAACATGACGTGGGCCCCGGCGACCAACGGTCTGCGGAACGGGTTGACTCAGAACGCCTATTCTCTCGCCGTGGACCAGTTCAACTCCGACCGCTTGTTGTATGCAACCGGAGACGACGACGGCCGGCCTGTAAACGCATCCGGCTATCACCGGTTCGGAGGATTGTGGGTTTCCCTCGACGCGGCCGACACCTGGCGGCACGTGCACCTGTGCCGCTATTCCGACGACGGCATCACCAGCGTCGCCTTCTCCACCGGCCAGCCCTTCGTTGCCACGAACTGCGGAATATGGACTGCTAAGGGCGGCGACCTCGATGAAGCGTCTTCCTGGAGCCTTTTGAGCGGCACACCGGAGGGGATCACCCCCGGCGCGTTTCTGGTGGACGGGGGCTATCGGACGGTGTTTGCTTGTAACGGCTTCCAGGTGTACCGCACGAATGATCTGGGCGCCTCCTGGGACACGAAGACGCTGAACGGATTTTGCTCCGGTCTCACCGCGGTTCCTCACCCCGGGAGCAGTGCCTATCAGGTGGTTGTGGTACGCTCCAAGGGCGCAAGCCAGGAAGTGACCATCGTCGACTTCAATGCCCACACGATGTCGGACTTGGGCTTTGACTCCGTGGCCGTGAGTGGCGGTTCCGGCGATTCCGTGGTGGCCACGGCACAAATTGCAAGCATTCCGCTTCTCATTCCCCTCCTGGGTGTGAACTACGATCTCTACGCCGCGGATGGCCTGACGTGGTATGAATACGGCGTGACGGCGCCACACTGGCGCAAAATCGATCTCCACGTGGACACCTGGGGTATGGTCTTTCCCTCCTGGTACGACCCTACGAAAGGCCTCTGCGCGGCGTATGCCGCCAACGATGGCGGGGTTTACTTTAACGCGTTTAACCTGGGCATACCGGGTCTCCCGTTCGCGGGGGGCGGTTGCGCCGGCGGGCCGTGGCTGCCGGTGATGAATGGCCTTCACGCCCTTGAGGCCACTGTTGTCACGGCGATTACGGCAAAGTCCGCACAATACGCCAACAGTGCGCTGCCCCTCGCCCTTTACCTCCCGACCGGCGACAACGACACGTTCGCGTCGAGCGTCGGGTTGTGCGTGCCGGGGACGGCGATCCCGGAACTCTGCATCCCGGAGCCGGTCATCCTGTGGCAAAGCCTGCCGGACGGTCTCGGCGACGCCGGCCAGGCTTTGGTCGATCCGGCCTTCCCCGAGCAGGTGTTGCTCGCGCGCAACAAGGCATACCATGCTCTGTACAACCCGCCCTTCTCCGGGGGAACGTTCTCCTGGATGGTGGATACCTACGCCTCACCCACCATCCCACTTCTGCCGCTCGGCGCCGACTTTGACCCCGGCTACCAGGGCGCCGGGTCGGGCGGCCTGCTGGCGGTAATGACCACACCCTCCGAGCTCTCGACTCCCGTGACCCACAGCGACTACATCGCGCTCGAGGATTTCGATCCGAGTAAGTGTGACCCGTCTCAGGTGGAGTGGGTTGTGCGCAACACTACGCTGGACCCAACCAAGTGGGAAGATATGTCGCCAAATGACCATTTTCTGCCTTGCGACATCGAAAAAATGCAAGCCGGCGGTGGACACTCGTCGGGCAGCTTGAACGTGTACGTTCTCACGACCCTTAACAGCAACCCCAACAAGCCGGCGGCGAGCTTCAACAACGGCCGCAAGATCGGACAGATCTATCGTGGTGTGGTCTCCGATAACAACCAGATCCCGGGATGGGCCTCCGCATCCGGCTCGCCGGACAATCCCTTCAACCAACTCGGGCAGGCCGATAATTTCTATGTAAACCCCTTCGATCCCGCCGAGCTGTGGGCGGTGGACGTGGCCGGCGGATTTGTCGAGGTCAGCAGAGATTCCGGCAACACCTGGACCCCGGATTTTCTGCTGGCCGGCAACCCCTATCCGAATTTCGCTCTCTCCAACATTGCCACCAACCGCGGAGAATACGTGATGGGCTGCAATGGTTCGCGGGGAGCGGGCGGGGCAAAATACGGGCAATCCGATCCCTTCGCCAACGGCTGTTCGGTAGCGTGGATGGCCTTTGACGTTTTCCATCCTAAGATCCGGGTCGCCGGGGCTGGCTACGGCGGTATCGCCTTCTCCCGCGATAATGGCCATCACTGGATCCCGCTGGACGTCACCAACAACAATCACAAGCTCAGTAATCGCCTCACCAAGCGCGTGTCCGGGGTTTACTTCGATGCCGAAACTTCGATCCCTGGCGTGGACCCCTCCAACCAGGTGATCTACGCCGGCCTGAAGGGACAGAGCCTGATCCGGGTCGAGGGGCCGTTCCTCACTCTCGAGGCGCTGGGCTTTTCCTACACCACCGAGGCCAGCCCGAGTTCGGTCGAGGTGGACGTCGGCACTACCGGCCAAAAGGTCGAGTTGCGAAAGGACCCCGATGGAGTGTACCGCGGCCAGGTGCTGTTCGACTCGAACCTGTACACGGCCCTGAACTACTCACTGATCGTGGATGGAACTACCATTTCGTCACACAGCTACACCCTTACCGAATCGGATATCGACCATGGCGTCGCCGTCGCGCCGCCGTTGTGAGGAACCCGTGTCCTCCGTCGCTGGCGCCGCGGGGCCGGCCGTTGACCGGACCGCGCCCCGCAACGAAACAGGGGGAGACTCGAACGCGCCGGACTACATCTTCGAATACCTGGCCGCCGATCTCACGGCGCTCCATCCGCGCCAAATCCGGTCGTGGCCCGCAGGCGCCGCGGCGGTCAGGTGGCGTTTAACAAGTCTGGGAATCTCTGCATCTCCGGCTTCATCGACGAGGATGTGAAGTGCTTCGAGACATCCACGGGCGCACCGGCCGCCGGCGTAAGCCCGGGCAGAGTGCCGGCAGGCCTTGCCTTGAGCGAAGGTCCACAGCGCCGTAAGCCGCGCAAGCCGCGCGGCTGCGTTGTGCGCGATGCAATCGACGGCCTCGGGAGGGCGCTGAAGTCGTGATCGAGCAGGACAATCGCCCGGTCGCGATCATCCGCTCCCGCATTCCCGAAGTCCTCCTGCTATCCGCGTGCATCGCCCTCGCCGCGGCGAACCATGGAACCCACCATCCTGGGAGTAATCCTGGATCCCAGCGTGGTCATCCGCCGCTGGCGCGCCGAATGTGTCACCGAGCCGCGACGGCAACGGAGCGTCCGCCTTCCCGTCGCCCATCCCCCGCCGGACGCCCGAGCATAACTTTCGACCGATCCCGCGCGCTGGAGCGCGGCAACGCAGTCGCGGCCCGCAACGAACGCCACTTCAGGAAAATCTCCGGCCTCAACCTGATCGAGGTCTAGCCGCGGCGCCTTCGTCCAGCCCTTTCACCTCCGCCTCGCCCCGTCAACTGCCTCGGCGCCAAGTCACTTACCCCACACATTCCACCGTTTACATCGTTACCCCGTCCCTTGCGTGCAAGCCGCACCGCCACGTGCCCGGCCCGCGCTCCGGACACATCCTGGTCCATCTTCCGTTTGGTAACGTTAACCCGCTGCCCACGTGCCACTTACAGACAGTTGTTCACACTCACGCCCATACGTCCCTCATCCTGCCGTCCGCAATGAACACGTGAACACCAAAAAAAGGTGAATACAGCATTGACAATCGATGAACCCTGATTTATCCTCAATCCAATAATGCTTTGTAGTTAGTGTGCTGTCGTACCACGTGTCGACCGCACCTTTGGGTCAATAGATGAGCCTCTGTTAGGGGCTACGCTCGGCGCTTACGGTTTTGCGCGGGGTTCTATTTCGAAAACTTGGGTAGGAGAGGTCCATGTTAAGATCTGCTACGTCGGAGCCTTGGTCGGTGTTCGCGCGCTTCGGAGTTCGTCTCACCGCCGCCCTCACGGCTTCGCTCTTCGTTCTGCTGCTGGTGGTCCCAGCTTCCCTTCAAGCGCAGGTCCGCTCCGGGCAATTGAGCGGCACCGTCGCCGATAGCACGGGCGCCGTTGTCCCCAACGCCACCATCGTCCTCAAGGATCAGGCCACCAACGCCACCCGCCAGTCGGTGTCGAACTCGTCCGGCTTCTTCAACTTCTCCGCCGTCCAGCCCGGTACTTACACGGTCAGTGTCAGCGCGCCCGGCTTCAATATCTGGGAAGAGAAAGACATCGCCTTCACCCAGGCCGCCAGCCTCACGCTGCCCAACATCAAGCTTGAAGTCGCCAGCGCCAAGCAGACCGTCGAGGTCGTCTCCGCCGGCGAAGTCTCCGTGCCCACCGACACCGGCCAGACCAGCCAGACGCTCAATGAGCACATGATCAACGAGCTCGCCATCCAGGGCCGCGACGCCGCCGAGCTCATCAAGATCATGCCCGGCATGGCCATGGCCACCGGCCTCGGCCAGACCATGTTCTCCAGTCTCACGACCCAAAGTAACTCGGGTCCGATCGGCGCCTTCTCCGCCAACGGCACACAGCCCAATGGCGGCATGACCATGACCATGGACGGCGCGAACTTACTCGACCCAGGCAACCAGGGAACCCAAACCTCCAACGTCAACCAGAATCAGATCTCCGAAGCTACTATCCTCACCACCGCCTTCGACGCCTCCTTCGCCAAAGGTCCGGTGACGATGCAGTTCATCGGCAAAAGCGGCACCGCGCAGTTCCACGGCGACGCCTACCTCTACACCCGCAACGCCAATTTCAACGCCGAAGATTCGCTGCTCAAAGCCTCCGGCATCCCCAAGCCGTACGACTACTACTACTATCCCGGCGGCGACTTCGGCGGCCCGGTAGTTATCCCCGGAACCAACTTCAACCATAACCACGACAAACTCTTCTTCTATGGCGCTTACGAGTACATGGACCAGCACCCCTCCGGCAGCCTGATCCAGCGCTTCATTCCCACCCAGCAGATGATGAACGGCAACTTCAGCCCGTCCTACATCGCCAGCCTCGGGAAGAACTTCGCCAACGGCCCCTTCGGCCTCGACGCCGCTAATCCTTGCGTCGCCAAGAGCTGCACCAACGGCGTCACCCTGCCGGGCGGAATGATCCCCCCCAGCCTCCTCGATCCCAACTCGGCCGCGCTGTACAAGACCATGCCCCAGCCGAACCTCGATCCCACCACCAATCCCATCGGCGCCAACTACGAGTACCTCAACCAGGAGCCGGTCAATCGCTGGGAAGCGCGCGGCCGCATCGACTATAACCTGAGCGAGAACACCAAGATGTTCTTCTCCTACGACCAGCAGAACGAAACGGACCTGAATCCCATCAGCATCTGGTGGGCCACGAACAACGCCATCCCGTACCCCTCGATGATGCCGGCCAACCAGGTCTCCAAGGTCTGGAGCGCGAACGTCACCCACGTCTTTTCGCCCACCCTCACCAACGAGTTCGTCTTCTCCGAAGCCACTTTCCTCAACCCCATCACGATGACCAATCCAAGCGCCGTCAATCCCTCGAAGGTCGGCTTCAACATGACGGGGCTGTTCAACAACCCTTACACGCCGCAGATTCCCAACACAATTAGCTGGGGGAACGGCGTGCCGGGTTACTTCGCGCCCACGTTCGGCCAGCAGTTCCAGGGCGGCGCCTTCGGTAAGTACTCCGCCACTCCGAATATCAGCGATAACATCAGCAAGGTCGCCGGCACGCACACCCTCAAATTCGGCTTCTACTGGGACTTCGCCCAGAACCAGCAGGCTTCAAGCGGCTTCAACGCCGCCAACCAGGGCGTGCTCGACTATGAAAATTACGGCGCCAACAGCTCCGGCAACCCGGCCGCGGACTTCGCCATGGGCCGCATCACTGGCTTCACCCAGGCGAACACCGCCCCGGTCGCCAACTTCTACTATCATCAGTACTCGTTCTACGCGAACGACCAGTGGAAGGCCACCCGCCGCCTGACGCTCACTTACGGCCTCCGGTTCGACCACATGGGCCAGTGGGATCCGGTCGGCTCCAACGGCCTCGCCGTCTGGGATCCGTCCACTTACAACCCCACTTCCAGCGCCGGCCCCTGGACCGGGCTCCTGTGGCACAGCATGGACCCCGCGATCCCGATGTCCGGCTTCCCTTCGAAGAACTTCTTCTATGAGCCGCGCTTCGGCATCGCCTACGACGTCTTCGGCACCGGCAACACCGTCATCCGCGGCGGCTTTGGCGTCTACCGCTACCAGCTTTCCTACAACGACGTCGCGAACTCCGCCTACAGCGCTCCGCTTGGCAGCGAAGCCTTGTCAACCACCTGGAACTGCTGCGTCGGCTACAACTCTTTCAACCAGTTCACGCCGTCGCTCGGCCCGGCCGGCCTCGGTTCCGCCGTAGCCGGCGTCCTCCAGATGGGCGATAACCGTACGCCTTACACCGAGGACTATAACTTCACCATCAGCCAGCGCGTGCCGTGGAATTCCCTCCTCGAGGTCTATTACTCGGGCAGCCAGAGCCACGACCTGATCATCAATGGGCCTCTGTCCAACCTCGATAACATCCCGCTCGGTGGCTTCTTCGGTCCGGATCCGCTGACAGGGCAGATTAACAACCCGGCGTCCTCGAACTTCCCGGCGAACGACTACTACCCGGTGCATCAATACACGCAGATGCAGTTGGTCAATCACGACAGCTCCTCCAACTACAACGCGCTGGTAGTTACCTGGCAGAAGCAGACCGGCCGCGTCACCTTCACGACGAACTACACGTGGAGTAAGTTGATGGGTCTCCGCGACAACTACACCGGCAACGGCACCGGCGCCGGCAACACCCTGTGGCCGTACTCGCAAGGACCCAACTACGGCATCCTCGGCTACGATCACCAGCAGATCTTCAACGCCGCGTACGTGATCAACCTGCCCGACGCCACGCACAAGAATAAGATCCTAGCCGGCGCCTTGAACGGATGGGAACTCTCCGGCATCACGCAATTCCAGACCGGCGCGCCCATCCAGCCCAACAGCGCCAACGGCGTCCTGAACGCCCAATACGGCTCGCTCAACGGCAATGCCGTCGGCGCGCAGCAGTATCTCGGAACCAACTCCATGCAGCTACTGCCGGTTCTCACCTGCAACCCCGGCGCGAACCTGAAGTCAGGCCAGTACTTCAACCCAGGCTGCTTCTCCCCGCCCGCGCCCGGCCAGGTCGGCCCGGTGGTTTGGCCTACCATGTGGGGGCCGTCGTTCTTCAACAGCGACCTCTCGCTCTATAAGAACTTCAAGATGACGGAGCGCCAGACCCTGCAGTTCCGCATGGAAGCGTTCAACTTCCTCAACCATCCACTGCCCGAACTGAACGCCACGGGCTCCAACGCCGACATGACGCTGAAGTTCTCCAACGCTTCCGGCCAACTGACCCAGACGAACCAGAACCAGGTAACCAACGGCTATGCGCTCAACACCGTCGGCCGCCGCGTCATCGAGTTCGCGGTCAAGTATATGTTCTGATCTCCCACGCACCACCCACCGCAAGAAGGGGGACGGCTCGCGCCGCCCCCTTTCTTTGTGTGCCGAGCATTTTCGACAGCTCGGGGGTGTAAGTCCCCTCTACAACCTGATGGAGGTGAAGTAGTAGCGAAGCGCAAGGGCGTCACCGCGAGG
>JAJYCN010000111.1 GCA_021778335.1 Acidobacteriota bacterium | reverse complement strand
GGAACGCTGTTCGCCTTCACCCCGGAATCCCGTTCGCCTTCGCCCGGATTCCACAGTTCGGGTAACGCCGCGCAGTTCTTCAATTTCTGACATCCGGCTCTCGATGAATGGGCGACCGACAACGCAGCCCACAGCGGAACCCATACCGCCGCGTGAAACGACGACGGCAACATGCGGATACGGGCAAGAAAACCATGCGCCGCTGGACAGGCGGTTGCAGACATGCTCCGTCGCCGACGACGCTAGAGGTTCAGCGGCTGCGTCACGCACCGACCCTGCGGACAGTTCGAAAGCACTCCGCAACAAGGCGGTGTGCCACAGGCAGCTGAACCGGCGGAAATAGTCCGGTGCTCTTGACGTTTTGGACCCATTCGATCCAAACGTCATTCACCGTTGACGCGACCACAACGGCCGCGATTTCGAATCGGAACCCCGCGTCCTCTGGGCCGCCGTAGCGAACTTGCGCGCTCCAGCAACCGTCCGCGACCGGGATTGGCCCATCACCCTGCGGCCACCACCCATCCACATCATGACGCCGAACCAGAGCCCACAGATACGCACCAGGAGAGAATGAAGCGTAACCCCGAACAATGCCGGCGTCAGCCACGCCTTCGCCGTGGCGAGGCGAGGTTATCCGTACCGCGCCATTGAGGCCAGTCTCGCCCTGCCGGCCTGCATCCCGATAGCTAGCCAGGAACCTGAGGACTGGTCGCGGTAGAACGCTCGTTAGCATCGATCGCCAGCTATAACGAACTAGCGTACGAGCGTTGTATCTCTGCTGAGCCCAGCCGTCACCCACTGGGTCGAACGTAGGAGCATCGGTTCGGGTGAAAAACGCCGTCGTCCGAACGACCTCGTCCAGATGAAACATCTCATCACTACACAAGAAATGAAACAGGTTGTTGACGCTCCGTATATGAATGTCGTCCAGGACGAGCAACGCTCCGGCTTCAAGGTATGGATATAGAAAGTAACATTCGAGGTCCGGGAATGGATACGCATGCGGGCCATCAATGACTGCAACCTGGAGTGTCTCCCAAAATCTGTGCTGGGCGAGCGTTCGCTGTGTCGGGCCCCCGACGAAGGAGACGACGCGTTGCCGCAACAGAGGAGATCGACGCACGTTCGTTACGCTTCCGCCAAGATCGAGCGCAAAAACAGTATGGTTCGCGCTCAGGTGAGAGAGCAACAGCGTGGTAGCACCGCAGCCCGTTTCGACTGATCGGCGCACGTTGCGCGCGCTGGCATGCCTAGCGACCGCTCTAAGCGCGTCGTTGGACATGGTACCGGCGCCGTGCAGTACGGTCTGTACACGTAGAATCTCATTGAGGACCTCCTGGACAGGGGGAGTCATCGCACCACCAGGGTCATACGTATTTCTGGACGGTCTGGGGTCATCTATCCACCAAATACGTCACGGTCGCTTGCGCCATGCTCTTTCAAGAACGGCCCATCGTCTGTATTCTGACATTCCTCCCCACGGCCTCGTATAGCACCCCGCGTGTTCGCTTGAACCCGAACCATACCGGCTTCGCGAAGCAATTGGAGCAGACCTGTAGCCTCCACAATAACGAGTACTCCAACGGCGACACTCGACATTAAGACAATTGTGGCAGGAACTACCAATGTTGAATTCAGGATGTCCCTCAGCTTCCCGATGTCAGACGAGTAAAGAGCCACGAGCGCTGCAAGCGATGTGCGACCCGTAAATCCTCCGTATAGCGGAATGAGCTTGGCCGCGTACGTAACTACGATGGTATACCCAAACAGCACCACGAGGGCTCCGGCGACAATCCGGCCCGCTAAGCCAGCCCTTGAACACCCTAGGAACGCCAAGCCCATCAGTGGCGGCAGGAGCACAGATGAGTACCAAGGGCTTGGACCGAGCGCAACGCCTTTAGTATAAATAAAGCTTATCAGTGTTACATACACGAGCGCCGCAAGAAAAACGCCGCAATGCGCCGCCGTGATCCACTCAGCCCATTCGTGCTGGCGATGGATCGCCCACAAAATCAGCCCAATAGCCGCGAACAAAAGCGTGGCGTCCAGGGTCGTTGTCGAGAACGCCTCGAAGCTATTATTCCCCGTCCACAGTGCCCACCTGGCGGTTCGAACTGCAATGGCCGGCCAATCGAGTCGCGCAGCAGATGCCAAGACACTCATTGCAGGTATGCCTGATCGGGTCTCCTGCATCCCGGAGAGTGCCCCGTAGCGCGCGAGGTTCCTGACGTACCACGGCCCCGCTAATGCCAACACAACAGTCGCGACCAACAGCCCATGCTTCCACTTTTTTACTCCCAGAAAGGTGACCAGCAGCGTCGGTATGAAAGCCAGAAAGTACGCCTTTGCCAGCAGACCAGCTGAAAGGACGACAGACAAGCGAAGCGCCACTGTAGATGTCGGTTCGCGGCGATATGCGATTAGCAAGGAAAGGAACCAAAGCGTCAGCGGAAGCGCCAACCAGTCGTTGGCAATGTGTGCGACCGTTGCCCACGTCATCTGACACGAAAAAACACAGAAGCATGCGGCGCTCTTATACGTCGCGGGAACTCTAAGGTCACCGAACAGCCGCATCGCTCCCGCATACAAGAGCGACGATCCAGCGATAGCCGCTAAAATACGCAGCGCCAACACGCGCAATGGGAGTGAGAGATTGGCGAGCATCCTTTCCGGGACCGCGAGGACCATATAGGCAAGCGGCGCTTGGTGAGCCTCGTAATTTACGTATTCCGAGCCCCGCCACCGGGACTCTGGTGGGATGCGGCCCAGTTGGTCCCGGACGCTCGCCCGCCGTTGGCTTGGCCACGCAAAAAACTCGGAATAGGTCGTCACCCGCGGGAGATTGCGCCGAACCACGATGCTTGCCGGTGCAAGCAGCAGGGACATCTCTATCTCACGGGAAAGGCGCGTGGTCCGGGGATCCGGAAAGCCGAGCCCGTTCGCGAAGTTCTGCACGTACCCATAATGGAAGGGCTCGTCAAAGCCCTCCCAGAGCGGCAGGACGCAACTGTAAAGTATCGCGTTCAGCAGAACGAAGCTAACGCCAATCACTCGTACTAGCGCCTTCACGCCCGCTGACCGTCCCTCCTGGCTGACCATCGGCTCAGTGTCATCCGGCCCGGTCTCGCTGCCGCTGGTTTCGTTCCCGTTCTCGATGCCCGTAGCGGGAAAGCATTTAATCACCATGGTGCCACGGCTGCCGGACACGATCCGAGCGCCCGCCTGCGAGCCGCGCCAGCGGACCTCGCCGCCGCCCCGGCCCGGCGTCCCCGCTTCAGCGACTTGGGCGGCGCAGGCCTCGGCCGCGCCATCGCCCGTTGGATCGTCGAACGCCACAACGCCACCATCGCCGCCGAAAGTACCCCCGGGCTCAGGTTCCACCTTCCGCGTCACCTTCCCCTGAATCTTCAAATCGGAGTCATCCTGTAATTATGAGGCTTTTCATTCTCCCCGCACTGACAATCATTTCGCTTTCCGCCCTCGCCGCCGAACAGCACGTCAGCTTCGATTCCCTGCCCACCTCCGTCCAACGCGCCGCCCTCCTGGAGATGCACTCCGGGATCATGCGCGGCTGTTCGTCGGAAACCGAAAACGGCAAGACCATCTACGAAGTCGAAACCTTCACCTCCAAAGGCAAGCGCGATCTCAGCTTCGACGCCTCCGGCAACCTCGTCGAGGTCGAGGAGCAGATCCCCCTCGCTTCCGTTCCCGCCGCCGCGCTCCAGGGCCTCAAAAAGCAAGCCGCCGGAGGCACAATCCGTTCCGTCGAATCCGTAAAACGCGGTAACACTACCGGCTACGAAGCCGTCGTCGTCAAGCAGGGCAAACGCCACGAAGTAGCCGTCGACGCCAAAGGCAATCCCACGCACGACTGACGCTGCCCGCAATGCTAGCCTGAGTCCTTAAGTGTTCCCTAATTTCTACGGCAACGCCCAGGCCGCCGGCCGCCTTTGGGACATCGCTCAATCCGGCCGCATCCCCCAAACCCTCCTTCTCTCCGGCCCCGAAGGCATCGGCAAAGCCACCCTCGCCCGCCGCTTCGCCGCCGTCCTCTTAGGCGGCGCCGAAAAAATCGAACACGACGACCTCAGCCTCGAACCCAACCTCGCCCTCATCGCCGACCGCGAAAAATGGACCGCCGAAAAGCGCAACGAAGATCCGCTCTTCTTCTCCTCCCACCCCGACTTCCTCACCTTCGCCCCCGACGGTCCCTTGCGCCAGATCTCCATCCCGCAAATGCGCTTCCTCCGCGAAAAGGCCCAGTTCCAGCCCCTCCGCGGAGCCCGCCGCGTCTTCTTGATCGACCGCATCGACCGCGCCAACGAACAGGCCGCCAACTCGCTCCTCAAAACTCTCGAAGAGCCGCCCTCGCACCTGGTCATCGTCATGACCGCCGAAAACGCCTACGACCTGCTTCCCACCATCCGCTCCCGCGCCGTCATGCTCCAACTCGGCCGCCTCTCGAATGTTGAAATGGAAGCCTTCGTCCGCGCCCGCGGCCTCGATGAACCCGCCCGCCGTATCTCGCTCGCCGCCGGCTCCCCCGGCGCCGCCGCCACGCTCGACCTCGAACTCTACACCGGTCGCCGCGCCGCGATGCTCGCGCTCCTCGAAACCGGAGCCGGCGCCGCCTCCTTCTCCTCCTGGGCCAAAGTCGCCGAGTCTCTTGCAACTCGCAAACAGGACCGCATCGAGGACCTCATGAACGTCCTCCTCCTGCTCCTCGAAGACATCCTCCTCCTCCAGAACAACGTCCCCTCCATCCGCAATCGCGACCTCGAACGCCCCCTCGCCACTCTCGCCCGCCGCGTCTCCTTCCCCTGGCTCCGCACCGCCGCCGCCCAAGCCGCCACGCTCTGCGCCCTCGCCCGCCGCAACATCCAAAAACCCCTAGCCCTCGACGCCTTCGTCATCGAACTCACCCACGCAACCTGACTCGCACCCGCACATTAAGGGAACAACAAGTGGTAGACATAGCAAATGGCTGAAGGCGCCGGGTCAACGCGGCTCATTGACAGGATGGTCAAACGGATCGTCCGCCGGTTTCATCCCGAGCGCGTGATCCTTTTCGGGTCACACGCGCGCGGTGAGGCCGGGCCTGACAGTGACGTGGATCTCTTGATTGTGATGCCCTTCGACGGCCTCAAGCACAAGAAGCAGGTTGAGATCCGCGTCGCATTGCACGACATCCGCGTCCCCAAAGACATCGTTGTTACGACGCCTGAAGATTTCGCCTGGCGCAAGGATGTCGTCGGCACCATCGAATATCCCGCCACCCGCGAGGGAAGGGTGCTCTATGCGCGGAGTTGACAACACAGGCCGGGTAGCCGCGGAATGGGTGGCGAAAGCCGAAGAAGACCTCAACACGGCCGCGCACACGCTGAAACTGGGCCGTTCCTGCCCGACGGCGACCGTCTGCTTTCATGCGCAACAATCCGTCGAGAAATATCTGAAGGCGTACCTGGTTTATCGAGGGCTGCCCGTCCCCAAGTCGCACGACATCGAAGATTTGGTCATGCGAATCCCAACTCAAGCCCGCCCGAACTTGACTGTGGAAGAGCAAGCCCTGCTCACGGAATATGCCGTCGGCACGCGGTATCCGGGTTGGAGGGACGTTCTGCTCCGCGAGGCCCGCGAAGCCGTGACGCTCGCCCGGCGTGTGCGTAGGCATGTCCGCTCGCTACTACGCAAAGTAGTCCTGCGCCGGCGGCCCAGCCCGCCCGCAACTTGAGCCCTCCTCCGCCCCCGTGCATACTGAATAGGAACTGCCATGACCCACTACCATAACTTCATCAACGGCGCATTCACGCCGTCCTCCGGCACGGGCGTGATCGAAGACCGCAACCCCGCCACCGGGGCTCTCATCTGCACCGTGCCCGATAGCACCCCCTCCGACGTCGCCGCCGCCATCGCCGCCGCCCAGGACGCCCAAAAGGAATGGGCCAAGCGCCCCGCCATCCAGCGCGCCAACGTCCTCCGTCAGATCGCCGCCCGCATCCGCGAAGATGTCGAAGGCCTCGCCCGCATCATCACCGAAGAGCAGGGCAAGGTCCTTCCGCTCGCCCGCGTCGAAGTCGCCTTCACCGCCGACTACCTCGACTACATGGCCGAATGGGCCCGCCGCATCGAAGGCGAAATCCTCGAAAGCGACCGCCCCGGCGAAACCATCTTCCTCTTCCGCCAGCCCATCGGCATCATCGGTGGCATCCTCCCCTGGAACTTCCCCTTCTTCCTCATAGCCCGCAAAGCCGCTCCCGCCCTCGTCACCGGCAACACCATCGTCATCAAACCCAGCGAGGAAACGCCCCACAACGCCGCCAAATTCTGCGAACTCCTCCTCAAAACCGATCTCCCGCCCGGCGTCATCAATTTCGTCCACGGCCGCGGCGCCACCGCCGGTAAGGCCCTCGCCTCGTCCCCCAAAATCGGCATGGTCAGCTTCACCGGCAGCGTCGAAACCGGCTCCGCCATCATGGCCTCCGCCGCCGCCAACATCACCAAGGTCAACCTCGAACTCGGCGGCAAAGCCCCGGCCATCGTCCTCGCCGACGCCGATATCGACCTCGCCGTCAACTCGATCAAAGCCTCCCGCGTCATCAACAGCGGCCAAGTCTGCAACTGCGCCGAGCGCGTCTATGTCGACCGCCGCGTCGCGGACCAATTCACCGAAAAACTCGCCGCCGCCATGGCGCAAACCCGCTACGGCGACCCCCTCGGCGACAAGCCCGTCGACTACGGCCCCATGATCAACGAAGCCGGTTTCCATAAAGTCGACAAACTCGTCCAAGGCGCCGTCGCCGCCGGAGCAACCCTCGTCACCGGCGGCAAGCGCGCTCCCAGCGACGCCGGCTTCTACTACGAGCCCACCGTCCTCGCCGGCTGCCGCCAGGACATGGAAATCATCCGCAAGGAAGTCTTCGGCCCGGTCAGCCCCATCGTCACCTTCCACGACCTCGACGAAGCCATCGCCTACTCGAACGACTCCGACTACGGCCTCACCTCGTCCATCTACACCCGCGACCTCAACACCGCCCTCCGCGCCTGCCAGGAAATCCGCTTCGGCGAAACCTACATCAACCGCGAAAATTTCGAAGCCATGCAGGGCTTCCACGCCGGCGTCCGCAAAAGCGGCATCGGTGGCGCCGACGGCAAGCACGGCCTCTACGAATACACCCAAACCCACATCGTCTACATCCAGCGCCACTAACCCCGGCGCCTCACGCGCCCGGCGACCGTGGCCCGGTCGAAGGGGCCATGAGGTAGGTTATGGGAAACTGGGGAGTGACTAAGCCATGCCGGCAACAAACGGCACGATCTTCAAACCCCCGGCCGTCGACGATCCGGCGTTAGCCGAGGCGGTGCGGCGCTTGGTCGCCGCCTATAGGCCGGAGCGTATCTATCTCTTTGGCTCCGTCGCCCGAGGAGACCCCGGTCCGGACAGCGATTACGATCTGCTCGTCGTAGTGCCGGATGACGCCCCACAGGAGCGCCGCACCAGTCGTCTGGCCTACCAAGCGCTGCACGGCACCGGCGCCGCCGCCGACATCCTCGTCTGCACGCGCTCGTATTTCGAGGACCGCCGGTCATTGAACGCATCTCTACCAGGCACGGTCTTGCGCGAAGGATTGCTACTGCATGCTGCCTGACGAGGCCCGCCTCCAGGACGCTCGCGCCTGGCTCGCGAAGGCCCAACTGGATTTGAGGGCGGCAGCACACGAGATGAATTCGCCGTCCGAGTCCCTCTGGGGTGACGTAATGTTTCACGCCCAACAGGCAGCCGGAAAATCCATGAAGGCGTTCCTCGCTTACCACGACGTGCCGTTTCGAAAGACGCACAGCCTGGAGGAACTCGGACGCCAGTGCGTGGAGTTGGACGCGATGCTGGCCCCGGTCGCAGCCCAGGCGGCTCCGCTCACCGAATACGCGTGGAAATTCCGATATCCGGGCGACGCCGATGAACCCGACCGCACCGAGGCGGAGGAAGCGCTCACAGCAGCGCGGATCGTGTGCAACGCCATCCTTAGCCGGCTGCCCCAAAACGCACTGCCTCCAGGCGCTGAAAACCCCAGCGCTGGACCGGACGACCGCACCGGGCAACGATAATGCCATCAGCACGGCCCGCCGCAGCAGGTCCCATCCTCGTCTTGCCTCCCACCTTTCCGGCCCCCGCTTTTGCCTCACCCGCCGCCGGACCTCTACACTAAAAGTTCGTGGAAGAAGAGGCGCTCGGCAAAGCATATGACAGCCGTCTCATGCGGCGGCTGCTTTACTACATGCGCCCCTACTGGCGCACCGTCTCCGCCTCCCTCGTCTTCCTCCTCGTCACCTCCATCCTCCAGACGGCCGGCCCCCTCCTCACCAAACTCGCCGTCGACAAATACCTTGACCCCGCCTCCCGCCGCTTCTCAACGCCCTTCGACCGCTTCCTCTCCCCCGACCCCTGGACCGGCCTCGCCCAAATCTCCGCCCTCTACCTCCTCTGCGTCGTCGGCGCCCTCTTTTTCGACTTCGCCGAAAGCTACCTCATGCAGTGGACCGGCCAGAAAGCCATGTTCGATCTCCGCCGCGAGATCATGAGCCGCCTGCAAGCCCTCGACGTCGCCTTCTACGACCGCAACCCCGTCGGCCGCCTCCTCACCCGCGTCACCACCGACGTCGACACCCTCAACGACCTCTTCAGCTCCGGACTCGTCAACATCCTCGGCGACATCCTGATGCTCGGCTTCGTCCTCGCCGTCATGCTCCAACTGAGCCCCGGCCTCACCGCCCTCATGCTCGCCGTCATGCCCTTCGTCATCCTCGTCACGATGGTCTTCCGCCGCACCGTCCAGTCCAGCTACCGCCGCATCCGCGTCGCCATCGCCCGCATCAACTCCTACCTCCAGGAACACTTGAGCGGCATGGCCGTCGTCCAACTCTTCAACCGCGAAGCCCGCGGCCTCAAAGAATTCGACGACATCAACCGCGTCCACATGGACGCCTTCAAGGACGCCATCACCGCCTACGGCTGGTTCTACCCCGTCGTCGAATTCCTCGCCATGCTAGCCCTCGCCATGCTCCTCACCTACGGCGGCTACCGCATCGCCCACGGCGCGCTCTCCCTCGGCATCTTAATCGCCTTCTTCCAATACGGCCTCCGCTTCTTCCGCCCCATCCAGGACCTCAGCGACAAATACAACATCCTCCAAGGCGCCATGGCCGCCTCCGAGCGCATCTTCAAGCTGCTCGATACCCCGTCCGAAATCACCGACCCCTACCAGGCCGTTCCCCTCCCAATCGACGGAACCGCCAAGGGAGCCCCCGCCGTCGAGTTCGATCACGTCTGGTTCGCCTACGAAAACGATAACTGGGTCCTCCGCGACGTCAGCTTCCAAATCGCCCCCGGCGAAACCATCGCGGTCGTCGGCCACACCGGCGCCGGCAAAACCACCCTCATCAGCCTCCTCCTCCGCTTCTACGACGTCAACCAGGGCGCCATCCGCGTCCACGGCGTCGACGCGCGCCAACTCAAACTCTCCGACCTCCGCCGCCGCTTCGGCGTCGTCCTCCAGGACCCCTACCTCTTCACCGGCACCGTCGCCTCCAACATCCGCCTCGGCACCGAAGACATCGCCGATGACACCATCGAAACCGCCGCCGAACGCGTCAACCTCGCCGGCTCCATCCGCGCCCTCCCCGACGCCTTCGACCACCCCGTCCGTGAACGCGGCAGCGGCTTCTCCACCGGCCAGAAACAACTCATCAGCTTCGCCCGCGCCCTCGCCCACGACCCCGGCATCCTCATCCTCGACGAAGCCACCTCCAGCGTCGACACCGAAACCGAACTCCGCGTCCGCGAAGCCCTCGACCACCTCGTCGAAGGCCGCACCTCCATCGTCATCGCCCACCGCCTCTCCACCATCCAGCGCGCCGACCGCATCCTCGTCATGCACAAAGGCCAACTCCGCGAAATCGGCACCCACCAGGAACTCCTCGCCCGCCGCGGCATCTACTGGAAGCTCTACCAACTCCAGTACATAGACCAGGACCGCGCCCCCGCCCCCCGCGAACCCGTCCCCGGCGACTAAAACCGCGCGAGGCCCAAACCTGTTTATGCTAGTTTTGGCCTATACTGGTGACTGTGCCGGAAGAGGTCAAAAAGCCACGGGGTTTGATCTGGTTGGTGGACACCTTGGAGCGGATGACAGGGTTCCCGCGCGCTGTTCGGCATAAGCTCGGGTTCGCGCTGTACCAGGCCCAGATCGGGCAGCGGCATGAGAGCGCCAAGATCTTGCGCGGCTTCGATGAAGCCGTTTGGCAGGTACGTGCCGACAATCCGAGCGGCACATTTCGAGCCGTGTACGTAACCGAAGTCGGGGACGCGATCTACGTTCTTCATACCTTTCAGAAGAAGGCAACATCCGGAATCGCAACCCGCCAGCGAGAATTGGATCTGATCCGGCAACGGCTGCGGCTTGCACGCAAACTCGCCGGGAAGTGAGGTGACGGAAGATGCCTAATCGAGAATTCAGGCCAAGTTCCGGGAACGTGTTTGCCGATCTTGACCTGCCACATGCTGACGACCTTCTGGCAAAGGCTGAATTGGCCGCGAAGATTATTGAAGAGGTTCGGCGCCGGCGGCTCACTCAGAGTCAAGCGGCCGCGATCCTAGGAATCGATCAGCCCAAAATCTCGGCGCTCAAGCAGGGCAAGCTGAACGGATTCTCCATCGAGAGGCTGATGCGCCTGCTGCTGCGACTCGGGCGTGATATTGAGATCACTGTCAAACGAAAGGCCAGGTCGAGACCTGCGGCCCGGCTTCGGGTGGCGTGATCTACCTAACCCCAGCCATTGCCGGACCGAGGCACTACTTGCGGCCGATTGCGAGTTCGGATCCCCCGCTTCCGTGGCCGCACTTCGGATAAAAAGCGAACGCCCGGGCGATTCCGAGACGAAGCTTACGAACTCCCCACCTTCCAAGACCTCGCGTTTCTCTGAACGCCGGCCTGCGCCTTCGAGCAAGACTCCAAGCACCTTCACGACGGTGTCAGCGAAGGCATGGCCATGGGCACGACCTGCCGCACGTGCAGCGCCCGAATGTCAGCATTCGGCGTGAGGCGCTGGCCCCGTAGCTGTCGCGCCAACATCGCCGCGGCCAAGGAGCGCGCATTAGGCCGCTTCGGGACTTTACCCGTGCACCCCAGGATTTACCGCTTCTCTGGCCCCGGCTCAACGCCGGAGCCAAGCGTCAACCGCCTCCGCAGGGTTAGGCCCCGGAATCGACGCTCGGGCTCCATCCCCGGAGAGCCCTATTTCCCGTCCGGTCCCGCTGGGTCTATTTTAACTCCGGCCACCCTGCCCAAAAACTCCCTTGCGAACTTACTTGTCATGCGCTTAGAAGAGACCTATTCTCGGCGTTTCCGTTGGCCAGCTTTGAACAAACCACCGACGGCCGGCTTTGGAATGACTGCTAAGGGAGGTCGCGGGAGACGTCGAGTAGGGAACTCCGAGCCATCCCAATGAACACGGACACCAATAACGCATGGACGCGACCTGCCACCTCTTCTTTACCAAACGGAGCTAGGCCTCACCGCAGATCATTTCCCCATTCAGCGCCTCCCTTCGCTTCCATGTCAGACCGCGTTGAGCAGAAGCGCCGACGCTAGAAGGCGCGTGAAAAGCATCGGAGGTTAAAGCACGGAAGCCAAAGGAACTCTAACTACAGCGTGCCCAGAAGTCGTGCCCGCGAGGACAGTGATACTCGTAGAGAAGGTGTCCATCAACACTTCTAGTCTTACCAGTAAAGACACCAGTCATTCCGTCGTGTATGGGACAGGGGACGCTGCTAGCGCAAGCGAAGGCAACCACACCGAGCACTAGCGCCAGAAGCGTTAACATAACTCCAGCTTTTGAGATGCGGCGTGTCATAGCTCCCCATCCTTATCATCCTCAGAGCCGTCCTCCTGTTGATCCACGGGAATCGCCGCAGTTAGTGTGTCACCAAGGTCGTATCGAGGCAGAAGCTTCGAAAGATAAGGTAGGACTGTAGACGGGTAGGCAGCACAGCTCGCGGCATGTAGTGCACGCTGCGGATCGGAATAAAGGTTGCGAGTCAATGTAGTTTCCTCCTCGTTGGTTCTGGTCCGTGCGTACCCAATTTCCTGGAGACTCAACGCCACGTTCCTCGACCCTTCGTTGGACTTCTGTGCGTGGCGTGGACATAAGCTTCCCCATCGCGTGTTGGAATCTCGCCGACCCTTCTCTCGAGTAAGTCATAAGACCAAGTAACGAAACCGCTCGAACGGTCAACGAGATGGCGGCCGCCGCAGAGCGGCCTCAATCGCATCCAGACGCCTATCAATCCCCTGGAGCTTGGCCTCTAGCCCTTCAGCAGCCAGAGCCAGCCCCTGAGCAAGCGAATGCATCTGCCCGACCGTCTGAGACTTCGCGAGCTTCGCAAACACACCAATAGCCCGATTGAGAGATTCTTCTCGACTCATCCCACCAGACTAGCACCGGATGTCAGCCAAGTACATTATTTCCAACACATCGGCCTTGGCAAGGACCGTGAGAACATACGCTCTCATCGAGCCGACGTTCGCCCTTCGCGCCACCTCTCCTTCATCGCAGCAATCTCCCGGCGCGCTTGTGCGCCATCGACAAGCTCTCCACGCTCGGCTTGTTGATAGCCCTCCTCGACGTGCGCCGACAAGGCGCGGCGCTCCTCGTCGGTCCAGCTTTCCTCGGCGTCCTGGGCCTCAAGGGCGCTACGCAGCACCTCTTCAGCGTCCGCGTAGGCGCCGCTCGAAAGC
Source organism: Acidobacteriota bacterium (assembly GCA_021778335.1). Taxonomy (GTDB): domain Bacteria; phylum Acidobacteriota; class Terriglobia; order Bryobacterales; family Bryobacteraceae; genus JAJYKC01. The sequence goes on along the minus strand of JAJYCN010000111.1, from coordinate 4,053 downwards.
CGCTTGTTGATGAGTGTTTCAAGGTCAGCCGGAAGGTTCACTTGCATGGCGCGTTTCCAAGTCTCCCCTTTCATCCTAAACTTCCGAGCGCACAGCGCGGGGCGCGCTCAATTCGGCCAATCAGCACCCGCGTTCCGCTGCGTTGTGCGCGGAGATGACGGGAGACCTCGGTTCCGTGGCAGCTGCCTTGAAACTCCACACCCGCCTCCCGCCAACCGCTACCCCGCGCTTACAATAAAACTACCCAAACTGCGGCACCATGCTCACCTCCTTCCTAACGCGCCCCCTTGCTGTCGGCGCGGCGGACGCCCATCGCCAACCCAGCCGCCTCGTCCGCCTCTTCGGCGACCTCAAAGTGCGCCCCAAACTCATGGTGCTGCACAACGTCTTCTTCCTCGCCCTCTCCGCCTCCATCTACTTCGCCCTCATCCCCATGCTCGAACGCCAGGTTGAGGTCGCCGAACAGCGCCACGAAATGATGGTCCGCTCCGGCCGCGAGGCACCCTCCGCTGGCTCCGCCTCCGCCGCCATCTACGCCCATCTCGTCAAACAGGCCCGCCTCAACCTCCTCCTCGTCGTCGCCGGCGCCTACGTCATCGCCGTCCTCGCCCTCGAACTCGTCGTCATGCCGCTCTACGTCTACGGCCCCCTCCGCCTCATGCTCAACGCCGACCGCGCCAGCCGCGAAGGCGACCGCAACGACGAGCTCATCGACCCCTGCGTCATCCCCGGCGACGAAATCGGCCAGATCATGCGCTCCCGCAACGAAACCGTCCTCTTGCTCCGCAAGCGCGAACAGGACCTCGAAACCGCCCTCGCCCAAATCGAGCAATCCGCCGCCGCCCTCGCCCACAAAAACGAGCTCCTCGAATCCCAGGACCGCCTCGTCAGCCTCGGCCTCCTCAGCGCCTCCGTCGCCCACGAACTCAACACCCCCCTCACCGTCCTCCAGGGCTCCATCGAAAAACTCTCAGAAACCACCCGCGACGCCCACACCCAGGAACGCCTCGCCCGCATGCTCCGCGTCACCCAGCGTCTCCGCAAAATCAGCGAAGGCCTCCTCGGCTTCTCCCGCGCCCGCAAGGATCACCTCGAACCCGTCTCCCTCCGCCCTCTCGTCGACGAAGCCTGGAGCCTCGTCGCCATCGATGAACGCGCCGCCCAGGCCAACTTCCTCAATTCCGTCGATCCCGCCGATACAGTCCTCGCCAACAGCGACCGCATCCTCCAGGTCTTCGTCAACCTCCTCCGCAACGCCCTCCACGCCATCCCGCCCAACGGCCACATCGAGCTCCGCTCCCGCCGCACCGTACGCAACGGACGCGTTCACGTCGGCGTCTCCGTCGAAGACGATGGCCCCGGCATCCCGCCCGAAGTCCTCCCCGACATCTTCGAAGCCTTCGTCTCCACCCGCCTCGACGCCAAAGGCACCGGCCTCGGCCTCACCGTCGCCGAAGGCATCGTCCATCAGCACGGCGGAACCATCTCCGCCACGAACCGCCCCGGCGGCGGCGCTTCCCTCGAAGTCCTCCTCCCCGTGGGACAAAACCAACAGGCGGTCTCCAAAACATGAGCCAGGAAAATGATCTGGTCGATGTCGCTGTCCTCGACGACGACACCGACTTCCTTACCTATCTCGAAGACACCCTCAAAGACGAAGGCCGCTACATCGTCCGCACCTTCGTCCACCCCGGCGAACTCATCGCCGCAATCGAAGACCGCCGCCCCGACATCGTCCTGCTCGACATGAAAATGGGCGAGCACCGCGGCGAAAAAGTCCTCGAACAGCTCCTCGCCGCCTACCCCGGCCTCTGCGTCATCATCGTCACCGGCTACCCCTCGCTCGAAGACATGCGCGCCACCTTCCAGATGAAGGTCTTCGACTACATCCCCAAACCCTTCTCCCTCGCCCAACTCCGCGATACGCTCGAAAACGCCGCCCGGAAATTCGGCTTCGGCCGCCCCGCCCCGGACCGCCTCCGCGAACGCCTCGGCCACCGCATCAAAATGCTACGCGTCGAACGCGAATGGCCCCTCAAGGACCTCGCCGCCGCCACCCGCTTAAGCGTCAGCCAGGTCAGCTCCATCGAGCGCGGCGCCAACCTCCCCAGCATCGAAAGCCTCCTCGCCATCTGCCGCGCCTTCGACAAACGCCCCTCCGAAATCCTCTCCTCCATAGGCTTCTGAAGCGCCCCTGACTTCCGGCTCCTTGCTTCTTGCTTCAAGCAGTCACTCCCGCTCGATCCGCACCCTAACAATCCGGTTCCTTTCCATCTCTACCACCGTAAACCGCCGCCCACCCCATCTCACCGTCTCCCCGCCCTTCGGAATGCACCCCAGCCGGAACAGCATGAACCCCGCCAGCGTCTCGAATCCCGCCTCCGCCGGCAGGTCGATCCCGTACTGATTATCCAGATCCCGGATCAGCGTAGCCCCATCCACCTCGATCTCCGGAGCCTCCGCCACCAGCGGCGCCGCCTTCGCGTCATACTCGTCCCCGATCTCGCCAAAAATCTGCTCCAGCACATCCTCGAGCGTCACAATCCCCACTATCGTTCCGAACTCATCCACCACAATGGCCAGATGCACGTGCGACGAACGGAACTCGTCGATCAGCTCATTCAGCGGTTTCGTCTCCGGCACCACCAGCGGCTTCCGCATCAGCGGCCGCAAATGAAACGGCCGCACCGGCCTCCGCCGCAAATTCGCCGCCCTCCGCTCCTGCCACACCCGTAGCAGATCCTTCGAATGAAAATACCCCAGAATGTGCTCCGGCTCGCCCTCGTAGATCGGAATCCGCGTGTGCTTCACCGTCCGCAGCAGATCCAGCAGGTCGTCCAGCTCGGACCCGATCGCCACCGAAACAATCGCGTTCCGCGGCACCATAATCTCCCGCGCATTGTAATTGCTCAGCTCAAGCATGTTGCCGATCGCGTCTTCCTCGAACTGCCGCAAATGCCCCTCGCGCCGGCTCAAGCTCACCAGAAACTTCAGCTCCTCCGCCGAATGTCCGCCCGCATGACCGCCCTTCGCCCCCATCCATTGCGAAATCTTCAACGACGTCCGCTCCAGCGCCACCAGCATCGGCGCCGTCATCCGCCGGAACAATAGCAGTGGAGGCGCCACCAACAGCGCCAGCCGGTCCGCCTTATCGAGCGCCAGGTTCTTCGGCACCACCTCGCCCAGCAGCGCGTGCGCATAGCTGATCAACAGAAACGCCAAGGCAAACGCGGCCCCGTGCATCCACGGCCGCGCGGCCTCATTCATCCATGGGCGGATCGCCATCGAAATTACGGTGTAAACCGCGTCCTCGCCCGCCCAGCCTAGCCCCAGGCTCGCCAGCGTCACCCCTACCTGCGTCACCGATAGCAGCCGCGCTGGTTCCTTCAAAAGATTCTGCGCCGCCACGGCGCCCGCCACGCCCCGCGCGGCCAGAGCCCGCAACTTGCTCTTCCGCGCCGCGATCAGCGACACCTCGGCCGCGGCAAAGAACGCGTTGAACACAAGGATGAATGCGAGGACAACGAAACGGAAAACCATCTACGTCAGCGTGCGGCTCCGGTGCTCAGCTAGAATCGTCCCTGTGCCAAGCGGACGACTCCTCAGAATCCTCAATGCAAGCATAGCGGTTTTGGCTGTCGCTCTCGCGCTTGCCACCTACTGGTACGCATGGCGCCCGCTCCCGCAAACCTCCGGCGCCCTCCACGCCCCCGTCTCCGCCCCGGCAAAAATCGTCCGCGACGAACGCGGCATCCCCCACATCGAGGCCGCCTCTTCCTCCGACGCCATCTTCCTCCAGGGCTTCGTCACCGCCCAGGACCGCTTCTGGCAAATGGACGCCCTCCGCCGCCTCGCCTCCGGCACACTCGCCGAAATCATCGGCCCCACCGCCCTCCCTTTGGATCTCTCCGCCCGCCGCCTCCGCGCCGCCCGCCTCGCCGCCCTCCACTACCGTCTGCTACCTCCCGCCGGCCGCGCCATCCTCGACACCTACGCCCGCGGCGTCAATTTCTATCTCGCCCAATACCGCAACCGTCTCCCCCTCGAATTCCA
>JAJYCN010000399.1 GCA_021778335.1 Acidobacteriota bacterium | reverse complement strand
TGCTCCACCGACCCCGCCAGCACATAGGTGATCGTCTCGATCCCCCGGTGCGGATGCCACGGAAACCCCGCCAGATAATCCGCCGGATTATCGTTGCGGAAATCGTCCAGCAACAGGAACGGATCGAAGTCCTTCGTCTTCCCGAACCCAAAAGCCCGCTGCAGTTTTACCCCGGCCCCCTCGATCGTAGGCTTGGGTTGAATTACCTGCCGGACCGGACGCAATGACATCTTTCTCCTCCTTGAAAAGCTCTCAGCCCTTCACGAACTGCACGTCCAGCGCCAACGCCACCTCTTCTCCCACCAGTATCCCGCCCGTCTCGAGCGCCGCATTCCAGTTCAACCCGAAATCCTTCCGGTTGATCTTCGTCGCCGCCGAAAGCCCAATGCGCAGGTTGCCCCACGGATCCTTCGCCGGAGCCGTCGGCCCTTCCACCGCGAACGTCACGCTCTTGGTCACCCCGTGCATCGTCAAGTTCCCGGTCACCGCCAGTTCGCCGTCGCCCGTCTGTTTGATGCCCGTCGAAACGAACGTCAACTCCGGATACTTCTCCGCATCGAAGAAATCCGCGCTCTTCAAATGCGCGTCCCGCTGCGGCTCGCGCGTGTTCACCGAAGCCGTCTCGATCGTCGCCTCCACCTTCGAACGCGTCACGTCCCCCTCATCGAGCGTCACCGAGCCCTTCAGAGCCGTGAACTGCCCCTTCACGTTCGAAATCATCATGTGCTTCACCTTGAACTCCGCCACCGAGTGGGCCGGATCGATGTTCCAGGTGCTCGTCTTGGTTCCAACCGTTGCCGTACTCATGATTGCTTGTCCTTTCTCTTTTATAGATTCGTTTCACCGATATTCGTTGCAACAAATATTGAACCGCGGAAATTACTCCACTTTCTCCCGGCACGCCGCCAGCAACCCGGCCAGCGCCCGCAGCCGCTCCCGCCCCAGGTGCCCCAACTGCTTCCGGTGCGCCTCCTGAACGGGTTCGTCCAGCTTCCCCAGCAGCTTCAAACCCTCGGCCGTAATCCGCGTCACCACCGTCCGCCGGTCTTTCTCCTCCCGGCTCCGCGTAATCAGCCCCCGCTTCTCCATCCGGTCCAGCAGCCGCGTAATATCCGGATCCCGTGTAAGCATCCGCTCGGCCACCTCGCCGCACGCCAATCCCTCCGGCGCCCCCCGCAAAATCCGCAGCACGTTGTACTGGTTCGACGTCAGGTCCGCCGCCTTGATCGCCCGCCCCGGCCCCCGGCTCAGCATGTCCGTCGTCCGCAGCAGGTCGACAAACGCCGCCTCCTCCCGCGATCCCCGCCGCCGCCGCTGCCCTTCGTCCTTCATCTGTTCCCACTATAGTCGTTACAACGACTGTTGTCAAGCGGGAGGTTTACCCCAGCGGCGCCATCCTGCTACTCTTGCCTCCCAGGAGGCCCCGAATGCAGGTAACCCGCGTAACCGGCTACATCGACGGGATGAACTTCTACGAAGCCAGCAAGAACAAGCAATGGTATCCGGCAGGCTGGTGCAATTGGCGGGAAACGATGCTCGAATACTGTCCGAACTCCGTGGCGACGATCAAGTACTTCACAACCCTCTACACCGGGCGCGACGAAAAGCGCGCAGAGCGTCAGAAGCTACACCTACTCGCCATGGAGGAAGTCGCCAAAGCCAACATCATCGAAGGGTCATGCCGCAATCGGCCGCTTACGTGCCCGGAGTGCAAGGCTCCGCTCAAGTGCTCCCGCCCCGATTGTGGCTGCGACAAGCGCGCCTCGGAAAAAATGACCGACGTTAACATCGCTCTGCACCTCTTTGAGGACGCCATCGACGGAAGGTTCGATCGCGCCTACCTTGTGTCCTCTGATGTCGATCTGATCCCAGCCATACACGCCGCCCTCCGCAGAAACCGCAACATACAGATCGTTGCCCTCCTGCCTCCAGGATCGGAAATAACCCAGGACTTCGCCGAGCTAGGAAAAACATACCCCGGACGCTCAGCGGCCGATCACCTCAACATTCAAAAAATGCGCCGCTTCCCAGACGACCTCCCCAAGCGGTGGAATATTACGCTGCCAGAGCATTGGCGCGCAGACGCCGGACCACGCCCACCCCACCCGGGCCATGAAAATCGCCCACCCGCCAAACGGCTCAAGCCAAGCCCAACTCGCTGGTACGAGGAAAGCAGCGGCTTCGGAACCCAGCCCCCGTGTCCGCGCTGAGATTCGATCTCCCTTTGACGTCGGACCGCTCGCGCGGCGGCAAAGTGCACGTCCCCGCTGCGCACACACCAGACCGGTAGGAAAAGGTGCTCCGAAAGACCAAGAATTGCGCAAAGTAAAACTGCGCCGTGCCGCGCGTTGAAACTTAGTACTGAGTACCATAGAATGAGAGAGTCTGGAACGCTGATCAAGCAACCTAAGGATCTTCAAGACGAGGTGGTTTGAGCGCTTTGCTCGAAAGGAAAAAATCCGCGAAGCGGCGCTAATCGGCGCTGTAGCGCGCGCAGCAAACGGGCAAGTGGATGCTGACGTCGGCGGCGGCGTTATCAAGCAAAGGATCGCGCGGCCAGGACAGGGGAAGTCGGGTGGGTACCGGGCGATCGTCTTTTTCCGCCGGGGGAGCGCGCGGTTTTGGCTTACGGTTTCGCGAAGAGCGAGCGCGCCAACATCGATGCCGGCGAGGAGAAGCAGTTCAAGGAGGCCGCGCGCTTCGTACTGCGCCTGACGGAAAAACAGCTCGACGAACTGCTCAAGAACGGTGATCTGGTCGAGGTGAAATATGAACAAGAAATATCGAACTGAGGCGATGGCCGCGATCCACGAAACCATGGCGGCCCTGCACAAGGTCGGCGCGATCGGCAAGCAGACGATGCGCCGGTTCGACCAGGCTTGCCTGACACCGGTACAGCCCCTCTCACCGAAGCAGATCAAGGCCATCCGGGAGCGCGAGCGCGTCAGCCAAACGGTGTTCGCGAACTAACTCAACGTCACCCCGAACCTTGTGAGCAAGTGGGAGCGGGGGGAAAAGCGGCCATCCGGCCCAGCGCTCAAACTGCTGTCCCTGGTCGAGAAGCACGGTATAGCAGCCGTCGCGTGACACCGCGATGCGGCAAGCACTGTCGCGACAACTCGGGCTGGTCGCTTCCGCGGGGTTGATCGGAGCAGCTACGGTCCGATCGTTCATGACGGCGGGACGAGCCCGCTTGGTTCAGCGATTCAGCGACCCCTCGAATTTTCGGTGCAATGTCTGGCGAGGTGAGCGGCGAACGCCAGCATCGAAACCCTACGAACACGACATGTGGATGTACATGGCTCGCCACACCACAGTCACGCGCGGTGATCAAGCCTTCTGCCCCTCGCGCCGCCCAACCCCCAACCCCAACCGGCACTGCTATCCTCTCTTAGGTAACTCTCAAACCCGCCGCGCCCATGCTCCGAGTCGCTCTCCCCTTTGGCCTCCGCACCCCCGAACCCAAGCGCGTCGCCTACCGCCAGGC
>JAJYCN010000110.1 GCA_021778335.1 Acidobacteriota bacterium | reverse complement strand
TCCGGCCGGCGCGATATTGTCGGCGTTGCGCCGCTCCACCGGCGCATTGACTCCGTTGACGCGCGCCCACGGCCGCGCCGCATTCGGACTCGCAGCCAGCACACCCGCGCTCGTCGTCGTTGAGGTCATCTCCAGCGGCGTAAAGATGCGCGAGGCAACAAACCCATCCCAACTCTCGCCCGAAGCCGCCGCCACCACCGCACCCGCCGCGACGAACATGAGGTTCGAATACGCATAACGAGTGCGAAAGCTCGAAACGGGTTTGAGGAAGCGAATGCGGCGTACTAACTCGTCACGCGTCAGCGTGGAGCCGAACGCCATCATGTCCCCGGCGAAGGCCGGCAGCCCGCTGCGATGACAGAGCAGATCGCGGATGCGGATCTCGCGCGTCACCCACGGATCGTACATTCGGAAGCCCGGCAGAACGTCGATGACGCGCGTGTCCCACCCGAGTTTCCGGTCATCGACAAGCATGGCGATTGCGGCCGACGTGAACGCCTTTGTCACCGACCCTACCTGAAACAATGTGTTCGCATCGACTGCGCCGTCGTGCGGACCGCCGCGCATACCGTAGCCTTTTTCGAACACGACCTGGCCGTCTTTTACGACCGCGACGCTTAATCCGGGTTCCCCCCATTCGGCCACCGCCCGGGCGATATAAGCATCGAGTGCGGGCTCACGTCCTGTCTGTGCCCGGAGCGGGCCTGGCGCCACGGATAAAGCGCATAAGGCAAGCGCTGCAAGCTTCACTTCCGCGCTACCAGATCGAGCTTGCGGATTTCGTCAAGCTCCGTTTGTACCCTCTGCCATTCCCTCGGCTTCCGCCGTGTCGCAAGCGGCCCAAGCGGATTCTTGTAATAGGCCAGAATGTTGTCGCGCATCGATGCCGTCAGACCGGCAAAGTGTTTCTTCGCCAGCAGGTCGAGCAGTTGTGCATAGGTCTCATCGCTGAGCGGGTAGATGCCGGCGCGCGACGGAATGCCGATATCGAAGTTTTCATCAGTGAGATGCAAGCGGCCCGTCCGCAAAGCACGTAGGTCGGCGCGCGCGTGTGTGACGGTGTCATTGAAGCTCGCCATGAACAAGCGTTCGGCCGAAGGCGTGGGCACCGGAATCTTCAGCTTCTCGATCGCGCCAACTTTCGGCAGCAGCCGGATCAGGAACGCAAGGAAGCGGGCCCGGACGCCCGGCTTGTGGTAATCTTTGCCCCACTCCTGCTCGAAGCTGGCTCTCGACAGGTTGTACAGAAATTTCTTCTTCGTAATCCCGGGCTTCGTATGGGTGATCTCGTTTTCGTTCTCGCTCCACGCGACACGGGTCATCTCCGGGATCACCGTCCGAACGCTCCAGCGATAGGTACGTATCGCCATTTCAAGATTCGGGAAAGCCTCGGAAAGCTCGATGCAATAGGTATCCCGAAAGGCGCGCTTCATCAGATCCTCGGCGACCGAGAACCCGATGAACTGATGGTAGGCCTCCGGAGCGTAATAATTGTGGGCCACTTGAATCACGTCGAAGGCGAACTCCGTACGTACGTGCGCCAACGGCGCCTGATCGTAGGTCACTTCCTTGCCGAACTTCCGCCCCAGCTTCGGATACAACATCGGCACCGCCCGGTTGATCGCCACCGGATGGCCCCAGACATCGGCCGAATAATGCGCCAGCGCGCCCAGAGCGAAAGAGTACTCCTCCAGCGTCCGCGAGTCGCGCAGCATGGCTAAAACAAAGTCACCCGTTCTTGTATAGTGCGCCAGGTTACTGAAAAACTTGCTCCCGAACGGGTAGTACCCTACGTCCTGGATGATCGACCCGCCATAAACATAGGCGTGCGCGCGCATCAGGTCCGCCGGCGTCGTCTGGGGGAACCGGTCAAGCAACATTGGCTTGATCGAGCTTTCCCAAAGCGTGTCGATGATCGCCTCGTGCGACAACACTGAATACGCGCTTAGCGGTTTGGCTGCAAGCGCCAACAGCAATACGCCGGCAACAATGCTACACCGAAGCCTCATCTTGCTTAATTCAATTCCACGCCGGCAGGTCTGAGCCGGGCGCGTCCTCCTCCAGCCGCCATTTTCGCTCGGGGTCACTTCCCCAGCGACGGAATCGGCGGCCAGTTGGTTTCGGAGCCTTGATAGAGGGCCTTGCATACCTCGAGCCGTTTCTCACCATCGTGTACGGCGAACCGGTGGGGCCTCTCCGCCGGGCCGCTCCACAACGCCACGCCCGCGTAAGCTCCATCCTTGCGCAGCACGTAGTACGTCATCCCGATAAAACGGAGCTCATCCATATTGTTCCGGTGAAAACGGGCAATCCGGCGCAACGCGTCCATCCCGGCTTCCTCCGGGGTCATGCCGTGGCGCATGTTCTCGACGATCGTGTGCGCGCCGGCAATCTTGATGTTCTCTTCACCGCTGCCGGTCGCCCCGGCGGATCCGACATCCGGATCCGTATAGCAGCCGGCGCCGATGATCGGCGAGTCCCCCACCCGGCCGGGAATTTTCCACGCCAGTCCGCTGGTCGTCGTTACGCCAGAAACCTCGCCTTTCTCGTTCACGGCCGAGCAGTGTATCGTCCCCGTCGGCGGGTGAAGCACCTTCGTGATGGCCTCCCGGCGCATTTCGGACGGTATTCCCAGGCGCGCCGCCATGTCCTCAAGGCGATCGTAACGAATCATGCCGGAGTTGTCACGAGGGCCGGTTTTGTCCGGAGGCGTCCACCCGGGTGCGCCCACGCCGGGTCCCCACCAGTCCCGATTCGACTGCGTTTCCTTCCAAAGCAGCCAAATCTTCCGCGAATGATCCGTCAGCAGATTCTCCCGAGGGAAGCCCACCGCCACGGCGAACCGCTCGGCGCCCTCGCCCACGAGCATCACGTGCCCGGTGTGCTCCATGACCGCCTTGGCCACCTTGCTGACGTTCTTAATATTGCGCACGCCGCCCACCGCGCCCGCTTGCCGTGTCGGACCGTGCATACAGCAGGAATCCAACTCGACGACGCCTTCTTCGTTCGGAAGGCCCCCCAGGCCGACGCTCGTGTCGTTAGGATCGTCTTCGGGTCCCTGCACCACCCGCAAAGCGGCGTCGAGCGTGTCCTCCCCATTCTTCAGCGCCTGGTAGGCCGCATCCAGATAATGAAATCCGTTTGCCGCGCAAATCAAAACGGAGCGTTTCGCCCCCGACGGTCCGCCTTCCTGAGCGGCGCCGGAAACCGCCACTCCGGCACCGACACCCGCCGCCAAAAGCCCGCGCCGTGATAACTCCGCCATCTGGTCCTCCTGAAGCCGCGAACTTCAACGGATAACATTTCGCCTGGCGCTTCGCAAGCAGAACCGACGGCGCCTTCACCGCCCGATGCTATTCTGGATGAGCGGGCCTGGAAAACCCTCCCGCACGCATTCCATGATCGTACGCGCATTGCCTTTCTTCCTCCTCGCCACCCTCACCATAGGCCAGGAACGCAACGATCTCTTCGACAAGGCCCCTCCGGCCGTCGAATCCGCCCTTCACGCCCGAGTGGACGAGTTTTACCAGGATCACGTGCAAGGCAAGTTTCGCGCCGCCGACTCTCTCGTTGCCGATGACAGTAAGGACACCTTCTTCGCCATGGAGAAGACAAAGTACAAGAAATGCGAGGTCGGGAAACTCACGTTCTCCGAGAACTTTACCAAGGCGATCGCGGTCACCAGTTGCCAGTCAAGTTGGTCCTTCAACGGCGTCCGCATCCCGGCCATGCTCGCTCTCAGCAGCTACTGGAAGTTCGAGAAAGACAACTGGTATTGGTACGCGCCGCCACCGGAGACCGACGTCAATACTCCCTTCGGCAAGTTCCATGTCGACCCCGATGCCGATTCCAAGTCACCGCTTCCGTCGAATCCCGCCAGCCTCGCGGGAGGGATCCTCGGGCAGGTGAAGGCGGACAGTACTGCCCTCACCTTTACCGTCGGGCAAGCCGCTCAGCAGCAGGTTCACATCGAAAATCATATGCCGGGCGCGGTACGGCTCACTCTCCAGACGCGAGGCTTCCCAGGCCTTAAGATCTCCCTCGACAAGACATCTCTCGCCGCCAACGAAACCGCAACCTTCACGGTCGCCTACGAACCGTCTTCAAGCACTCCCGTCCCGGATGTCACCGTCAACATCGCCGTCTCGCCGACCCAGCAGTTGATTCCGATCCACATCGGTGCAAAGTCAGCCTCCGCCCCCGTGGCTGCGGCCCACTAAGCCGGCATAGCGGCCAGAACTGTTCCTTCCGCCATTAGTGCAAAAAAACTAGTCCTGGAAGAAAAATCCCCTGCCAGGTCCAGGAACCGCAAATAGTAGAGGATTTTTATTGACGAGACACTACAGGTTGGGGCATGATTGGCTTGCACGACAAAGTTGGCTAGTTAAGACTCTGCCGCTTGCAGGAAAGTACCATGGGACAGCTCAGCGTTAACCTCACCACAAAGATCGCCGAAACTGCGGAATCCCCTCGGAATCGCACTTCCCTACCCGTCGCCGAACGGAAGGGCATCCCCTTTCCCCGTTTCTTTACCCAAAAGCTTGAAGCCGGCAGGACTCCCTACGATGAGATCAAGTGGGAGTTGCGTACCGCCGCCATCGGAAACGAGAAGGGCGCCGTTATTTTCGAGCAGAACGATGTCGAGGTCCCGGCCGACTGGTCACAAACGGCCACCAACATCGTGGCCAGCAAGTATTTCCACGGAAAGATCGGCGCCCCGGACCGTGAGTCAAGCGTTGCCCAGCTTGTGCATCGCGTAGCCGATACCATTGCCGACTGGGGCATCGCCGGTCGATACTTCGATACCGGCGCCGACGCCGAAAACTTCCGCAGCGAGTTGACTCACCTGATGCTCACGCAGAAGGCCTGCTTTAACTCGCCCGTATGGTTCAACGTCGGAGTGAAGGAGGGAAGAGGCTACGGCTTCTATTACGACGAGGTAACCGGCGAGATCCGCAAGCTCGAAAAGGGCATGAGCAAACCGCAGTGCTCGGCCTGCTTTATCAACTCAGTGGGCGACACTCTGGAGTCGATTCTCGATCTCGCAAAAACCGAAGGCATGCTGTTCAAATGGGGCTCGGGCACCGGCACGAACCTATCCCCGCTGCGCGAGGAAGACGGCACGCTGTCCGGGGGCGGCAAGGCCAGCGGCCCGCTGAGCTTCATGAAGGGCTTCGACGCCTTCGCCGGCGTCATCAAGAGTGGCGGCAAGACGCGGCGCGCCGCTAAGATGGTCATCCTCAATATCTCCCACCCCGACGTGGAGAAGTTCATCTGGTCCAAGGCGAAGGAAGAGAAGAAGGCGCACACGCTCATCGATGCCGGCTACGACGCCTCGCTTGACGGCGAAGCCTACTCGTCCATCTTCTTTCAGAACGCCAACAACTCCGTGCGCGTCACCGACGACTTCATGCAGGCCGCCGCAGAAGCCCGCGATTGGTGGACCCGGTCCGTGCTCAGCGGCCAGCCGGTCAAGCGGTATGACGCCCGCGAACTGCTGAAGCATATAGCCGAGGCCACTTGGCAGTGCGGTGACCCGGGCATGCAGTACGACACGACGATCAACGCCTGGCATACGTCCAAGAACACGGCCCGCATCAACGCCTCCAATCCGTGCTCGGAGTACATGTTTCTCGATGACTCGGCGTGCAACCTGGCTTCGCTGAACCTGATGAAGTTCGTCGGTCCCGGCGGCGATTTCGACGGGGAGGCTTTCCGTCACGCCTGCGACACCATGATCGTCGCCCAGGAGATCCTGGTCGACAACGCCAGCTACCCCACCGCCAGGATCGCCCGCAATTCACACGACTTCCGGCCGCTGGGTCTGGGATTCGCGAACCTCGGCGCCCTCCTGATGTCGATGGGTATCCCATACGACTCACCGGCCGGCCGCGATTGGGCCGGAGCCATCTCCGCCGTCATGTGCGGCCAGGCATATCTGACCAGCGCACGCATCGCCGAAGCGGTCGGCCCGTGCCCCGGCTACGCCGAAAATGAGGAGCCGTTTCTCGAAGTAATCCGCATGCACGGCCGCGCCGTATCTTCCATCGATCGCCGCCGCGTGCCGGCATCCGTTTACTCGTCCGCCGAGGCGTGCTGGCGCGATGCCTATGCGCTCGGTGAACGCGCCGGTTACCGCAACGCTCAGACCACCGTGATCGCTCCTACCGGCACGATCGGCTTCATGATGGACTGCGACACCACCGGCATCGAGCCCGACCTCGCTCTCGTGAAGTACAAGAAACTCGTCGGCGGCGGCGTTATCAAGATCGTCAACAACACCGTCCCGCAAGCGCTTATCAAGCTCAATTACCATCCCGACCAGGTCGAGAAAATCGTCTCCCATATTGACTCGACGGGTACGATTGAGGACGCTCCGGGCCTCAAGGAAGACCACCTACCCGTGTTCGACTGCAGTTTCCGGCCGCAAAACGGGAAGCGCTTCATCCACCACATGGGCCACTTGCGCATGATGGCCGCTGTGCAGCCATTCATCTCCGGCGCCATCTCGAAGACGATCAACATGCCGGAAGAGTCCACTCCGGATGAGATCGCAAACGCCTATCTCGAGGCCTGGAGACTCGGCCTGAAGGCAGTGGCCATCTACCGGGACGGATCCAAGCGGGTCCAACCGCTCAGTTCCGGCACGGGCAAAGGCGAGAAGAAGGCCGTGGCCGGCGCAGCACCGGCCCCCACGGTTACCGAAAAGATCGTCTACCGGCCGGTCCGGCGCAAACTGCCGGACGAACGCCAGTCGATCACTCACAAGTTCTCCATCGGCGGCCATGAGGGCTACATCACCGTCGGTCTGTACGAAGACGGCACGCCTGGCGAGGTTTTCATCTCGATGGCCAAGGAAGGCTCGACAATCTCGGGCCTCATGGACAGCTTCGCGACGTCGATCAGCTACGCGCTGCAGTACGGCGTGCCGCTGAAGTTCTTCGTCGACAAGTTCAGCCACGTTCGGTTCGAACCGAGCGGCTGGACCGGGAACCAACAGATTCCCTATGCCAAGTCGATCATGGACTATATCTTCCGGTGGCTCGGCTCGAAGTTCCTCGGCCCGGAGTATGGGGTAACGGAAGCCGGACAGGCGCCGGTTCTTCGCCCGACAGAACCCGAACCTCAGCAGACGCTGCCATTCGAAACGCCTGGCGCCTCCGACGCGCCGATCTGCGCCGAGTGTGGCGGCATCATGACCCGAAATGGCTCCTGCTACAAGTGTGAAAACTGCGGCGGAACGAGCGGCTGCAGTTAGCGCCTAGCGCACCTCGCTTGACTCCGGGCGCTGTCCTCTGGCGCCGGCGCCCGGACATATCCTCCCCTGTCGCCCGGTTATCCTGGTCATTCAATGCCATGGGTCACCTGTTTCGCAATAACCCACTCCGTGCCATTTTTGCAGGCGGAATAATTCTTCTCCTCTTCTGCTGCTCGAGCGCCACAAACATCCAAGCGCAAGCCAAGCCTCAACCCGACGTCCTGCTCCTCAAGGATGGAGAGAAGCTGATCGGCCAGGTGGTCAGCACAGACGGCGCCGCTGTCACATTCAAAAGTAACCTGGCAGGCCAGGTAACCGTAAAATGGGCCGACGTGCAGGAATTTCAATCGCCGCGAAAGTACGCCGTGATTCCAAAATCCGTCCGGCTGCGGAAGCCCGTCGACACATCGAAGGTGGCTCAAGGCGCCATCACCTTGTCTGGTCCGAACTTGCAGGTCGCACCCGGGGCCGAGCAACCCGCCCAAAGCGTCCCGCTCGCCGGCACCGGCCACGTGATGGACGACGCGACATTCCAGAAAGCGATCAGCGCAAAGCCCGGCTTCTTCCAGGATTGGACAGGCGCCATTACGGCCGGTGCGTCGCTCGTCCAGGCCACCCAGAATAGCCGGGATTTCAACGGAGCAATCAGCCTCGTCCGCACGGTGCCCGGTGAATCCTGGCTCGAACCCCAGAATCGCACTCTGATCGACTTCAGCACATCCTACGGCGAGATCAGCCAGCCAAACACGCCCACGCTCAAGACCGACATCTACCACGCCGACGCCGAGCGCGACGAGTATTTCTCGCCCAGCCTCTACGCCTTCGCCCAAGGCGCATTCGACCACAACTTCGCCCAAGGCCTCGACCTCCAGCAGACATATAGCGGCGGCATAGGCTGGACGGTTTTCAAGACGGGCAATGCTGAACTCGACTTGAAGGGCGGCCTCAGCTACATAGATCAACAGTTCGCCGTGTCCTCCGCGAATCAAACGCTTTTTGGCTCCGTTTTTGGCGAGAACTATATGCGCAAACTCCCGCGCGGCATGGTACTGGTCGAAGCGCTCACGATCACGCCCGCTTGGAACAATCTGAACGCCTACTCCGCCGCCTTCAGCACCACGCTCACCGCGCCGATTTATAAGAAACTCAACTTTTCGGCCGGCGTCATCGACACCTATTTGAACAATCCGCCGCCGGGCTTCAAAAAGAACTCGCTGCAGTTCACTTCCGGCCTTACCTACGCGATTCCATAAAGCCTGGAATTAGCAACCTTTCCGCGTTCGCGGCGCGAAAGAGTACAATAATACGAGTCGACCTTTCCTGCGGTTCGGCGGGAAGAGAGACGAGACGCATGTAGCGGCGCCAGGAGGGGGAGTGGCCACGATATCCCGTGACGGGACGTTGTTGCAGACGCCGAAGCAGGACTTTCGCAACCAGCTTCCGGGGAGCATTCGTTTCGACCAACTGACGGAGGCCACTTTTGATCAGTACGAAGACGCAAGCGGCCGGCCTGCTGACCCTGACTGGCAGCGCACTCAGCCTCCGGCGAACCGCCAGCATCCTGGGTCGGGCGAATGGCCCTACCCGTGCGCCATCATCGATTTCACCTGGCATCACGTAATCCCCTGGAACATGTTGTGCAGTTTTTGGGGCGCGCTTGCGCGGGAGCAGCAATGGCGGCTCCTGGAGCAATTCCTGCGCGTTCTGGACGTGCCGGATCCTCACACCAAGATTCTCCACATGAAAGCAGCGAACGGCGGGGCACTGACCGACACGGAGATCGACGAGGTTCACGAGCATCTTTGCTGGCGTAAGTGGAACGTTGTCGAGGGACCGCTGAACACGCTTCGCATCGACGATCCTGGCGAGGAATTCGACGAATTCAAGTATGGTCTGCCGTCCGAAAAGGCGGTGCAGCGGATGAAGGACCTTAAGGATGTATATCAGGCCATGCGTGCCTATGTCGGAGCGGCGGATCGCCGACGGAGGGAAGTGTGGGAGCAGCGACGGGCGGGCAAAGGCGTCAGTGCCACCGATCCGCCAATTCCGTTGTCGAACCTGCTCGGAGAGCGCACTTACGGTCACCGGGCCGCTGGACTGATCATGTTTCGGATCGAGATGTGGCAAATGGTGACGCAAGGTAGCCGTCGCAGCGGGGTGTGGGTCTGGGATGTGAAGCCCACCTGGAAGGTTGCCACGAAAGAGCGGTCGGAGCAGGCGATTGAGAACGTCCTCGATAAATGGAGGGAACAGTTCGGTTAGGGTACCGTCCCGTCCATGGCGCGGCGCCAAGCGCTTGCCGGACGGTAGCTACCCCTTTCGACGCAGCCACCCCGACGCAGCCACCCCCTTTCATCCGTCCTCATTCTGCGGTATCCTCAATCGCAAATAGGGAGGGACTATGTTATCGAGTCTCCTGCTCCTGGTTTTCTTCAGCAGCACCGCACAACTACCGCCTTCGCAGGCGCCCAGCGCCGCCCCAAACGGCCTTGAAACCCCCGAGCCGCCCCCCGTACCGAAGACGGCGGTCACGGATGAAACGCGCGGAGACATTTATATGGCCCGCAAGATGTACCGCGAGGCGATCGACAAGTACGAGCAGATGCCCGAAACGGCCGTGCTCGACAACAAAATCGGCATCGCCTACCACCAGTTGCTGCAGCTAAAAGTCGCGCGCAAGTACTATCAGCGGGCCGTCAAGCTCAAGCCCACCTACGCCGAAGCCATGAATAACATCGGCACCGCCTACTACGGCGCCCGTAGTTATGGCAAGGCGATCAAGATCTATAAGCGCGCTCTGCAACACGCGCCCAACTCGGCCTCGATCTTCAGCAACCTCGGCACCGCGTACTTCGCCCGCCACGACTATAAGCGCGCCTTTGACGCCTATCAAACGGCTATGTCGCTCGATCCCGACGTGTTCGAACACCGCAACGCCTATGGTGTGCTACTCCAGGAGCGCAACGTCGATGATCTCGCCCGGTTCCACTTCTACATGGCCAAGGCGTACGCAAAGAGCAACATGCCGGACCGGGCCCTGCTCTATATGCGCAAGGCGCTCGAAGAGGGTTTCAAAGACCGCGAGCGCTTCATCCGCGACCCTGAATTCGCGTCCCTGCAGAAGCTGCCCGAGTTCCAGCAGTTGCTCGCGCTGCAACCCAGGGTTCTCTAGGGCGCCGCTTCACTCGCCCCGCAGATCAGCTTTCCGGTATTTCCTCGTTCGCTTTCACAATGGCTTCCGCTTGCGCCCGGACGCATGGGAGCATTCGCTCGATTTCCTCCGAGCGCCGGCGGACTTCCTCAGGGCGCCAGATCCCCAGGTCGTAAGTCAACTCGCGGTAGCGGTCCGCGCCGCCCTTGGGCATTGCATCAGCCGGGCTTTCCGTCAGCGCCTTTTGACAACATGAGTGGGTCACAGCGATCCAGAACATTGCCTCCCGATGCAGCCCGCACTTGATCATTTCCCGGCTGCCATCGATGGCGGCCGGGCGGGCGCTCTCACTGATGTCGCCCACGAACGGCAACCGTGGACCGGCTACACGTCCGGCAGCGTCGAAAATCTCCCTAAGCACTTCCAGGTGCCTCTCAGCCTGGTCGCGACGGATGTGCTTCGCCCCAAGCAGCCCCAACAGCGTTTCATGGAATTCCATCCGGCCGTAGTCACCCAATAGCTCCCGCGCAGCCTCATAACGCCTGCGTACCGTCGGGTTCCTGAGGCCCGCCAACAGCAGCACGTGCGTCGTGACGCCTGCGGCAAACAGGCACGCGAGAACCTGATCCGGAAACGAAGCCTGCCTGTCAATCGACTTCAGATGCCGCAGCACTCTTTCCCCAGCGCGGTCGCAGCGCGCCTGGATCCATCTCCGCTTCGAAAAGCCCCGGCGCACCGCCTCGAGCAGCGAGCTTAAATGTCCGGATGGGTCAAGCAAGATGTGCGCCGTCCGGAAGCTGGGCCCAACCTGAGAATCGCCCATGACCTGCTCCGGCGACCGAAGCGCGTCAGCCCCGAGGAGTGAGACATCGAACAGAACGCCATCGTGGACGAACTTTCGGCGCCCGCCGGCGAGACCCCGGTCCGTGACGGCGACCACGACGTCGAGATCCGAAGGCCCCGGCATTTCGGTATCGTCGGGAAGCCAGTTCGTCGAACCGGCAGTGTAGGCGCCGACGAATCCCGGTATGCTGCTTGCCTCCTCAACCACCCACCTCCGGGCTGTCTCTCTGACTTGCCCGATTTTCAAAGCCCGAAGTCCTTTGCCGGTCAGCAGCTCACCAGCGTGTACTCGTACTCCTGGGCTCGAGTCACGGCCACAACCCCGGCCGGAACCAAGCGCGCGTTGGCGATGAGGTTGCCGCTCAACTCCGCATACACCGCGTCAGCCTTCCCGCCCGATTTCTTCGCGATCATCCCCGAAAATGCGTGCGTCGCCATGGCGCACACGGCAAACTGCGCGCCGTGTTTGGCGAGCCCAGCGAGGGTATGGCCCCGGCTCGGCAGCAGGTCGCCGTAACCGCTGGCTTCATACACGTTCAATTTGGGCGCCTGCTTCGTTTTCGGATCTACCGCCTTGGAAGGTACCGCAAGCATCTCGCCGTATTTCGCCCACATGGCGTCGTTGTAACCGAACACGGTCGCCCCGTGCCGAAGTACGATCAGAACCGCGAGGTCGCTGTCCTGGAGTCCGTAGTCGTCCTGGTTGACATGAAACGAGTTAGCCGCAAACACTAGTGCCTCTCCCGCGCTCGTAAATTCCGTGCTGTCGAACACGACGCGATGCCTGGATGAAGGTTTCTCGAGCCAGGCATCCTGTGGGTGGCGCGCCGGCTCCCAATGCGCCGAAGACGCCTCGCTCTGCTGCGCCGCGGCTACACCTCCCATCGCGATCAGCGAAGCAGCGCCCGCATTCATCCCCGCAAGAAACGAACGCCTCTTCGGCAACAGCGCATCACCGCTCATCCGCACCTCATGCTGTGAGAAAGTTGAGAAACGATCCTCAGCGTAACACGCGAAGCGAAGACAAACGCTCTCCGAGGCTGCGCTGATCGACAAATACAGGAGAACTCATGAACCGGTACGCCACCTTCCTCGCAGCCGCGGCTTTTTCGCTCGCCATCGCCACCCCGGCTTCCGCCCAGTCGCCCCCCCCGCCGGCCGTCCCGGGCTACGGCGCGGCCAAGGACGTCCCCAACGCCGCGGAACTTCCCGACCCCAACATGATCTACAAGGTTCTGTTCGATGTCTCGAAACCGGCCCCGAAGATCGACGACGTGAACCCGGTGCTCGACATGCTCGCCCGCTATGTCAACACGCTCGACAAATGGGGCGTGCCGCCCGAGCATCGCAAGCTCGCGGTGATTTTCCACCAGGGGGGCGACCTATTGATCCTGAACAATGCCGCCTACAAAGCCCGCACCGGTCACGACAACCCCAACATCGCTCTGATTGAGAAACTGAGCAAAGCCGGCGTCGAGTTCCATGCATGCGGCCAAGGCGTTCTCGCCAACAAAGTCGATCCGAAAACGATCCTGCCCGAGATTCACGTGGATCTTTGGGCGCTGGTCTCGATCGTGAACTTCGAAATGCGCGGCTACGCTCGCCTGGCGAATTAGTCCCGCCGCGGGCCTAGGTGAGCCGGGTCGTGACTTCCCACGGCTTCTTTTCCTGCGTCGAGTCGCGCTCCTCGACACGATCATACATGTGGTGCGCCGAAGTCGACCCCAGGCCCTCGTTGTAATAGCTTTGCATCCCGAGCCCTTCGCGCAGGTCCTCGCCGAAATCGTGTAGCGATTGCAGGTGCTCGGCCCGCGCGGGCATCTTCTTCCCGCTCGGCGTAGCGAGAAACATCTGGTAGCCCCCGCTCCACGGCTCGGCGATCTCAGAGCCGACGACGACGCCGCAAGCGGAGATGTGCGGAGGCGCCGCGCCGCGGTCTTCCAAAATCGCAGCCACGTTTCCGCGTGAGACGCGAACTTTGCCGCCGCTCTCCGAGTGCGACGTGATGCCAAACTGCTTCAGATTCGCCACACGATCGGCGAGCGTCAGAACTTTGGGCTTCTCCCGGCGAAAGAACATACCGCTTACTATAATGCCAAAGTGCGTTTTCTCCTGTCTCTTGACGAAGGCACCACCAGTGCCCGGGCCGCCCTCTACAACGAGCAAGGCCGCCGCATAGCCACCGAATCCGCTCCTCTTGTCTGCGCCCACCCCAATCCGGGCTGGGTGGAGCAGGACGCCCAGGCCATCTGGACCACCCAGCTCGACGCCGCGCGCCGCGTGCTGGCTTCCAAAAACATTCGGCCGGGTGAGGTGGCCGCCATCGGCATCACCAACCAGCGCGAAACCACCATCGTCTGGGATGCCTCGACGGGGGAGCCCATCGCCCCAGCCATCGTCTGGCAATGCCGCCGCACCGCGGAAGCCTGCGCCCTGCTGGCCGCCTCTCCGGCCGCCGATGCGGTCACACGCAAAACCGGCCTCGTCATCGACGCCTACTTTTCCGCCAGCAAGATCCGCTGGATTCTGGATCACGTCCCCGACGCCCAAGCCCGCGCCCGCGATGGAGCACTGCGGTTCGGCACCGTCGACACCTGGCTCTTGTGGAACCTCACGAATGGCGCGGTGCATGCAACCGACGTCTCCAACGCCTCGCGCACCATGCTCATGAACCTCGAAAGCGGCGACTGGGACCCCGAACTCCTCTCGCTCTTTGACATCCCACGCGCCATGTTGCCACGCATCATTCCATCCAGCTACACCGCGGGTGTCGCCGACGCAAGCCACCTGGGTTTTGAAGTGCCCATCTGCGGCATTGCCGGGGACCAGCAGTCCGCCCTCTTCGGCCAAGCCTGCCTGCGCCCCGGGCTTTCCAAAAACACCTACGGCACGGGCTGTTTCGCTCTCATGCACACCGGCAGCCACCAGCCTGTCAGCCGCCACAAACTGCTGGCGACCCGCGCCGCGTCGCTTGACGCTTCGCCTCAGTTCGCGATCGAAGGCAGCATCTTCACCGCGGGCGCCGCGATCCAATGGCTCCGCGACAAGCTGATTCTCATCCCCTCCGCCGCGGCTACCGAAGCAATCGCCGAATCGGCATCCGGAACCGATGGAGTGTACTTCGTACCCGCCTTCGTCGGCCTCGGCGCGCCGTACTGGGATCCGAACGCTCGCGCAACACTGACAGGTGTCACCCTCGCCACCGAAGCCAAACACGTCGTCCGCGCCACGCTCGAAGGCATCGCCTATCAGGTGCGTGAACTCGTCGAAGCGATGGAGGCCGACTCCGGCGAGCCTCTGCGAGAACTCCGCGTCGACGGCGGCGCGGCAGCCAACAACTTCCTCATGCAGTTCCAGGCCGACATCCTCGGCAAGCCCATCGTCCGCCCTGCCGACGCGGAAACCACGGCTCTCGGGGCCGCCTATCTCGCCGGCCTTGCCTGCGGCTACTTCCCCTCCGTCGAGGCTGTCGAGGCCAACTGGTCCGCCGATCGCACCTTCGAACCGCGCATGCCAACCTCCCAGCGAGAAGACCTCTACGCGGGCTGGAAACACGCCGTGGCGCAGTGCCGCGCGAAATGAGGAACCCACGAACGAACACCGGAAAGCTATTATGCCTGCTACTATTCCCTCGATGTTCCGCCTCACGCTTGCGGCCCTGACCGCCGTTGCCGCAACCGCTCAGCCGTTGGGCCGGGATTATGGCCGCTCGATGGTCATATCGCGCCAGGGCATCGCCGCAACAAGCCAGGTGCTCGCCTCGGCGGCCGCCGCGCAGATCCTGGCCAAAGGCGGCTCCGCTGTCGACGCCGCCATCGCTGCGAACGCGGTTCTCGCCGTCACCGAACCGATGATGGACGGCATCGGCGGCGACCTCTTTGCCATGTACTGGGACGCCCACTCGGGAAAGCTCACCGCGCTGAACTCCTCCGGACCCGCCGCCCGCATGCTCACTCCCGCCTTCCTCGCCTCGCATGGCATCCACGACAAAATGCCCGTCCACGGCATACACACGGTCACGGTTCCCGGCGCCGTCCGTGGTTGGGCAGCGTTGCATGCACGCTACGGTAAACTCCCCTGGCGGGACCTGTTCTTTCCCGCCATCGCCTATGCTCGCGACGGATACCCCGTGCCCGAAGTCCTGGCCGTGATCTGGTCCCTGGATAGCTCGATCAAGATTCTCGAATCCGACCCGGAAACCTCCCGTGTATTCCTGCCCGGCGGCAAGCCTCCCAAGACGGGCGAGATTTTCCGCAACCCCAAACTCGCTCATACGCTCGAAATCATCGCTGCACAGGGCCCCGACGTCTTCTACCGCGGCGAAATCGCCTCCTCCATCCTCGCCACCTCCCACAAACTCGGTGGCACGCTCACCGCCGAGGACCTGGAAGCCTTTGAGCCGGAATGGGTCGAACCGGTCTCCTCCACCTACCGCGGATGGCGTGTCTACGAAATGCCCCCGAACGACCAGGGAATGGCCGCTCTCGAAATGCTGAACATCATGGAAACCTTTGAGCCGTCGCCCGAAGGCCCGCTCAGCGCGCAGGAGATTCACAAGCGCATCGAAGCCATGAAACTCGCCTACGCGGACCTGGCCCACTACAACGCCGACCCGCGTTTCGCGCACGTTCCTGTCACCGGACTCCTCGCGAAGCCCTACGCCGCCGAGCGCGCGGCCCTCATCGATCCCAACAAAGCCAACTGCGATGTCCGCAACGGCACGCCGGTCCGCGGCGACACGACATACCTCGCCGTCGTCGACCGCGACGGCAATATCGCAAGCTGGATTCAAAGCATCTCGGGCACCTTCGGCTCCGGCGTCACCGTCGAGGGCCGGGGCATCCTGCTCCAGAACCGCGGCTCACTATTTTCGCTCGACGCCAAGAGCCCGAACATACTCGCAGGAGGCAAGCGTCCCTTCCACACCATCATTCCAGCGTTCATGGAAAAAGGAGACATCCATATCGGCTTCGGCATCATGGGAGGGCCCAATCAACCGCTCGCCCACGCGCAGTTCGTCTCCAACATCGTCGACTATGGCATGAATATCCAGGCTGCGCTCGAAGAGGCCCGCTTCACCAAGCCCACTGCCCACGGCTGCAACGTCACCATCGAGTCCCGCGTGCTCGAAACCACACTCCAGCAGCTCTCCGAGCGCGGTCACCAGATCCAGATCGCCCGTCCGTACACGTCGCAGATGGGGCGCGGCAACGCCGTTCTGCACGACTCCGCGACGCGCGTCAACTACGCGGCCTCGGACCCGCGCGCCGATGGCGCCGCCGTTCCCGAGCTTCCCTCGCACTAATCGGGTACTACTGCTTTGCGCCGAGCTTCGCGCTCAGAAAATCCGCCCCGGACTGATAGGCGCGCAACCAACTCGACATGCGCAGAAAGCCGTGAATCTCGTCCGGGATGATCAACTCCTGAAAATCCACGCCACGCTTGCGTAGCGCCTCCACTAACTCCACCGTCTCGGCGAACGGCACATTCCGGTCGTCGTCGCCGTGAATCAGCAGCACCGGACTCCGCCACGTGTCCACGCTCGCGATCGGGGACGAATAGTAAGCAATGCGCGCCGCATCCGGGTTCTTTGTAGGGTCGTATGCCGGCACG
>JAJYCN010000398.1 GCA_021778335.1 Acidobacteriota bacterium | reverse complement strand
GGTCCCGCCCGGCTACATAGACAATTGACCCCGGGCCCACGCCCGCCGTCACGGCGCCGTGGTAACCCGTGGGAAAGATGTCGGAGAGCAGCGTCAGGTCGCGGATGCGGGCCATCGCCTGCGCCTTGTCCGGGAACTTCAGCAAGTTGAAGTCGGCGTACGGGCACATCACATATTCGGCCTGCCCGCCCACCCAGCCGCCCATATCGACATAGCCGTACGCCGCGCCCGGCCGGGCCGGGTTCACGTTCAGGCACACCCCCGTGTTGCGCTCCTTGCAGTTCCGGCATCGTCCGCACGCGATGTTGAAGGGCACCGACACGAGGTCGCCCACCTTGAGGAACTCCACGTCGCGGCCGGCTTCGATGACCTCGCCCGTGATCTCGTGGCCCAGAATCAGACCGGCCGGAGCGGTGGTGCGGCCCCGGACCATGTGCTGGTCGCTGCCGCAGATATTCGTCGTCACCACCTTGAGAATCACCCCGTGTTCGCATTTCCGCGAGCCGAGGGCCAGTTTCGGAAAGTCCATGGACTGGACTTCCACCTTGCCCGTCCCCATGTAAGCCACGCCGCGATTCGATGCCATATTCACTCCTCGTCTGTATTCCGTTCGTTCGCAGGCATCACATCATAACCGGAGCCCACTTTCAACTGCCTCCCTGCTTCTTGCTCCTTGCTTCTTGCTTCTTCCCCCGTGATTCTTCCCCCGTGATCCGCTTCTCCGCCGAATTCCGCTGTATCCTGATTGGAGGTCGCTGCGCGTTCGACAGGGGGGTCGGAAGTCCAGATGTGAAGAGGACAGGCCAGGGGGGGAAAGTGGATCTGGTGTTGGAGGGAATTCGTCCGGCCGCGGGACTGGAAAGGGAAGCCAGGCGCGGCGTTATTCCCGGGGCACTGACCGTATCGGTCGTCGTCCCGGTTCACAATGACAGCGGGCATCTGAGCCAGTGCCTGACGGCGCTGCTTGATGGGTCGGTGCGTCCGGCGGAGATTGTCGTCGTCGACGACGGCTCCGAGCCCCCGGTCGATGCCGCGTCGTTGCCGGAAGGCTGCCGCTTACTTCGTCGGCAACACGAGGGATCGTATGCGGCGCGAAACGCCGCTGTGGAGTCGGCACGCAACGACGTGATCGTCTTCGTCGACTCCGATTGCCTCGCCCACTCCGGCGCCCTCGAGCGGATGATATCGGCTCTCGAGCGGGATCCGGAGTTAGCCGCCGTGTTCGGAGCCTATGACGACGCGCCGGGTAGCACGGATTTGGTTTCGCAATTTCGCAACCTGCTCCACGCCTACACGCATTCCTGCGCCCGGGAGCAGGCCGCCACGTTCTGGACCGGATGCAGCGCCGTGCGCCGAAGCGTGTTCACCGGCCATGGCGGCTTTGCGCTCGACCGGACAAAACTGCGCGACGTCGAACTCGGTCTGCGGATGGTCCGCGCCGGCCAGAAGATTCGTCTCGACGCGCGGGTCAAGGTGCGGCATATGAAGCGCTGGAGGCTCGACCGCATGGTTCGCACGGATGTCTTCGACCGCGCGGCCAACTGGACGGAACTGATCCTGCGCGAGCGGCGCATGCCGGACGACTTGAACGTGCGGCGCGCGGAGCGCTGGGCCGTCGCCGCGTTGTTTGCGCTTCTGGGCGCCTGCGTCGCCGCGCGGTGGCGCCCGGAGGCCGGTTGGGCGGCCGTCGGATTGGGTGCGGCCTATCTGGCGTTGAATGCCGGCGTGCTCAGCTACTTTCGCCGCCTGCGAGGCGCCTGGTTCGCCGCGCGCAGCGTGCCGTTGATGATGCTCTATCACGCCTGCTGCGCGGCCGGCTTCGCGATAGGCTGCGCGCGATATCTGCTCCGCCGAACATGGTAAGAGGGCACACGCCGTGGAAGGTTCAGTCGTCTTGGAGTGGAGCCAGGCCGGGGGCGAAGAGCAGCGGCGCGGGCTGCAAATGGTCGAGTCCCTGGCCCGGGACGCGCGCTCGTTAAACGGAAAGTGGGAGTTGATTGTGTGCGGGGCGCCGGAGACACTTGGCGCCCGGCGGAGTGCGGCAGTCCGCGCCGCGGCGGGCGGCGATGACGAGGGATTCGCACTGAAGATTCTGGAAGCGCCCGAGCCGGTAACTTCGACCCCCGCGTCGCTTTACTTCGCTCTGAAAAACTACGGCGCCTCGGTCGCCCAGGGTAAGTTGTTGGTCTTCGCCGACAGCGATCTTCGCGCCGAGCCGGATTGGCTTAGCGCCATGGTGGACACCTTCGCCAACCCTGAGATACAGGTCGCCGCGGGCGCGGTGTATCCGCAGTGCGGGAACTGGTACGCGGACGCCGTAGCCATGTTCTGGTTCTTCGAGCCGCGAAGCGGCCGTTCGGGAGTGCGGCGGACCCCGCATTTCTTCGCCAACAGCGTCGCTTTCCGCCGCGAGATTTTTGAGCGGCATCCATTCCCAACGCTGGCCGGCTCGAATCGCGGGGCTTGCGCGTTTCTGGTTGAAGAACTCCAGCGCGACGGAATTCCCATTTGGGTGAACGATGCCGCCCGCGCGGCGCATCCGGCCCCCGCGCCGGGGTCCGGCTTCCTCATGCGCGGCCTCTCGCACGGGCGGGATAACTATCTCGCCTACGGGCCGGCCCGGACGCTGGCGCGCTTTGCGGTCGGAGTAGGGCAGGCATTCGTCCGCCCGCTACGGCGATACGCCAAACTCGGTATTCCCGTCTACGAAATTCCGGCCGGGATCGTTGCGGGGCTCGCCTATTGGTCGCTTCACTTACTCGGCCTCTGCGCCGCTGCTCTAACTCCCGGCTTGGCGCGGCGGCGCATCGCCGCCTGAGTCGAACGGCGGCGGAAATCACGGTACGGCCTCGAATTCGCTGGCCGCTGTAAATTTCCGGTAATCTCGATACTCCGCGCGGAAGACGCCGAAAAGCGGCAGGCTCGTATCCGGGAGTTTCTCGCGCACCAGCACCGTGGCCGGAAGCGGATAGGTGTCGCCTGCAATGGTCGCCGGGTTGATCCAGGCTGTCCCGTAGCCCCGGTAAGCAAAGTCGAAACTGCTATTGCTGAGGGCCGGCAGCCTGTGGCCTTGGGTATTGAATGCGATGACAATCGCCGGCTTATCTTGTGATTCGAGGTGGTAACTGTGGTAAGTCGTCCCGAGAGCCCCAAACCTCGACCCGCGAGTAGATCTGAACCCCCCGGTGAACAGAAACGGCGCCGGAGGGGGCCATTGGCGCGGCGCGGGCATCCGTTCACGCTATGAACCACCCGCGTTTCGTCGAAGCTTAGGTCCGTCTTAGACGACTGAATCTGCCGGCCCGTGAAGCGCGAAACGATGACGGTCTGCTGGAGGACCCGCCGGCGCGTCCGTAGCTGCGACGTGATTGTCTTCCGGCATAAGAAATCCGGAAGTTGCGTCTTCAACCGCATCACCGTGGCCTGGACCCGCTGAACTACATCGTCGGCGTCTGCGCCCGCATCCGCGAGAGTAGGAAGCGCCGGCAGT
>JAJYCN010000109.1 GCA_021778335.1 Acidobacteriota bacterium | reverse complement strand
TACGGTGTGATCGGGATTAAGTGCTGGGTGTACAAGGGCGAGATTATCGAAGGCGGACGGCGGGTATCGCTGCGTCACGTGCCCGCGCCGCGGCGTGCGCCGTTGCGGGACCGGGAGCGGCGCGAGCGCCGGGCTCCATCGCCGGTCAGTGCGCCGCCCGCGCCCGAAGCTGCTCCGGCCGGTGGCCTGCAGCAGGCGCCGCCTCCGGGCGAGCGGATGGGCGGGCCGATTCTTCCGCCGTTGACGCCGCCGCGCAAGGTCGAGTTCCAGGCGCCGGCGGAAACCGAGCCGCGCTCCGGCGAGACGAAGAGCGAGTAAGGGCTGAGATTAAGGGAGACTTGACGCCATGTTGATGCCCAAGAAGGTGAAATACCGCAAGCAGCAGCGCGGCCGGATGGCCGGTAAGGCCTGGCGCGGTTCGTCGCTGGCCTTCGGCGATTTCGGTTTGAAGGCGATGAGGTGCGGCTGGATTACGGACCGGCAGATTGAAGCGGCCCGTGTTGCGATGACGCGCTTCATCAAGCGCGGCGGCAAGGTTTGGATCCGGTTGTTCCCCGACAAGCCGATCACGAAGAAGCCCGCGGAAACCCGTATGGGTAAGGGCAAGGGCGCGCCGGAGCAGTGGGTGGCGGTGATCCGTCCCGGCAAGATTTTGTTCGAAATGGAAGGCGTGCCGCGTGAGACGGCGGCCGAGGCGATGCGGCTGGCGGCGATGAAACTGCCGCTGCCGACCAAGCTGGTGACTCGCGAGGAGTCTCTGTAGTCCAGCGGATGGAAGACGAGCGATGAAAGCCGACAAGATTCGAGATTACGACGAGACCGAACTTTCCACCGAGGTGCGTGATGCGAAGGAGCAGCTTTTCCGGCTGCGCTTCCAGATGGGCATGGGGCAGTTGGAAGGTTTGAAGAAGTACCGCGCCCTGAAAAAGGACCAGGCGCGCATGCTGACCATTCAGCGGCAGCGGGAGATCAACCCGGAGTTGACGCCGGCGGCGAAGGGAAAGAAGAAAGGCAAGTAAGCGATGGCCGGGGAAGCGCAAAAGACGGGAAATAAGAACGAGAAGGTAGGCCAGGTTGTCTCGGCCAAAATGAGCAAGACGATCGTCGTTGAGGTGACGCGGCGCGTGCCGCATCCGCTGTACAAGCGGATTGTCACCAAGCGCAAGAAGTTCTATGCGCACGACGAGCAGAGCCAGGCCAAGGTTGGCGACGTGGTGCGGATCGTCGAGTGCCGCCCGCTGAGCCGCCTGAAGCGCTGGCGGTTGGGCGAAATTGTCCGCCAGGCGGTGGATACCGGAGTGGACCGCGGCGCGCTTGAAGCCGCCGGGGCCGCGCCGGAAATCCGCAAGAAGGGCGCCGGGAGGAAGTCATGATCGGGATGAGAACCATCCTCGAAGTCGCCGACAACAGCGGCGCGAGGAAGCTGCAGTGCATTTTGCCGCGTGGCGGCGACTTGGGGCTGCGGGCCGGCCTGGGTGACGTGATCACGGCCAGCGTGAAGGAAGCCGCCCCGGACTCCAGCATTAAGAAGGGGAAGGTAGTGCGGTGCGTGATCGTCCGGATGCGCAAGGAATCCCGCCGCAAGGACGGCACCTACATCCGGTTCGATTCCAACGCCGCCGTGCTCATCAACGATGTCGGCGAGCCGGTTGGCACCCGTGTATTCGGCCCGGTGGCGCGCGAGTTGCGAGACAAGCGTTTCATGAAGATCGTCTCGCTGGCGCCGGAGGTGATCTGACGTGGCGATGCGGAAAAGGAACCCGGCCGAGCCGGTGAAGACACGAATTCGCAAGGACGACATGGTGAAGGTGATTTCCGGCCGCGACCGGGGTAAGACCGGCCGCGTGCTTTCGGTGAACCGCACCAAGGGGACGGCGGTGGTGGAAGGCGTCATGATGGTCAAGCGCCACACCAAGCCGAACCCCTCCCAGCAGATTAAAGGCGGCATCGCCGAGCGCGAGGGACCGATTGCGCTGTCCAACATCATGGTGCTGGCCAGCGACGGGCGGCCGACGCGGATCAGTTACCGCGTGGAAGGCGTTGGCGTTTCGGCGCGGCGCGTGCGCGTGGCGCGGCGGACGGGCGAGCCGCTGGATAAGAGCGCGAAGTAAGGAGCTGCGGCAGGGAAGAACATGGCGGCGAGACTAAGACAGCATTACTTGAAGCGAGTGGTTCCGGAACTGACCAAGGAATTCGGGTACAAGAACCCGATGGCGGTTCCCAAGATCCAGAAGATTTCGGTCAACATCGGCCTTGGCGAAGCGACGCAGAACCAAAAGCTGATGGACGGCGCGGCGCAGGAATTGGGCCTGATCGCCGGACAGAAGCCGGTGGTGACCAAAGCCAAGAAATCCATCGCGGCGTTTAAGCTCCGCGAAGGCATGTCGATCGGCTGCATGGTGACCCTGCGCGGCGACCGCATGTACGAGTTTCTCGACCGTTTGATGAACGTGGCTCTGCCCCGCGTTCGCGACTTCCGCGGCGTGTCGCCGAAGTCGTTCGACGGCCGGGGCAATTACACGCTCGGCATCAAGGACCAGTTGATCTTCCCGGAGATCGACTACAACAAGGTGGAAAAGGTGAAGGGCATGAACGTCTGCATCACCACCACCGCCAAGAGCGACGCCGAGGGCCTGGCCCTGTTGAAGCAGATGGGAATGCCGTTCCGGCAGTAGGGAAGCGAAAGAGGAAGAAGCGATGGCGACGACCGCGAAGATTTCGAAGGAACTGAAGAAGGCGAAATTCGCCTGCCGCAAGCGCAACCGGTGTTTCCGGTGCGGGCGGCCGCGCGGGTATCTGCGGAAGTTTCATCTCTGCCGGATCTGTTTCCGGCAGTTGGCGCTCGCCGGCGAGGTGCCGGGAGTTATTAAGGCGAGCTGGTAGCGGACGCCGGATTGGAAGAGGTTTAGCGAATGACGACGAGCGACCCCATCGCCGATATGCTGACCCGGGTGCGGAACGCGCTCCAGGCGCGCCACCCGAAAGTGGATGTGCCGGCCTCGCGGCTGAAGATGGACATCGCGCGCATTTTGAAGGAAGAGGGTTACATCTCCAACTTCAAGATGGCCGAAGACGGCGGCAAGAAGAGCATCCGGATATACCTGAAGTACACGCCGGGCAACGTGC
The DNA here is from genome assembly GCA_021778335.1 of Acidobacteriota bacterium. Taxonomy (GTDB): domain Bacteria; phylum Acidobacteriota; class Terriglobia; order Bryobacterales; family Bryobacteraceae; genus JAJYKC01. The sequence goes on along the minus strand of JAJYCN010000109.1, from coordinate 13,751 downwards.
CTGTGATCTCGCGCATCGAGCGCGTGTCGCGGCCGGGCTGCCGCGTGTATGTGGGCAGCAAGGAAGCGCCGCCGGTTCTTGGCGGGTTGGGAATTAACATTTTGACGACGCCGAGAGGCGTCATGACCGGCTCGGCGGCGCGGCGTGAGAACGTCGGCGGCGAACTGCTCTGCCGGGTTTGGTAGCAAGGACGCCGGGAGAACGAGACCACCATGTCGAGAGTAGGAAAACGACCGATTCCGCTCCCCAAGGGCGTGACCGTGAAGGCTGGTGAACAGCTTCAGGTCAAGGGGCCGAAGGGCGAGCTTACGGTGCCGGTGCAGCCGGGCGTAGCAGTCCGCGAAAAGGCGGGCACGATCGAACTCACGCGCGATGGCGACCAGTACGCGGCCGCGCACGGCTTGACGCGCGCGCTGCTCGCCAATGCGATTCAAGGGGTTTCCGGCGGTTTCACCCGGCAGCTCGAGATTCAGGGAACCGGTTATCGCGCGGACGTGAAGGGGAAAATCGCCACGTTCACGCTCGGTTACTCGCATCCGATCGAGGTTCTGCTGCCGGACGGCATCGAGATGAAGGTGGAGAAGCAGACGCAGGTGACCTTGTCGGGGTTCGACAAGCAGCTTCTGGGTCAGGTCGCGGCCAACATCCGCGCGCTGCGTCCGCCGGATCCATATAAGAACAAAGGTGTGCGGTACGCGGGCGAAGTGCTCCGCAAGAAGGCCGGCAAGACCGGCGCCGGAGGCAAGTAATGGCGAATCATTCCAAGGACCAGGTCCGCCGGCGGATTCACTCGCGGATCCGGCAGCGGGTGCACGGCACCGAGCAGCGGCCGCGGTTGGCTGTGTTCCGGAGTCTGAATCATATCTACGCGCAGGTCATCGACGATCGAAAGGGCCAGACCATGGTGGCTGCGTCCTCGACCGAGAAAAAGGCGGGTGTGGCGAGCGGTGGCAACCTGGCCGGCGCGAAGGAAATCGGCAAGCTGGTGGCTGAGCGGGCACGGGAAAAAGGCATCACGAAGGTTGTTTTCGACCGCGGCGGGTATCTGTATCACGGGCGCGTAAAGGCGCTCGCCGACGCCGCGCGCGAAGCAGGACTGGAGTTTTAACTCAAATGGCGGCGACACCTACGCAAAAGCGCATCGACAGCGCGAACCTGAACCTGAAGGAACAGGTCGTGTCGATTAACCGCGTCACCAAAGTGGTGAAGGGCGGCAAGAACCTGAGCTTCTCGGCGCTGGTGGTGATCGGCGATCCGGGCGCCAAGATCGTTGGCTTCGGAACCGGGAAAGCGAAAGAAGTGCCCGCGGCGATCAAGAAGGGCATTGAAGCGGCCAAGAAGAATCTGCGGAAGATCCACGTGCTGGAAACGACCATCCTCCATCCCGTGCTCGGCCGGTTCGGAAGCGGCCTCGTGCTGCTGAAGCCGGCTCCAGCCGGAACCGGTGTCATCGCCGGCGGACCGGTGCGCGCGGTCATCCAGGCCGTCGGCATCCCCAACGTGCTCACGAAATCGATCGGTTCGCACAACCCGCACAACGTCGTCAAGGCGACGATCGCGGCCCTCGAGCAGTTACGCGACAAGGCCGAAGTGGCCGATATGCGCGGCCTGGCGCCGGAAAAGGTTCAGTAAGCGGAGCACCCAATGGCGGAAGCAAAGATCAAGATCAAGCTGATCGGCAGTCCGATCTGCACTCCGGAAAAGCACAAGGTGATTGTCCGTGCCCTCGGACTGCGGAAGATGAATCAGGTCGTCGAACGGCCCGACACGCCCGGGTTCCGGGGCATGGTGAAGAAGGTGCCGCATCTGCTGGCGCTGGTGAAATAGGCGGAAAGAGCGAACCATGAACTTGAGCAATCTCCGGCCGCCGGCCGGCCAAAAACATAAAAAGCAGCGCGTCGGCCAGGGCATGGGCACCGGGCGCGGCAAGTACTCCGGGCGCGGCGCCAAAGGCGCCAAGTCGGTTTCCGGCTATTCGATGATGCGCGGCTTCGAGGGCGGCCAGATGCCGCTCCATCGCCGCCTTCCCAAGCGCGGTTTCAACAACATTTTCCGCAAAGAGTACGCGATCGTGAACCTCGGCCGGCTGGACATCCTGCCGGGCGACACGTTCGATCCGGGCCGCCTGCTCGAACTCGGCGTAGTCAAGAAACTCGGGGATGGACTGAAGATCCTCGCCACCGGCGAGTTGACGCGTCCGATCCGCGTGAAGGCCCACTTGTTTTCGGCGTCCGCCGTGGCCAAAATCGAGAAGGCTGGCGGCAGTTTAGAAAAGATTGAAGTTCCACCGCCCGCCCCCGTGAAGCGGGGCGTGGCGAAGGCGAAGTAGAGCCGCGGTAGCGGGGTTGCTATGACGAAGTTCTTGGATGCGTTCGGCAATATCTTCCGGGTGCCGGATCTGCGAAACCGGGTGCTGTTCACGCTTGGCCTGCTGGCGGTGTACCGTCTCGGCGGGCACATCCCCACGCCCGGCATTGACGCGAACAAACTGTCGGAGTTCTTCTCGCGGAACTCGGGCACTCTGTTCGGCTATATCGACCTGTTCAGCGGCGGCATGTTCCGCCGGCTCACCATTTTCGCGCTTGGCATCATGCCGTACATCACGGCGTCGATCATCCTGCAGTTGCTGGCGGTCGTCATCCCGACCATCGAAAAGCTGCAGAAGGAAGGCGAACTCGGCCGCCGCAAAATCACCCAGTGGACGCGCTATCTGACGGTCGTCCTGGCGCTCGTTCAGTCGTTCGGCATCGCAGTGACGCTTGAAAAGTCCGAAGGGGGCTTCGTGTTGAACCCGGGAATCGGCTTCATCCTGATGACGATTCTCAGCCTCACCACGGGGACCGCATTCATTATGTGGCTCGGTGAGCAGATCACCGAGCGGGGCATCGGCAACGGCATGTCGTTGATCATTTTTGCCGGCATCGTCGTCGGCCTGCCGCGCGCCATCAACGAAATATATACGAACGTCTTCGTCACCCGCCAGTGGAATCCGTTCCAGTTGATCCTGATTTTGGCGGTCATGATCGCCGTTGTCGCCTTTATTGTGCTGGTGGAGCGCGGCGAGCGCCGCATTCCCGTCCAGTACGCCACGCGCGTGATGGGGCGGCGGATGATGGGCGGCCAGTCGACGCACCTGCCGCTGAAGGTCAACGCGGGCGGCGTGATCCCGGTTATTTTCGCCTCCTCGCTGCTGGCCATCCCCGGATCGCTCGCGCAGGTCCCGCTGTTTAAGAACAATCCCTTCTTGAGTTCGATGCTGAACTCGATGATGGGCAGCACACCGACGTATTACCTGCTGTTCACCGTGTTGATCATGTTCTTCTGCTTCTTCTACGTGTCAATCATTTTTAATCCGAACGAAGCGGCGGACAACATGAGGAAATTCGGCGGATTCATTCCGGGCATCCGGCCGGGCAAGAATACCGCCGACTACATGAACAAGATTCTGACCCGGATCACCGTGGTGGGCGGTTTGTATCTCGCCATCCTGTCGCTGATTCCCCAGATCATGATCGCGGGCATCAAGCTCCAGCGCCTGCCGCTCATCGGCAACTGGATCGATACGTATTTTCCCCGCTGGCTGCTCGACGGCCTTGGCGTAAGTTTTTATTTCGGCGGCACTTCGCTGCTGATTGTGGTTGGCGTGGCGATGGACACGATCAACCAGGTGGAAGCGCAGTTGATTATGCGCCACTATGAGGGATTCACGCCCCGTTCCGGCCGGATTCGCGGCCGCCGGAGCGCCAGCGCCTGAGGCGGAACCGGAGTGGCAAAAAAATTGCGCTACAATTGAGAAACTGGGTTTGTGCGTCTGTACTTCGACTTCCGTTTCCTGCTCCTTGGAGGGCAGGGTAGTTAGGCAATGATCGTTCGCAAGAATGCGGGCGAGCTCGAGCGCATGCGCCGGGCTGGATTGCTCGTCTGGAAGATTTTGCAGGAACTTGCGGGCATGGTCGGCGAAGGTGTTACGACCCAGGATTTGGAAGCCGCAGCCGAACGGATGATGAAAGATGCCGGCGCAAAGCCCGCTTTCAAGAACTATTACGTTCCGGCGGCGGGTTCGCGGTATCCGTTCGTGTTGTGTACGTCGGTGAACGAGGAAATTGTTCACGGAATGCCCTCGGCCAAGCGAAAGCTGAAGCCGGGCGATATTGTTTCGATCGACACCGGCGTGCAGATTGACGGGTTTTTCGGGGATTCGGCGATTACGGTCCCTGTTGGAGAAGTGAACGAGCAGGTTAAGCGGCTGTTGCGCGTGACCGAGGAATCGCTCGATATGGCGATCGGCCAGGCGCGCGTCGGCCACCGTTTGTTCGACATCTGCGGCACCGTGCAACAGCACGTGGAGTCGAACGGATTTTCGGTGGTTCGCGAGTACGTTGGCCACGGGATTGGGACCAAGCTGCATGAAGAACCGCAGGTTCCCAATTACGTGGACCGCAAGAACGAGAATCCGCGCCTGAAGGAAGGCATGGTTCTGGCGATCGAGCCGATGGTAAATCTCGGCCGGCCGGAAACGGCTGTGAAGCCGGACCGGTGGACGGCGGTGGCGAAGGACGGGTCGTATTCGGCGCACTTTGAGCACTGCGTGGCGATCACGGAAAACGGTCCGTGGGTGTTGACCCGGCCGTAAGGCGCCATGACGTCGGTTGCGGTAGTGATGGAAATCCTGCCGCGCCGGTTGTACCGGGTGAAGTTGGAGAATGAGTCGGTCGTGGTGGTTCACCCGGCCGGCGCGGCGGTTAGGAATTTTGAGCGGGTGCGGCCGGGAGACCGGGTCGAGGTGGAGCTTTCACCGCATGATCCGGGACGGGGCCGCCTGGTGAAGTTACTTGAAGGATAGGTTCAGACGATGAAAGTACGGGCATCAGTAAAAAAGATCTGCGACAAGTGCAAGATCATTCACCGCCATGGGGTGGTCCGGGTGTCTTGCGTGAATCCCAAGCATAAGCAGCGGCAGGGATAAGAGAGAACTATGGCGCGAATTGCGGGTGTTGATTTACCGGCGAAGAAGCGGGCTGAAATCGGCCTGACCTACATTTATGGCATCGGGCGGAGCCGCTCGCAGTCTTTGCTTCACCGGGCGGGAGTCGATCCGGGCAAGAAAGTGGCGGACCTCACCGAAGACGAGGTCAACCGGATCCGTACGCTGATTGAGGCGGAGGGTTTTGTCGAGGGCGACCTGCGCAAGGAACTCTCGATGAACATCAAGCGCCTCATCGAGATGGGTTCTTACCGCGGACTGCGGCACCGGCGCGGTCTTCCGGTCCGGGGCCAGCGCACGCACACCAACGCGCGCACTCGCAAGGGTCCGCGGCGCGGCACGGTGGCGAACAAGAAGAAGGCGTCGGCGAAAACCTAAGGAAGCGCGAGAATGGCCAAGGCTCCAGCAAAAGCGACAAAAAAGAAGACCTTCAAAAAGAAGGAAAAGAAGAATATCCCGAGCGGCGTGGTGTACGTCCAGGCTTCGTTCAACAACACCATCGTTACCATCACCGATCCGTTGGGCAATGTGCTCTCCTGGTCGAGTTCCGGGTCGCTCGGTTTCCGCGGTTCGCGTAAAGCCACCCCGTTCGCCGCCCAGCAGGCGTCTCTCACGGCCGCCAATAAGGCGAAGGAGAGCGGCCTGCGTTCGGTAGAGGTACGGGTGAGCGGACCGGGCGCCGGCCGCGAATCGGCGGTGCGCGCTCTGGCAACGGCCGGGATCGAAGTCCGTTCGATCAAGGACGTCACGCCGATTCCGCACAACGGCTGCCGGCCGCCGAAGAAGCGCCGCGTTTGATTTTTTGCAGCCGTTCCCCGATGCGGGCGCGGTTGCGCTTTTTGGCAAGCAGGACGAAGAGCCGGCGCCTGGCGCGGGCTTGTAAACTGCACCTTAACCGCAAGTCAGGAGAAAGGTAAATGGCAAGATATATCGGCCCCGTTTGCCGGCAATGCCGGCGTGAGGGCATGAAGTTGTTCCTGAAGGGCGAGCGCTGCCATACGGAGAAGTGCGCCATCGAGAAACGCAATTTCTCGCCCGGCCAGCATGGCAAGGACCGCAAGCCGAAAATCGTCGGCTACGGTCTCCAGCTTCGAGAGAAGCAGAAGGCGCGCCGCTACTATCAGTTGCTCGAAGGCCAGTTCCGCAACCTGTTTGAGAAAGCCGCCGCCATGAAAGGCGTCACCGGCGACAACATGCTCAACATGCTCGAGCGGCGCCTGGACAATGTGATTTACCGGATGGGCTTCGGCACCAGCCGGGCGCAGGCGCGGCAGGTAGTGCGCCATGGCCATGTGGAAGTGAACGGCCGCAAGGTGAACATTCCCTCCTATACGGTCAAGCCCAACGACGTCGTCGAGATCCGCGCCAAAAGCAAGACGAACGCCGGAATTCTGGCCGCGCGCGACGCCACGGCCCACGCTCCGGCGCCGAACTGGCTCGAAGTCGATCGCGATGCGCTGAAGGCGCGCGTGCTGTCGCAGCCCAAGCGCGAGGACCTGGTGCAGATTCAGCTCAACGAACAGTTGATCGTGGAGTTGTATTCCAAGTAGCCGGCGCAAAACGCCTCGAGGAACAAGGAGTCAAATATGTTCAAAGGGTTTCAAAAACCGAAACGGCTCGCCGCCAACACCGAAACACTCACCGAGCGGTACGGCATGTTCACCGCGCAGCCGTTCGAACGCGGTTTTGGTTCTACCATCGGCACCGCGTTGCGCCGCGTGCTGCTCAGCTCGATTGAAGGCGCCGCTATCACGGCGGTCCGCATCGAGGGGGTCGCTCACGAATTCAGCCCGATCCCGGGCGTGGTCGAGGACGCCACCGATATCATCCTCAACCTCAAACAGGTGCCGTTCAAGATGACCGGTGAAGGCGTCCGCACGGCCCGCCTCACGGTCGATCAGCCCGGCCTCGTGGTCAGCGGGCAGATCGAGACCGACTCCGACGTCGAGGTGCTCGATCGCAACCTGCCGATCGCCACCGTCAGCGAGGGTGGCAAGCTCAGCATAGAAGTGCGTCTCAAGGCCGGCCGCGGTTACGTCGCGGCGGACCGCAACTTCGACGAGGACCTGCCGATCGGCTACATCCCGATCGACTCGGTTCACTCTCCCGTCCGCAAGGTGAATTTCGCCGTCGAGGGCGCGCGTCTGGGCCAGACCACCGACTACGACAAACTCACACTCGAAGTGTGGACCAACGGCGCGATTTCCCCGCAAGACGCGATCGGCCAGGCCTCCAAGCTGCTTAAGGACCACATGACGATCTTCATCAACTTTGAAGAGATCGCCGAGGCCAGCGAAGAGCCCGCGGACCGCGCCGTCAGCCAGATGAACGAAGTGTTGTCCCGCTCGGTCGAGGAACTCGAACTCAGCGTCCGCTCCTACAACTGCCTCAAGAACGCCAACATTCAAACCATTGGCGACCTGGTGCAGAAGACCGAAGCGGAGATGCTGCGAACCAAGAATTTTGGCCGGAAGTCGCTCAACGAGATCAAGGAGATCCTCGGGAACCTGGGTCTCGGCTTCGGCATGAAGTATGATGCCCAAGGCCGCCTCGTGGCTCCGGGCGGCGTTGTTCCGCCGCTTGCGGCCGGCTCGGGCGGCGACGATCTGATCGGCGAGGAGGCGGAGTAGCCCAATGCGTCATAGACGAGGCGGATACAAACTCAAGCGCGACGTGGGCGCGCGCAAGGCGCTGCTGAAAACTCTGGTGACCAACGTCATCGAGAACGAGCGCGTCATCACCACGGTTCCCAAGGCGAAGGCGATCAAGCCTCTGGTCGAGCACATGATCACGCTCGCCAAGCGCGACACGCTTCACTCGCGCCGGCAGGCCGCGGCGTTTCTGGAAACGCCCGCCGCGGTGAAAAAACTGTTCGAAAAGCTCGGCACGCGGTTCGGCCAGCGCCAGGGCGGCTACACGCGAGTCGTGCGGCTCGGCTGGCGCAAGGGCGACGGCGCGGAGCAGGCGATCATCGAACTGGTGGGTTCCGAACTCGTGCGCCGCGCGGCGGACCGCGCCAAGCGCCGCGAAGAGCGTCTGAAGGCCATACGGGAAGGCCGCGAGGGCGAAGCGGGCGCCGGCGAAGAAGAGTAGCGCGTCACGAATCGCGGCAAATCACCGGGCGGGTGGAGGCTTTCTCCCCCGCCCTTTTTCCTTTCGCTTACAATCGCGCACAACGGAGCCGCGCGGCTTGCGCCGCTCGCGGCCCTGTGCGCTAGTTTCCGGCCCGGCGGATCATCTGCTCGGCGTGTTTCAGCGCTTCCGGAGTCACCTGCTGCCCGCTCAGCATCCGGCCGATCTCGCGCGTCCGGTCCGCGGGCGACAACTCCTCCACCTCCGCCAGGGTGCGTCCCCCAACCTCGCGCTTCTCTACGACGAAATGATGGTCGGCGAAGCTCGCCACTTGTGCCAGATGCGTGACGCACAGGATCTGATCGCGGGCCGCGAGCCGTTTCAATCTCCGCCCCAGTGTATCGGCTACGCTGCCGCCGATCCCCGCGTCCACTTCATCAAACACCAGCGTGCGGGGCGTTTCCCCGCTGGGCGCCTTCGCCGCAGCGCAGGTCTTCAACGCGAGCGCAATCCGCGATAGCTCGCCGCCGGAGGCAACCCGGTCCAGCGGACGGGCCTCTTCGCCCGCATTAGCCGAGAGCAGAAACTCCACCTGGTCGGCACCGTGCTCAGACCACTCCGCCTCGCCCAGCGCCACGCGAAACACTGCGCCCTTGAGGGCGAGCGAGTCCAGTTCCTCCTTCATGCGCTTCTCCAGCGTCCCGGCCGCCTGCCGCCGCGCCTCTGTCAGCCGCCCCGCCGCGCTCCGAAATGCCTGCTCCAGTTTCGCGAGCCGCTTCCCGATCCCCGCACGCCGCTCGCTCGCATCCTCCGCGGCGGCGAGATGCCTACACACATTTTCGAAAAACTCAAGCACGCCGGACAGCTCCGGCCCGTACTTCCGCTTCAGTTTCTCGAGCGCCGCCAGCCGCGACTCTACCGCGTCCAGCCGCGCCGGGTCTGCCTCCAGCCCCGCCAGATAATCGCCCAGCGTCCGCGAGGCTTCCTCCACCGCGATCGAAGCCCCGGTGAGCATCTCGGCGAGCGGCCCTATGCTGACATCGATTCGGCCCAACTCTTCCAGGCGCCGCATCGCCGTCCGAAGCTGGGAGAATGCGCTCCCCGGCGCATCGTACAGCGAATCGTACGCCGCCCCGGCGAGTTCCTGCAGCCGCGTGACGTTCTTCAGCACCTGCCGTTCCGCTTCAAGCGATGCATCCTCGCCGCTCGATGGCGCGGCCTCTTCGATCTCCCGCCGCTGAAAGCTCCACAAGTCGGCCTGCCGCAGCCGCTCCTGCTCGGCGCGGTCCAGCGCGGCAAGCTCGTCCTTGCGGGCCCGCCATTGGCGGAACGCGTCTCGAACCTCGTCCGCCGGCGTCCCGGCAGAGGCGTCCAGAAGCGCGAGTTGGAACGTGGGCAGGAATAGTTGTTGCTGCTCGTTCTGCCCATGAATGTCGCCAAGCCAGGGCGCCAGCGCCCGGAGCAGGGAAGCGGTGACGCCGCGCCCGCCTGCAAATGCGCGGCTCTTGCCGGAGGCCAGCACCTCGCGCTCGACGAGCAACTCACCGTCCTCCACTTCGATGCCGGCTTCTTCGAGAAGCACCCTCGCTCCCGCCGCCCGCGGCGCCTCGAAGATCGCGGCCACACGCGCTCCCGCCGCCCCCGAACGCACCACGTCCGCCGCCGCGCGCCCGCCGAACAGCAGCGCAAGGGAATCCACCACGATCGACTTTCCGCTGCCCGTCTCCCCGGTCAGCACATTCAGCCCGCGATGGAAACGCAGCTTCGCCCGCTCCACCACCGCGTAGTTTTCCACCGTCAACTCGACAAGCACTCGCCCCTCATTCTAGCCCGCGAGCGAATCCGTCCTCGAAAAAAACAGAAAGGCCTAAAAACGTTTCCAATTGGCGAGACACCCCGCCCCCGGCTATGATAAAAGAGGAAAGCTGGAAAGGAGTTTGGTTGCCAACAGCGCCCGCTGCATTCTTCCTCTTACAACTCAGTCTTTGGGATCTCATTCAGGCTGCAAGTCCGGTGGCGAAAGCCGTCATGGTCATCCTGCTGATCCTTTCCGTTTTTTCCTGGGCTGTCATCTTCTCCAAATGGAGTCTGTTCGGGCGCGCCCGCCGCTCGAGCCGCCAGTTCCTCCGCGCCTTCCGCAAGGCCGGCGCTCTCGACGCGGCAGCCATCGCCAGCCAGCAATACCCGATTTCTCCTCTGGTCGTTGTCTTCGATTTCGGCTACAGTGAGGTGGACCGCCAGGTGAAGACCGTGGGCACGCTCAAGAACAAGCTCTCCCTCGAGCGCAGCCTGCAACTCGGCATGAGCGAGCAACTGGCGAAACTCGAGCGCAACATGAACCTCCTCGCCACCACGGCCACGGTATCGCCCTTCATCGGCCTGTTCGGAACCGTCTGGGGCATCATCGAAGCCTTCCAGGGACTTGGCCAGTCGGGCTCCGCCAGCCTCCGCGCCGTCGCCCCGGGCATTTCCGAAGCGCTCATCACCACCGCACTGGGCCTTGCCGCCGCCATCCCCTCGGCGATTTTCTACAACCTGTTCGGCAACGACATCAAGGAATTCGGCACCCGCATGGAAGACTTCGCGCTGGAATTCCTCAATCTCGCCGAACGCACCTTCGGAGGGTAAGCGCGTGGCCTTCAACTTCGACCAACCAACGGGCGGGATGGGCCGGAAACGCTTCCACCGCAGCGGAACGATGTCGGAAATTAACATCGTGCCCCTGGTGGACGTTGTCCTTGTGCTTCTGATCATCTTCATGCTCACCGCCCACGTCATGGACTTCGGTCTTGAAGTCAATGTGCCCAAGGTCCGCCACACCACCAGCAGCACGCGCGAGTTGCCCGTCATCAGCGTGAAGAAGGACGGCGAGTCGTACCTAAACGAGAAGCCGGTGAACATCAACCTTCTCGGCCAGGAAGTGCGCAAGCGGTTCCCCAACGCGACAGAAGTCTATCTCCGCGCCGACAAGGAAACCGTATTTGATGCACTGGCCCAGGTAATCAACGCATTGAACGAGGCCAAACTGAAGGTCAACGTCGTTCTTCAGCCGGAGGAGAGCCCGGGAAAAGGCTGATGGCACACGCCGACATTCTCGACGAACAGGAATCGCTGCGGGGCTTCCTGGCGAAGTCTGTTATCGTTCATGCCGCCGTGTTCTTTTCCTTTTTCGCCTATGGCTGGTGGGCGAAGACGCATACCGGTCTGTTCGGCAGCCCGCAGCCGCTCGGTGGCGGCGCCGTTGGCATCGACGCCGTTCGCAGCATTTCGCTCCCGGGCCGTTCCGGCAATATCAATCCCCTCGCCAACGACACGCAGTCTCAGGTCCCCGCGCCGGAGAAGGTCCAACCCAAGCCCCGCCAGGCCCCGCCCGACAAAGACGCCGTTGAAATACAGGACAAAAAGAAGCAGAAGGATCTCGCGCGCCTCCAGCAGGAGCGCCAGCGCTTCCATCCCCAGCCGGTGCTGCCCAATCAAGTCACCAGTACGCTCGGCCAGGCGCTGGTCACACGCATGGTCCAAAAGCAGGGATCCGGCGGCATTGGGGCCAACACCAACAGCGCCCTCGGCAACCAGTTCGGCTGGTATCTCGACCTGGTGAAGCAGCGCATCGCCCAGAAATGGGACACCACCCAGGTAGATGCGCGGGTGTCCTCGGCCCCCCCGGTTGTGCTGGACTTCGAAATCCGTCAGGATGGTTCGATCTCCGGCATTCGTACTATGCAAAGCAGCGGCAACCCGGCAGTGGACTTCTCGGCGCAGCGGGCCATTCTTCAAGCCTCGCCATTCCCTAACCTGCCGGGCGGATATAGTTCGGCTCCCATGGAGATTCTCTTCCAGCTACGACGATGAATAAAACACTTCTTTCCGGACTTGTTGTGTTAGCCGGCGCCGCGGCGCTGCTCGCCCAGACCCAGCGCAACCTCATCGAAATCAGCGGCGGCGAACGCCCCGCCATCGCCGTGCCGGATTTCCGCGGCGCGGGCGACGCCCAGGCCCGCATGGCCGCCTTCAACGCCCGCTTCTTCGAGGACTTGCAGGATTCCGGCCAGTTCCGCATGGTTCCCAAGACCGTCATGCCGCTCCACGTCCCACAGCAGCCCTCCGACTTTCATCCGCCGTCTGCTGGCTCGACCGCGCCCTGGCTCACCGACTGGTCCTCTTCCCCCGTCTCGGCGAACTATCTGGCTTTCGGTTACACCGCCATCCAGCAGGGCCAGTTAGCCCTATTCGGCTGGCTCTTTGACGTACACCAACCAAACCTCCAGAATGCCCAGTTGATCGGCAAAGTCTATCTCGGCTCGCCCGACGATGCCGGCGCCCGCAGCGTCGCCGACCAGTTCGCCGCCGACATCCTCGCCCGCTTCGGCGCCAGCAGCCTCGCCGGAACCAAGATCTACTTCGTTAGCGACCGAACCGGCCACAAAGAAATCTGGTCCATGGACTACGACGGCTCCAACCAGAAGCAGATCACCGACTACCGTTCCATCACCACTTTCCCCATCGTGTCGCCGGACGGCACGAAACTCGCCTTTACCAGTTTTCTGCACAACAAGGCGGAGATCTTCATGTTCTCGCTCCAGAGCGGGCGGCGGCTCCCGTTCTTCAATCAAAACGCTTCGATGAACGCCGCCTCCGATTTCACGCCAGACAGCCAGCACCTGTTACTCTATTCCACCGCCTCCGGCGGCGTTTCCCAGGTTTTCGAATCCGATCTCGACGGTGGCAACCTTCGCCGGATTACCGGAACAAATTCGATCGAAGTTGAACCGAAGATGAACCCCAAAGGCTCCTCGTACGTCTTTGTCAGTGGCCGCGGAGGCCAACCCCAGCTTTACATGATGAACTCCGACGGCCTGGATGCCTCCCGCCTGACCACAGGCGAGGGGGAGGCGGTGAATCCGTCCTGGAACCCCGACGGGATTCATATCGCTTTCGCCTGGACGCGCGGCTTCGAGCCGGGGAATTATAATATCTTCGTTATGGATGTCGGCACTCGTGAGTTTCAGCAATTAACTCACGGTGTCGGCCGGAACGAAAACCCCAACTGGGCGCCGGATGGGGTGCATATCGTGTACTCTTCCCGCCGCGGACGGACCAACCAGATCTGGACCATGCTCGCGGACGGGACCGGGCAGCACCAGCTCACCACCCAAGGGACGAACGAAAAGCCCGCATGGGGCAAAGCAGTAAACTAACGTGTTGATATATCGATAATTACAAGGAGAACACAATTAGGATGAGCCATAGAACTTCGTTGTTTGCGCGCAACGTGGGAGCCGCGGTCACGGTCGTCGCGCTACTAACGTTTGCTACCGCGTGTAAGAAAAAAGCGCCCGCGGCGCCGCCCGCGCCGCCCGCGCCGATCACCGAGGCGCCGGCTCCTCCGCCGCCGGAGAAGCCGTCGATTTCCTTCTCGGCCGAGCCTACCTCCATTCAGAAGGGCCAGTCCGCTACGTTGCATTGGGACGTCAGCCACGCGACCGACATGTCGATCGATCAGGGCGTGGGCGCAGTGCAGAGTTCCGGCCAGCGTCAGGTGTACCCCACCGACACGACCACCTACACTCTTACCGCGAAGGGCCCGGGCGGCGCCAGCAGCGAGAGCGTGACCATCAATGTCACGACGCCACCGCCACCGCCACCGCCACCTCCCACCGAATCGTCGGTGGACATCATCAACAGCCAGGTGAAG
>JAJYCN010000397.1 GCA_021778335.1 Acidobacteriota bacterium | reverse complement strand
GCTGCTGGCGCTGTCGTTGGCGCTCAGCGCGCGGGGAGCGGCCATCTGCGCGTGCGACCCGTCGCATCCGGAGACGCTGGCGGCGCGCAACTGCAGCCTGTGCCGGGAAGCCGAGAAGCAGCCGCCGGACGTCCAGGTTTTTTTTCTGAAAGACATCAACCCGGCGAAGCCCCATCGCTGGCTGGCGCTGCCGCGCGGCCATGAGCACTCGCTTGCCGCGATGAGCGGGGAAGAGCGCACCATCTTCTGGGCGGCGGCGATCGCCAAGGCGCGCGAGCTTTTCCCCGACGGCGACTGGGCGCTGGCGCTGAACGGTCCGCAGGTGGTCACGCAGTGCCATCTTCACGTCCATATCGGCCATTTGATGGAGGGCGTCGAGACGGACAATTTCGTGACGGTAACCAAGCCGGAAGAGGTTCCCGTTCCCAAGGGCGAAGGCCTTTGGATACATCCGCAGGGCAATTTGTTTCATGTCCATCTAGGCGAGCAGATCACCGAAACGGTGCTGCTGCGCTAAATTGAATCGCGCGAAACGGAGCCGGAAGCATGATGAGAAGAACCTGGATTGCGGCGGTCTGCGCCGCGGCGTTTTGCGGAGTGGGCGTGGTGGCGCAGGACACGGCCTATGCTCCGCAAGGCGAGCAGATTCCCGGACCGAAGAATCCGTCCGCGGCCGAGGGCCACTGCTGCGCGCGGGGCGGCGAGGCTCCGCTCACGGGCGCGGATCAGCGCGCCTGGCTCGACGACATGCGGCAGTTCCGCCACGAGCGTCTGATCCGCGCCGGCTACAAGGACGATGAATACGGCCGCAGGGAACTTGACTGGACCAAGCGCGCCTTCATCCAGCCGCAGGTGATGATCGAGGACCGTTATCTGTACGACCCCTCGACGCGCCAGTACACTGTGAAGCGCTATCTGGAGGACCTCGAGCACCGCTACGGCGGCATCGATGCCGTGTTGCTGTGGCACACGTACCCGAACATCGGGATCGACTCGCGGAACCAGTATGACCGGCTGCGCGACATGCCCGGCGGGATCGAGGGCGCGCGGGCCATGATCGCCGAGTTTCACCGCTACGGCGTGCGTGTCCTTTTCCCGGTGATGCTTTGGGACCAGGGCACGCGGGACGAAGGCGTGCCCAACGCGCAGGCGACCGCGCGGCTGATGGCCGAAATCGGCGCCGACGGCGTGAACGGGGACACGCTCGCCGAACTGCCGTTGAGCTTTCGCGACGCCGCCGAGCGCGTGGGACATCCGCTGGGGTTCGAGCCGGAAGGCGCGCCGGAAACTCCCGGCGAGGCGCTCGGGTGGAACACGATGAGCTGGGGGTATTGGAAATATCCGTTCGAGCCGATGGTGAGCCTCTACAAGTGGCTGGAGCCGCGCCATCTTGTTAACGTCTGCGACCGTTGGGCGCGGGACAAAACCGACGATCTGCAAGCCGCGTTCTTCAACGGCGTGGGTTATGAGAGCTGGGAAAACATCTGGGGCATCTGGAACCAGATTGACGACCGCGATGCCGAGGCCCTGCGGCGCATCTCGCTCATTGAGCGCGCGATGGCGCCGATGCTCGTCAGCGCGGATTGGGAACCCTACGCGCCGATGCTACAGTACGGCGCCTTCGCGAGCCGGTTCCTTCTCAACGGCGAAACGCTGTGGACGATCGTCAACCGGAATGAGTTTTCCCTCGACGGCGGCGAGATGGAAGTGCGAGCCGAGTCCGGCATGCGCTACTACGACTTGTGGAATGGCGCCGAGCTTCAACCGGAGACACAGGGAGGCACGGCGGTGCTGCGCTTCGCGCTGGAAGCGCACGGATTCGGCGCGGTCCTGGCCACGCGAACTCTGAGCGGCCGCGCCTCGCGTCTGCTGGCGCAGATGCGCGCTCTGTCGGTGCGTCCGCTCGCCAGTTACTCAAAGCAGTGGCACGTACTTACTCAGAAGTTAGTTGCGATCGAACCCACATCGGCCAAAGCTTCCGCACCGCCGGGCATGGTTGCCATTCCCGCGGCTGATTATCTGTTCCGCGTTTCCGGCATCGAGATCGAAGGCGGCAACGATACCGGCGTCGATGTCCAGTATCCCTGGGAAGACAGCCCGCGCCGCCAGCATTTGCACGCGATGCACGCGCAGCGCTTCGCGATGGACCGGCATCCGGTAACGAACGCGGAGTTCGCGCGGTTTCTTGCGGCCAGCCACTATCGCCCTGCCGACGATCACAATTTTCTCCGCGATTGGCGCGGCGGCGAGCCTCCGGCGGGCTGGGAGAACAAGCCGGTGACGTGGGTGTCTCTCGAAGACGCCCGCGCGTACGCGAAATGGGCCGGCAAGCGACTGCCGCATGAATGGGAGTGGCAGTACGCCGCGCAGGGCGGCGACGGCAGGGCGTACCCGTGGGGCAACGAGTGGGACGCCACTCGCGTGCCGGCGCCCGACAAAGGGCGAACGATGAGGGCTCCGGCCGATGTGGGGAGCGAACGCGGCGCGAGTCCCTTCGGCATCACGGACCTGGCGGGCCAAGTGTGGCAATGGACGGACGAATACACCGACGAACATACGCGCGCGGCCGTATTGCGAGGAGGAAGTTACTACCAGCCGCAAAGTAGCAAGTGGTATTTTCCCCAGGCGTATCGCCTGGACGAGCACGGTAAGTACTTACTGCTGTCGCCGGGCATGGACCGGTCCGCTACGATCGGCTTCCGCTGCGCCGTGGACTTACAATAAGTCAGTCGTAGAGGAGTTCGGAGTAGCGGCGCTGCGCGACGAGTTCGTGCCGGGCGGCGAACCAGGCGCGGTCCGAACGGGCGGCGTGAATCATGACCCGGTCAAACTTTTCGGCCGCGATCCGCGAACCCGCCAGGTACACGTGCGTCTTCGGACTCCGGATGAGCTTCCAGATCTCGGAGGCATGTTCATTGAGAGGGCGCTCGATGTCGGGCGCCTCGTCGAAGTGGGGCCGCGGGCTGAGCGCTTCGAATGCCTTGAAGGTATTTCGGGTGTAGTACATCGAGATGTCTTTCCGCTGGTCGTTCATGTAGAGCAGTTCGGCGCCGCTGCGCGCGCCGTAGAACAAGCGGACGACGCCTTTCCAACCGCCCTGCTCCTCGTAGATGTGTTGGAGGAAGGCCCGGAACGGGGCGATTCCGGTTCCGGCGCCGATCATGATGAGGTTCGACGCAGGATCCTTGGGCGGCGCAAAGGCGAGGCCGTAAGGGCCGGTGATCTGCACGGAGTCGCCTGCTTTCAGATCGCAAATATAGTTGGAGGCCTTGCCGGGATAGCGTTCGCCGCTTACCGGGTCGATGCCGAAACAGCGGCGGACGCAGAGCGAGAACATATCCGGCTTGCCGGCTTCGCCGCGATGGGGGCTGGCGATGGAATAGAGCCGCATATAGTACCGGTTTCCAAACTCATGCGGGCCGGGAACGAGGACCCCGACGCTCTGGCCCTCCTCGTAGCTGAGACGTTCCTGATCGACCCGGAGGATGATATGCCGGACTTCGGCG